>CAYRDM010000068.1:0-1514 GCA_964423175.1 uncultured Candidatus Saccharibacteria bacterium | reverse complement strand
ATTTCGGGTATAAACCTGAGAACAAAAATAAAAAAATTGCCTTTCATTTTCTTAATAAGCCCTGGCAAAAACTTAATAGCTAGCTTCAAAGTATGGTCATCATACGTTTCAAAACTCTCAGGCTTATATTCCATTACGTCCTTAATTATTTTGCCCAGAGACGATATTTCTTTGAGGAATATTACCAAAAGTTTCGTTTGTTTTTTGGGCCTTATGAGTCTGAATTTAATTTTAGTAACTAACCCCAGTGTTCCCTGTGATCCGACAAACAATTGATTCAAATCAAATGTTTTTTTATCCCAAACGTTCCAAATTGCATATCCAGCCGAATTTTTAGAAACATCTGGCTGCGCACGTTTAACTAAGTCGTAATTACTATCAAGTAAGTCAAAAGTTTTCCTATATATTTCCCCCTCGAGATTATTTAACTTTTTCTTTTCCTCCAGCTCAGAAGTGTTAAGGGGCTTAAAAACGTATTCTTCGCCATCTCTAAGAACCACGTTAAGCTCCTCCACATATTTATTTGTCTTTCCATAAGCCAAGGTCTTCTCCCCTCCCGCGTTGTTGGCAACCATACCGCCGACAGTGCAAATATCACGCGATGCGGGATAGGAGGGTAATAATAAACCTTTCTTGAGGGTTTCTTTTTCAAAATCTCTATAATAAACACCCGGCTCAGTAACCGCTGAATCCCCACTTACCTCTAAAATTTTATTTAGGGCCGTAAAATCAACAACTATCGAATCACTCAAAGGACCGCCGGACATATCAGTACCGGCCGATCTAGCTGTCAATGAAATCTCTGGATTATCTGCCTTTTCTTCAGATACTAACCTTACTATTTTTTTTACTTCTTCAGAATTTTTAGGCTTTACAACACAGGAGGGTACAACCTCAAAAATACTTGCATCGTGATTATAAACAGCAAGCGATTCTTTGTCCTGAATAACAACCCCTGGAATTATTTTTGAAAGTTTGTCGGATAGCATTTCTATTTTTCAAGCTCTCTTATCTTGTTAAGTCTCCTGACGTGTCTTTCTTCTCCTGAAAATTTTGTATCTAAAAATGTTTCGACTATGTTCTTTACATCTTCTTCTTTAGTATAATCGGCGGAAATTGCCAAAACGTTGAGATCTTCATCATTAACAGATGCGCGAATCTGTTCAACTGCCATAGCAGTACCAGCACGAATGCCTGAAGTCTTATTTGCGGCAACAGCCACCCCTATCCCGGAACCGCAAATTAAAATACCGCGGCTAGGCTCGCCCAAAGATAAATCCTTCGCAACTGAAACCGCGACAATATTTGCAAAATCAGTATAATCATCATCCTTATTTAAGGCAGAGGCACCACAGTCTTTGTATTCATGTCCCAAATCAGAAAGCCAAGACTTAATCTTTTCTTTTAAATCATAGCCCCTGTGATCAGCTCCCAGATAAATCATTTTTGTTTATTTAAAATTGAAAATGAATATATATTGATTTCATTTCGGCTTTTTGTATTGTTTTTTTTAA
>CAYRDM010000067.1:0-1696 GCA_964423175.1 uncultured Candidatus Saccharibacteria bacterium | reverse complement strand
CATATTTTGTTATTTTTTCAAGTTAGAATAAACACAAAACCGCTCGAGAGCGGTTTTGTGTTTAAGCCGAGAACTTTTAGTAATTTAGTATAGTTGCTTGAAGTAGTATACTGCCGACATTAACTTTGTTGTCGCAGTTTATAGAAAGCTGTTTCGGAAGTTTGGGGCTTGTTAGTGTTATCACTTTATATCCGTATTTATCGAGTGTATATTTTACACCGGCGATGCTGATTATCCTTACCATGTCAGAACGATTGTCTAACATGATTGTTGTTCCGTTTTTGAATGTTGGAGCGCTTGGTATTATTTGGCAACTAGCATCGAATTGAACAATCCTTCCAGCATATTCATTTACTAGCTGGTTGTATGTTTTGGGAGAAGTAATTGAGCTTCCGGATTTCTTTACTACCGAATTTGATTTCGGTGTTGCCGAAGGTGTCGGTGTTGGAGACATTCCGTATTGATTTTGTCCGACCATGGATTTGTTTCCTCCTTCTATCCACCAAACTGCCGCAATGACGACGACTACTACTACCACCCAGACCATTTTTTTATTTTTCATCCGCATTTAAAACAGAGGCCATCTACATATTTTTTATGTATGACAGGAACTGTTCTTATTAATTAGGGTTTTAAAAAGAATAATGAACGATATAGTCCATATCACCTGTCAATAATTATATTATATAGTAGATTTTTATTGAAATGGGTTTTCCACACCTCTTTTTTGCAAATTAAAACCTTGCCAAATGACAAGGTTGTAAGTCTAAAATTTTAGTATCTAGGTTTCTTTATACGCTCCTCTGCAATTATCTCAACCTCACGATTAATAAGTGTTTGTCTCTCTTCTTCAGTAAGAAGATCCAAATTTACACTCTTGAAGTTGAAATTTGATATTTTTTCGTATGTTTTGATTAGGTGTTTATACATCCAGCGCAGGGCATGTTTGACCGGGTCGTTTATTAGCGTCCAGAGTAAACTTAGCGGCCAATGACCCATCCACATCAGGATGGTGGATTTATGATCATAGGGACTTGGCGAGAGATTAAGTTTCGCATTGGCGGAGGTTGTCCTTATAAATTCAGATCCAAATTCGAAACTGGATCCGAGATATTTTTCCCACTCCTCCCTTAGATCTGCCGGTATGGTACCGGTGTTGGGCTGTAGATTCTTACTTCTGAAAAATTTAATTTTGAGCTTGTCATACTGGTAACGTCGGTTTTTGGTATAGAAATACCATTTTACGATTGACCAGATAGCACCAACAAAGAAGTAACCAAGAATCAATCCCGCAAAGAGTAAAAAATTAGATCCTATCCAGGCGAAAAGTTTGCCAAAGCCTTTATTGAAAATAATAATTGCGGATATTGTAAGGACGAGAGTTAGGGTGGCTCTCGTGCCCTTTTCATATTCAAGCGCCCAGATTATTAATATTGAAGCTAGGGTCAACAAGGCCCAGAAACCAAAGCTGCCGATTATAAAGATACCGGCGAATACTGAGAATATTGCCGTAAGAAACGAGGAAACAAGAATTAGCATTAATTTCTCCCGAGGTATTTAAAAGAACGTTTATACCTTATAACGATAGTCGGTTATTGTCAATGTACGTGTTTGATTTAAATAGCGGAAGAGATTGAGTAATCTTTACTTGAAGTCATAATAGACTATGGTTGAGATGTTTTTTATTACTCCTTCT
>CAYRDM010000066.1:0-1795 GCA_964423175.1 uncultured Candidatus Saccharibacteria bacterium | reverse complement strand
GCATAATAATATTGCTTTGATATAAAAACGATGCTATACCTGTGGCATCGTTTTAATTTTTGTTATCGCCTACCCACCTAGAAGATAATAAAAGACAAATATATGTCAGTTAAAGTTTTTTCTTCTGCTGTTATAGGTTTGGATGCTTTTCCGATTGAAGTTGAAGTAGATTCAAGCCCTGGTCTCCATTCTTTCAATATTGTAGGTTTGCCAGACAAATCGGTTGAGGAATCTAAGGATCGGATTGGGTCAGCCATTAAGAATAGCTCCTTCGTTCCGCCGATGAAGAAAAACCAGAAGATAATAGTTAATTTAGCACCTGCAGATGTAAAAAAAGAGGGGCCATCTTATGATCTTCCTATCGCAGTTGCTTACTTATTGGCCAGTAAGCAGATAAATTTTGATGTTAAATCTAAGATTTTTGTAGGTGAGCTTTCTTTGGACGGTTCTCTAAGAAGGATTAACGGAATTTTGCCGATTGTTTTAATGGCAGAAAAGAAGGGATTCCAAGAGGTCATTGTTCCTAAAGAAAATATTGATGAAGCTTCTCTTGTTGAGGGTGTAAGGATAATTGGCGCTTCTAATCTCACAGAACTTATAAAACATCTTGAGGGAAAAACAACTATATCCCCTGCCGAACCACTGGACTTTGCCCTGGCACTGAATAAAAGCCTACAGGAGGAAGATTCAGAAGAATTTGATATGTGCCACGTTAAGGGACAAGAAAGTGCCAAGAGGGCCCTTTTAATAGCCGCTAGCGGTGGTCATAACATACTTATGTTCGGCTCGCCTGGTTCTGGCAAAACTCTTCTTGCTAAATCTTTAGCTAGTATTTTGCCAGAAATGAGCAGAGAGGAATCCTTAGAGGTCACCAAAATATATAGTATATCCGGTTTGATAAACGACCAGGCTCTCATTTTAAGAAGACCATTTCGCAGCCCGCATCATTCAGCATCTTCTACCTCAATCGTTGGAGGGGGAAGCTGGCCTAAACCTGGCGAGATTTCTTTGGCGCATAGAGGCGTTCTATTTCTTGATGAATTTCCAGAATTCCAAAGAAATGTAGTTGAGTCTTTGAGACAACCGATGGAAGAAGGAAAGATAGTTGTTTCTAGGGTTTCTAGTTCTGTTAAGTTTCCAGCAAGGTTTATGCTAGTTGCAGCAATGAATCCTTGTCCATGTGGTAACTATGGAGATAGCTCGAAACCTTGCATATGTAACCCTGCCGGTGTTTATAAATATCAAAGAAAGATTTCTGGGCCGGTTTTGGACAGAATAGACATTCAAATAAATGTTCCACGTGAAACATATGGTAAGTTAACTTCCGAAGAAAAGGTTGAAAATAGTAAACAAATAAGGAATAAGGTGGCAAAAGTTAGAAATTTACAAAGTCTTAGGTTTTTGGGCACGAAACTCATTACAAATAGTGAGATGGGGGCGAAAGAAATAAAGAAATACTGCAAAACGAGCTCCGAGGCAGAAAAATTGATTAAAGATGTTGTGACTTCAAATAATCTTTCTGGGCGCGGTTACCACAAGATAATGAAAATAGCACGAACTATAGCTGATCTGGAGTCTAGCGACTTGATTGAAATAAAGCATTTGGCCGAGGCGGTTTCTTATAGGATTAGACCCGAAAATGATTCTTTGTCTCCCCTATCTTAAATTATAAAAAAATCCAGATTTACTGGATTAATTGAGTTTTTTACTCCGGCGGATATATCCGCCAAGCATCTGATCCTGTCAGAAGATAGATGCATTCCTCATCTATTCTTTTCGCGATAGAAGCCAAGAA
>CAYRDM010000065.1:0-1802 GCA_964423175.1 uncultured Candidatus Saccharibacteria bacterium | reverse complement strand
TTTATAAAACAAGTATGACTATTTGCGTAGTTCTTTGATGCAAAATCTAAAGCCTCATCACTTATATCAATTCCAATAACATCAGCCATTTTAGTTGATAGCAAAGAAGTTCCATACCCTGTGCCACACGCCATATCACAAACGCGATTTCCTTTTTTTATATATTTAAGGGCAAATTTGTACCTAACAATGGCTTCTTGCATTAAAAAGTTAGCAGTAAGTCCAGGAACCGCCCTTTCCGTGAAATTCATGCTCTTATTCATTTACGAAGATAATATACTACCGGAGCGATAGAAACCAGTGAGCCTAATAGCGCTGCATACGCAGCCCCCAAAATGCCAAAAGTTGAAACAAGAGGAATAATGACCGCAAACATCGAAACAAAACCAATTAAGGAGATGACTGTAACTACTTCTTGTCTTTCAATCGCTAAAAAGTATGCATAGGAAGAAAGAACAAGGGACTTAACAAATGCAAATATTGCCAATACCCTTATAATTGGGATGATAGATTCCCATTTTTGTCCTAAAACAAAGACTATTGGACCAGTAAACACAACTAATAGTAATGATAGTATGCCAACTAAAACTCCAATAATTAAAAGAACTTTCAAATATGCTTTAAATAATTTGTCTTTTTCGAGCGAAAGTTTAACAAAGATTGGAAATGTCACCTTAGACAGTATGTTACTTATTTCGGTGACAGGAGCAGTAGAGACCTGATATGAAATTTGGTAAAAACCAAGGGACTGTGATCCTAGTAACCGACCAACGACGATGTTATCGCCGTTTTGAATTAAGTAGTCAAGGATTCCTGAAGCAGTCATCCATTTACCTCTTTTAACAATAAACTTCAGCTTATCAGAAGCAAAACTGAGCGCTGGTCTTGGTGTTATCAATAGGTTTGAAAGTAGAACCTCACAAACCGCTCCTGCTAAAAGACCCCAAATAAGACTTTCTGGAGTTTTGGTTATCAAAGTAAGCGTAATTGAAACTAAAGCATCTACCAGAAAGATAGATGTTCTGAATATAAATTCTTTGTTAAATTGTAATTCCTTTTGAAATACGATTTCAGATGGATTTATAAATCCTCTTACAAAAGGAATTGCAGCAGCCAACAAAATTAAATTTCTACTGTCTGGACTATTAAAGAAAAGTGAAACAAGTGAAGAAACTAAAAGCATGACGATACTTATAAATGTGCCCCTGATTATTGAAACTACCCACGCACTATTTACATATTCTGCAAAATCCGATTTTAGTTGGATTAGAACTGTATTTATGCCAGTTTCTGTAAAAACTTCAAGAAGAGACATCGTAAGAGCTGCTACTCCATACACACCTAGTTGACTCGGTGATAAAAGCCTAGCCAAGATCACTGTTTTTCCCAAACTAACGGCTCTCGTGATCCCTCGAAATGCTCCTATCCAAGTGACTCCTCGGATCGCATCTTTTTTTAAGCTCATGGTCTAGTATAGCCTGCCTTTCTATCAAATATCATTCCCCATGCAAACCCGGACATTACACAGACATCTGATAAAATTTGAATCAACGGAACTAGCATAAGAGCTAAGGTGTCATCTACGTCATCTCTCAATTTCCAAATTGACCAAGAAATATACAGAATAAAGGTTGTGACGAATACAAAAAATGGAAATGGATGCACTAAGCTTGCCAATAGGAGAAGCAAAAAGATATAGTACCTTCCGTATATTGTCATAATCTTTAGGTTGTGTGTTCTAAACTTTTTAGCAGGATGCTACCAGATACCAGTTTGTGCATCACCCCAAGCAAATGAAAAAA
>CAYRDM010000064.1:0-1854 GCA_964423175.1 uncultured Candidatus Saccharibacteria bacterium | reverse complement strand
TAAACCCCAAGTTATCGCATTCCTTAAAAATGAAGCAACCCAAGATCAAATCAACCAACTTCAAAGTAAATTACAAAGTGATTCCCGGATTAAAGATGTTAAATACGTGACTAAAGAGCAGGCGCTTGATATCTATAAAACAGCAACCAGCGATAACCCATTGTTATCACAACTTGTCTCTCCAAAAGTTTTTCCAGCAAGCCTTGAGTTTTCAGTCACTGATTTGTCGTTTGCCGAGCCTGTAATAAACGAAACTCAGGGACGTGATATTGTTAAAGAAGTTCAATTTACAGCAAGTCTTGGCGGGACTAAAAATATTGGGGTTGTCATTAATAATTTACGAAATATTTCAAATTATATAAGGCTTGGCGGAACTGTTATTTTATGTTTCTTGTTAACCTCCTCGCTGGTGATTCTTCTTGTTATTTTAGGCATGCGGATTTCCTCACGCCGTGACGAAATAGAAATTTTGCAGTTAATTGGTGCGACCCCAGGATTTATCCGTATGCCGTTTCTTTTAGAAGGAATGTTTTATGCAATTGCGGGTGCGTTTATCGGATGGATTCTTGCCTCAATTGTAATTATCTACCTTCTTCCATCTTTAAATAGCTTTTTTGGAGATGTGGACTTTTTGCCTCGGCAGACAGTTAAATTGTTTGAACTTTTTGGAGCTGTCTTTGGAATAGAATTACTACTTGCCTCACTTTTAGGAGCAACAGGAAGCCTGATTGCCATTCGCCGTTACCTGCGTATATGAGGAGACTTTTGAAATCCTTCAGGGTTGTTTTCCTGATTATTTTGGTGACGCTCATTATAAAGAGCACGATAATAACTCCGCGAGTCTTGGCTGATGACCAAACTGATAAACTTCAACAAATCCAAAAACAAATAGACGATACACAAAAACTTCTCAACGACACACAACAAAAGAAAACTACGTTACAAAACGACATTACTTATCAAGATAACCAAATTAAGTTAACTGAACTTAAAATTCAAGAGACCCAAGGCGAGATCGAGCAATTAAGTGGACAAATTGATAAATTAGAAGGTGTTTTGGGAGGCTTATCCCAAGTTTTTGCAGAACGTGCTGTTGAAACTTACAAACTGAAGAGAACTGGGGATGACCTTGTGCTACTTCTTTCTTCTTCAAATGTAGACCAGTTTATTTCGCGTTTTAATTATCTGCAAAGGATACAGCAAAACGACCGTGATCTTTTGCTGCAAATGCAAACTGCCCAAACAAATTATGAAGACCAGCGAGCAAAAGTGCTGGCCTTAAGCGAAAGGCTAAAAAGCCAAGAAACAACTCTTGCCAACCAAAAGGCAGCGAAAGAAAAACTTCTACAAGTAACACAAAACGATGAAAAGAAATATCAGCAGCTACTAGCCAGTGCTAAAGCCCAACTTGCTGCTTTCAAACGGTTTGTCTCAAGCCAAGGAGGAGCAAGTTTGCTTTCAAATCAAACCAAACAAATTGCAGGTTGGGGGTATTACTATAACCAAAGAGATTCTTTGTGGGGAAACATGTCACTCGGCAATTCACCTTATACGTCTGCTGATTCTGGATGTTTAATTACCTCAATTTCTATGATTGCAAGCCACTTCGGTCGGGATATAAAGCCTAGTGATATTGCTTCAGATGATGCTAACTTTTTGCCTGAAGGCAGCGGCTTTATTTCCCATTCTTTTTCTGTTAAAGGTATAAGTATTTCTATATCTTCAGTCGGGGCCAGCCAACTTGATACGTTGCTAGCCTCAGGCCCTGTAATCGCAGGCCTATATAGTGGCCCTGACCATTTTATAGTTATCCTTAAAAAAGACGGGGATAGTTATATAATGAACGATCCATAT
>CAYRDM010000063.1:0-1994 GCA_964423175.1 uncultured Candidatus Saccharibacteria bacterium | reverse complement strand
GCTTCTTTTCATCAAATAATTTTGAAATTTTGTGGTTACCAATTGCCGCAGCCCACAATACGTCCCTAAACCGAGCAGTGCCACCACTACCAAGATATCTCTTCATCCTAAACTTTTCCTTCGTAATAAAGAGCTTTTTCTCTAAAAGACCAGCTCTTTCCATTACGCCTTTTAGCCACTTGATTTGCAACTGCTTTGCCTTTTCTGAGATGAGAACCGCGCCTGCTTTCTTTGTCACCCATATACAAGCCGGCAAAAGAGTGATAAACGAGACGAGGACTCGGCCCTGATAAGCAACATTACTGGGGTCTAATTTATCTGATATTGCCAGATCATGCTTTCGTCCGGTTGCCTCAAGCCAAGCATCTAGACACTGCGCGAAGAAAGCAGTCTGTTCTTCCAAACTGCTTATACCAGCCTTAGACATGGAGTCCAGAACATCTTCGATAGCAGAGTTTAATGTTGCTAACGTCACGACGTCCTTAACGCCAAATTTAATGCCTGGGATTTGAATCATGCCAACAAGAGGACCAACTTCCAACATTAACTTCCGCCCAATATCTTGTGATCGTTCTTTGTCGTCCAGAGGATTTCTCGTCCCCCTTGCTGTTGGAAAAAGATCGGCCACCAAAGATCTATCAACCTTTTTTTGATAGAAATTTACATCGATAAAAATTTGCGCCTGATGACGCGGTGGATCGTCTGACTTATCAAGATCAAGAAAGATTTCTGCGGGTATTTCCCATTTTTCCCGTGGCGCCTTTTCTTGACGTATTTTCATTGCTAAATATGCGCCGTTAATTCTATGCTGGCCGTCGATAACAGAAAAACGCAGGTCTTTGTCCGACTGGTCAAAGATGAGTTTGGCAGCTTCGCCACCATCTCCTTTGATCGGCTCAATTTTTGCTCCATTTACGTGAAGAAGAACGTTTGAAAAAGTTGGATATTCACTTCTCTCAAAGCCGATAACTTTAGGTACTTTCGGAGGCCACTCTCTGCCCGGTTCGAGCTTTTTTGGTTCGTAGATGGTTTTAAAATATTTATCTAATTTTTGAGGAGCATCAACGATCTCATCTTGAAGCAGATATGCCGCAATTTGAGCAACTCGCTTCCAGTCTAATGAACGTTGAATTTCTTTGACCTTTTTTGGATCGCGGTGCGGAGCATGCGGTTTACCTGGCCACCATTCCATCAATTTTTCAACATCTAAAGCTGCAAGGCAATGTTTAACGCCTTGTAATTGTTTTTGAACGAAGGGGTTTTTGGGAACAATAACTGATATTTTTTGTATGTTATTCTTTTTTGCCATATATTTTTTTAAGATAGTATTTCTTTCAAAGTTTTATTCTCTTTATTTTTCCACTCTATCTTACCGTTTGTAGAATTGCCTAAGATGACTGCGCCAGCTGCACTTGCGCTGTTAAAAATATAGTCGTCAGTAAACTCGAAAAACCCCTCTCTTTTTATAAGTTTGCCAATTTTAATTAAGTCGTCTCTTAAAGACTTGTACGGATGTTTATCAAACGAAGGGGTAATTTCGGAGACAGCTGTTGATCCCTTTAATACTTGTATTTGACCGTCTTCTCGTAGAAAGGCCTCAGCTTTTACACCCTTTCTTGTCAGAAATAGTGTGATGCTCCCCTTAGCCTTTTTTTCGTTAATCTTCCCAACAAAAATATCGTATCCGAGTAATGGCAAAAGTAAAACAATGTTTTCGTAGAAGTGTTGCAGTCCGCTGATATCCTCGTATGGAATTTGTCTTTTTGTAGGATTAGTTGAATTTTCAACAATTGACCTGCCAGCTTCTTGTAACCCTGAGACACAAATTGCTTCGAGATACTGCGAGCCTGTTGTGGTCAATGAACCATCTGGGCTGAAAAATATCACAGCGTCTTCCCACCACTCTTTATTCTTGTCGTGTTGCTTAATTCTTGAAACTATTTGATCCGATTCTCCAACATATACAGACGGCAATCCTCCCTCATCGGATTTGC
>CAYRDM010000062.1:0-2818 GCA_964423175.1 uncultured Candidatus Saccharibacteria bacterium | reverse complement strand
CATCCATAATTCCTTTTATTTCTCTGAACTGGCGCCTGACTTCATCTACAATCGCTCCGCCGGCTTTACCAACCGCCTTCATGGCTAATGCACCGAATAAAAATGGCAAAAGACCACCAATCAACAAACCAACGAGAACGTTCACATTGGATAAATCAAAAACCAGTTTGCGACCTAAATCAGAAAACTCTTGAGTATAAGAAGCAAAAAGAACAAGTGCAGCCAATCCCGCAGAACCGATTGCATATCCTTTTGTCACGGCCTTAGTTGTATTGCCGACTGCATCAAGAGGATCTGTCGCGGCACGAACAGAATCTGGTAAACCAGCCATCTCTGCTATTCCACCGGCGTTGTCTGTAACCGGCCCGAACGCATCAATAGCAATAACAATTCCGGAGAGTGAAAGCATGCTCAACGTAGCGAGGGCAATTCCATATAATCCCGCCAAGGCATATGTAGATAAAATAGCAACGGCAATCACAATAACAGGCAGGGCAGTTGATTCCATAGCTACGGCCAATCCTGCAATAATATTGGTCCCATGACCCGTTGTTGAGGCCTTAGCAATTCCCTGAACAGGAGAAAAGTTTTTAGCAGTATAGTAGTCTGTTATCCAAAATATTAATCCTGTGACAACGAGGCCAGCAATCAAAGAAAGAAAAACGTTCATGGGAGATACAGGAAATCCGACAAGAACAGGCGATGCAACTGTGAAATAATAAAAGGATGCTGCTGCCAAAATTCCTGTAACTATAAGCCCTTTGTACAAAGCAGTCATAATCCCGCCTCCCTGTTTTAGTTTTACAAATAGTGAACCGACTATAGACGCAACTATCGCGACAGCGCCTATTAATAGAGGGAATGTAATAACATTGGCGTTGCCCGGGAAAAGCAAATTACCCAAAAGCATTACAGAAAGTACAGAAATAACATATGTTTCAAACAAGTCAGCCGCCATACCCTTGGTATCTCCAACATTATCTCCGGCATTGTCAGCAATAACAGCTGGGTTGCGAGGATCATCTTCAGGGATTCCAGCCTCTACCTTTCCAACCAAATCAGCTCCAACATCTGCCCCCTTGGTGAATATACCTCCGCCCAAACGAGCAAAAACAGAAATGAGAGAACCACCAAAACCCAATCCAACCAAAGCTTTTACGCTTCCGGTAAGCCAATAAAATCCAGTAAGAGAGAGCAGCGCTAAACCCGCAACAAAAAATCCAGTCACGGCGCCACTTTTAAATGCGAGGTCAAAAGCCTTTCCAATTCCACCTTTGGCGGCTTCAGCAACTCTTACGTTAGCTCTAACAGCAACAAACATTCCAGCGAAACCAGCCAAAGCAGAGGCCACTGCACCAACCACAAAACCGAACGCCATAGAGCGCCCGAGCATAAAATACAAACCCACAGTAACGATAACACCTACATAAGCAATGACTCTGTACTCTCTTTTCAAATAAGCAACCGATGCTTCTTTGATTGCCTCAGAGATGGCAACCATTTTTTCATCACCGCTTGGCTTAGCCAAAAGATAACTAATTAAAAAAAGACCATAGATCAGGGCAGCGACCGATGCGAACAAAGCAAAATAAAGTGTGTTAATCATTTAACCAATCTATCAAAATCCTTATTTTTTGCCAAGAGATTTAAAAACCTAGACGATAAGCTTAGTTTTTTCTTTTTCTTCGCTTTCATCAAGATCTATAACATTTTGTACCCTTTCCACCATGAGCCCTAATCTTTTTTGAGAATCTTCATAAGAACCACTGGCATCAGAAAGGTGTTTGCCTAAACGCCTAAAATCATCGGCCAATTTTCGCCCATCAGCGCCAATGCGTTCGAGTCTTTTCATAATGTCCTTTGTTTGTTTATTCAACTGAACATCCTTGAACCAATGGTTAATGGCAGAGACCGAAAGCATAAAAGTATTTGGAGATACTAAAACAACTTTTTTAGATCTGGCGTAAGCCGGAACATCAGTATCTTGTATATTATTTACAATCTCATAATAAACAGTCTCCGCAGGAACATACATCAACGCAAAATCAGTCGTGCTTTCCTGAGGCAAGATATATTTTGAATGAATTTCATCTATTTTCTTTTTAACATCTGAGAAAAAAACTTTCTTATACTGATCTCTCTTGATGTCGTTATCGGCATTAACCATTTTTTCAAAATTCTCCCAATTAAATTTGGAATCTATCGGCAGTAACAAATCATTGGGCAATTTTAAAACAGCATCCACAGCTTCCCCGCTTAAGAAATAATGTTGCAAGGCATAGCGTTCCCTTGGAAAATATTCGTCTAGAGATGCTGTCAAAGAAGCTTCACCCCAAATACCTCTAAGTTTTGGCGACTTAAATATGTCTTGAAAAGAAGAAACGTTCTTAACTGTCTCATGAACTTGCTTAAGATTCTCCGACAATTGAGTAAGCCCGGTAGTAAATCCCTGAACCTGCTGATTAACCGCAAGCGTTGATCTCTCGGATGACTCTCGAGTGTCCTTAAGTTGTTCCGTAACCAGTCTAACCGTATCTCTTAGCGCTTGGTTCATAGACGCGTTCATTGAATCAACCCTTTGATTCATCAACTGCATAATCTGATCCTGTTGAACGTTTTTATTTTTTGAAAAGTGAACAAATAAAAACACGGCTACTCCGCCTGCAACGAGACCCGCAATCATGTAAATCAAAATCTGCATAATGAAAATTTAACACAAGACAATTCCCAACACAAAGCCCCTTTCGGGGCTTTGTGACTTTAGAACTCGCCTACCTCCCCACCAACGCATTCAATAGTTTCATAGTCTTGGGCCCAA
>CAYRDM010000061.1:0-2834 GCA_964423175.1 uncultured Candidatus Saccharibacteria bacterium | reverse complement strand
AGTTAAGAACGCCTGCCAATTCCTTTGCCTCCGCCGCGCTTTCAAACGAAACAAAGTTGACAGTATCATCGGCAACTATAGGCTTACCTAAATGAGTGCCTAATATTCTGAAGCGTGGCTCCTTATAAAGTCCAGAAATAGCAACTTTCCATGGACTAAAAGAATAACTGCCAATTCCAAAAATTGAGAAAGGCGGGCGATTTTTATAAATACTACTGATTCGCTTAGCGAGATCGTCTTGATGAGATTTTAGGTATGCCCATGTTTTAGGGGCTATTTTTTCGATGATAGATGTATCATCACCAACTTTCTTTTGTGTTACGATTACCCACCTGCTTGGCTCTCTTTCGTTGAATAAATCGGAACTTTTAACCAGTGGGTAAACATATTCTTCCTCCAATTCAATTTCTTCACCCAGACCATTCTGGTAACGATTTTCGCCAACACGATGCAACTCCATAATTTTACTGCAATCATGTTTGATTCCACTTCTCCATACATATTCCTGCTCTGTTTGAGAAAGTAGGTGTTTCCACTTCTCGTATAAAACAACATCCGAAACCACCCTTCCATTTCGAAGCCCGATTATTCGATTGGGTTGCAAATTTGAATTTAATGAAGAATACCAGAGACATTCTTTACTAATAACATTAGGCGAAAATCTTACCACCAAAAGACACGCCTCAACTGACGCATCAAAATCTTCTTTGGCATCAATTTCGTAAATAGCAGATTCACCTATATCAAGCCCATTCTTCCATGCGTAAGTCAAAACTTTTCTAGCTACTGAAAGTTTGCAAAGTATAGCAAGGGTTGCATTTCTGTCGGTCAGAGCATCGAATAGCTTAATCATCATCCATTCTGAAATATCAAAATTACTTTTCCCTGTAAGAGCATCCATTCCCTTTAATTTTTGAGAATTACTCTTTGTTGGAATATTTGTACCCTCAATTGAACTAATTTGTGAGTTGGTAACCCATGGCGGATTTCCTATAACAAGAATTGGCTCTGGCAAATCAGCAATGTAATTGTTCCAGTTAAATTGGAAGAAATCCTTAGTTTGTATTTCAATTTTATTTATATTCCTTCCTATATTTTTGCGAACGGTTGAAATGTAGGTGGAGTTGATATCTAGGGCAATTCCCTTTTTTATTGAGGGGAAATGCTCTAATGCAGAAAAAACAAAGTTACCAACTCCACAAGTCGGTTCTATTAGTGAAGCAGGATTTGCACCGCTTGCTTTAATTAAACTGCAAACGCGGGATGCAAGCTCCGATGGAGTTTGGAAGTCACCAAATTCAACTTTGTTTTTTGATCTTGCCATCTTATTGTATTAAGTTTAACACTCCGTTCACTTTTCCTGCTTCTTGAATAACCCTGCCGTATTGAAGCCGCCATTGGAGGGCATTGGAGATTGTTAGGTATCCTTGTTCGGGTCGTTTTTTTAATACTTCTTCGGCGAGCTTGGTTGCTTCTATTTCTTCTACTGGCAAATTTTTATCCATCATAAACGCCATCAAATCGTCTACGTTACCTTTGTTTTCGAGAATTTGGAGTAATCCTGTTGTCATTTGAAAATCAGCCGTCTGCTCTTTTTCTACAAAGACAGTGTGTAGGAAATTTAATACGGCCGACTTTGATTTTCGGTCGTCGGCTTTTTCGTAAACAAATACGAGCAAGCAATAGCCGAGCCCAAAAATCTTTTGTCGGGCAGATTTAAACGGACAAGAAGATTGCGGCTGTTTAATACTGGTAACTTTTATATCTACGCCAATGTCAGGAAAATCAATTCCATTGGCAGAGTTACCGGGAGCAAAAGAGTATTGCGTCATCAAATGCGCTCTAAATTTATGCTCAATATAAGTTCCGACTGCCTTACCATCAGTTACACCGTAGAGTTCAAAAAGTTTCTCCTTTGATTGTTTTTTAGAAAAAATAGCTGCTTCTTTTTTTAAAATTTCAATTGTAAGTTTTGGTTTATTCTTCATATTTGTTATTTTATATTTTTTCCGTTAAGAAATGCTTCTGCTTTTTGGCGGCCAAGTCCGCGTAGCTTCCATGCACCACTTTCATCATCAACTAAACTTTTTAAACGATGAGTGGCTACTTTCGCCGCATTCTTTTTAGGGCCATGCCGTTTTATGGCATCTATCAACGCTTGTCGTTCAATTCGGTGTGGATATTTAAAGTATAGCAGTAGCAGGCCAATTTCGGGAGCACTAAGTCGATCGAGATTTATGTATGGCCGTCCATCAATTTCTTCAAAGGACGGATATATTTTTTCTGAAAGCGATTCAACTAATGCAGAAATGTCGGCTGGAGTTGTAGCTCCGGCATTACTGAATCGCACCATTTCTGCAATTACCCAAGAAATGAGAGGAATAACAGCTTTTGCGTCCATTTCATTCGCATCAATATCATCAGCATCATGCCTACCACCTCGATTACTTGCAATTTCGTAAAGAAAGAGACAGGACTTTGGAATGACAATGCGCACCACCTCTGAATAAGAGGAAGCGAGCAATTCAAGATTTTTTAAAGCAACCCCAGCCTTAAACTTACGAGCATTGGGAATAGATTGACCACAATAAACCATCAGGCATTTTGCCGCGGCTTCCACAAATTTACCCGCCTTAACTCCAACCCCTTCCCAGTCGCTACTTCGATATTTCTTTGCTCCATCCAAAAAGTATTTCAGTAACGAATCAACGTGTTTGGCAGGAAAAATAGGAACGAGTATCTCTCTGACTTCCTTCATTCTGGTTTTTGGAGTTGTGTACGACATAGCGATTACCAAACATATGCCTTTAATTTTTTGTTCCCAACTTTTTTCG
>CAYRDM010000060.1:0-3146 GCA_964423175.1 uncultured Candidatus Saccharibacteria bacterium | reverse complement strand
CTTATAAATATATGTTTAAATAAAGGGGTCTAGTTTTTTGAAAAGAGGTTCGAAATGAAAAAATTGTTTACGGTTGGGGTTTTTCTTTTACTACTTGTATCCCACACCATGTCGCTCACGGCACAGGATATCAAAAGCCTACCGCCCGAAAAACTCTGGCAACTGGTGCAATTAAGAGAAAGTATCATGACTCTCAGCGATAACCTGAATGCGGGAATTATAACAAGCGAGCAAGAAGAAAGGGGAGTTAAAAGATATCTAGAAAAGGCCTCTCAAATTGCTGGCCGACCAATAACAGTGCAGGAAATAGGATCCTTCGCTGATCCAAATAAACCAACAGAGGTTAAACTAACTGCACTTCAAAGATTTGCAGGTCTTGTAACATTCATAAATATTCTTTGGGTATTCGCCATAGTCGGAACTGTGGTCTGCGGGGTTTATCTCTTTGGGGATTTAATAGTCACAATCCTATCGGGAATCCCTGTAGAATTTTATGAACTCTTGTTGTATATCGTTAGCATAGTACTACTTATTTATGGCACACGGCTAAGCCCGGGTGTTAGTCCATACGTAGGATTAACGGGCTGTCTGTTGTTCGGTGGAGCTATCTTCTTAACTAAATCTCTACATGACATCAGCGGGGGATTCACAATTATCTGGTTAATAATCTCTGCCATCTGGGGAACTGTTGCGGTTTTATACGGCAGTCAGATGATAGGTTTCATCACAGTCGGCGCACTTATGTCTTTGCTTGGATTTAGCGGAGCCGTGTATCCATTTTTGATAGTTGTGGGATTCAAAAACGAAGATTCGCTGGGCAAAGCAACTGGCGCTGCATTTGCGATGGTAATACTTTACAGCCTGGCGACAATCTTCAACATCAACCTTCAGATACTCAATGTATTTCGAAGTGGTGCTCTATTCTTGGGTTGTTTTATTGGATTCCTCGGACTGGATATCGCATCTACTCGTTGGTATTACGGCAGACAAAGAAACTATCTAATATTTCAAATAATTACTATTGTGGCCGGCATACTCGCAATATACTTTGGCTCGGTCTACGGCATCGGCGAACTTCAAAAAATTGGAGGAACATTTTTTGTCATATTCATTTTAACCAAACTATCTGAAATTCCAGCGGAAAGTATGCGTGGTTATGCGTTAATTGGACTAATAGCTTCGGGTTTGATTTATGCCTTCTGCAGTTATGTCAAAAGCCATCCCACGCTTCTGGCCCCATATCTATTCATGCCTTCCTAAGAAAATTAACCTCACTATTCGTGAGGTTTTTGTTTCAAAACTTGACCGTACAAATATTGAGTGTTACGGTGACACCAGGATTTTAACAATAGGAGCCTGCCATGTCAGAATGCAAAACATGTCAAGAAATCACAGCTTTTGAGAATTCTTTGAGAGAGCAAGCCACGATATTAAAAAAGGTTGTATACGATGTATGCAGTCCCGCTATACAAAGAAATAATAACAGGTGGCGAACATACGCCTGGTTTTGTAAAATTTTTATCCTAGGGGATATCATCAAAAAATTCGTAGCAATGCCCTTCGGTCTAGAGCCCATACCTGAATACCACAACGATTCTGTTCTGATAAAAGTTTCTAAAGAAATAGCCCGAGACGCATACGTGCTAGAGGACATGAAAGGATCTCATCTTGAACACTGGGGCGGAGAAACTGTTTCTCCAAGAGACGATTCAGACACAGCTGGGTATTACACTCCTGAAAAATGTCCACGTAAAGATTGTTATGAGCACGGTCTTAAACCGTTCATCCCCATAGAATTCCAACCTCTCGACTACCGTTTTTTAGAAAAAAACATTCTTGTAATGTGCTTCGAGACCTGCGAAATTATGCCCAGAGATAGACTTTACCCAGCTTACGGCGCGAGAACGAGATATTATAAAAATCATCCTTCGAAGAGGGATCAAGATCCTACTTATCCTGGTTTTAACGAATGGCGAACCGATGAACAAGTTAGAGAAGCTAGACAAAAAAGAGCCATGCAAAATTAATAAAACAAGGATTTAAAATACAAAACGAGAATTAAAAAACTAAGTTATATTGGCCACATATCGAAAGATTATAAAAGTAAAACGGCGAAAGCCGTTTTTATATTGCCTGAAACAAACTTGTTATTAAAAGGCCACTGTTCTATATTTTATTTATGCAGCCGGAACACAAATTTAAAGACGCCGTGCGATTATCACAAAAACAAATGATAGTTTTTTTGATATTGGGTGCACTAATAGGTAGCGGCTTATCTTGGAAACTAGCCACAAATAACGAAGAGAAGAAACATCAAGCATATTCAATCAGGGAGGGCCAGAATGGCCTTATAAACCCGATACTTGGTTTTGAAGTTTCTTCCGACAAGTCTGATTTCAAAGAATTTGGCTCTTTAGAAAACCAGCTTACCAAATTTGTAAACCAAGAAAAAAACAATGGCAAAGCTAAAAAAATATCTATATACATAAGAAATCTCAACAACGGTCACTGGACCGGGGTAAACGAAAATGAAGTTTATAATCCCGCAAGCTTGTTTAAAGTTCCTCTCATGATTACATACTTTAAAGAAGCGGAGTACAATCCAAGCGTTCTCAAAGAAACGATTCAGTATACTGGGCAAAATGATGAAAATAAAAAACAAACATATGCTCCTGGCAAAACACTAATACCCGGAGAAAAATATACAATTCAAGATCTCATAGAGAGAATGATAAAATATTCTGATAATAATGCCTTCGTTCTTCTAAGCAACAGGATTGATCTTCAATATATTCACGAGGTCTTTTCCGATCTACATATTGATCTGCCGGAAGGCTTCGGAAGTAAAATATACAACTATATTTCTGCAAAAACTCTTTCCTCATTTTTTAGAATTCTTTATGGCGCTTCCTATCTAAATGATGCTCATTCGGAAGAGGCATTAGAAATACTCTCCAGAACAACTTTCAAAAATGGCCTTAACGCAAACCTACCGCCAAACATACTTATTTCTCATAAATTTGGAGAAAGCACTTTTAATAACCCCGACGGCACAACATCAAAAGAACTACATGATTGCGGAATAATTTATACATCCAAGTCACCATACATCCTCTGTGTGATGACTTCTGGTACAAATTTCAGCG
>CAYRDM010000059.1:1411-3163 GCA_964423175.1 uncultured Candidatus Saccharibacteria bacterium | reverse complement strand
GGAAGAATTGTTGCAAAAAATAAGATTAGCCACAGAAGAAGGGGATGGGCACGAGTCCATAGTGTAGTTTTTTGAATGAAAAATGTCTAAACTTATTTTGACAATAGCACCAAAATGTGCTATTTTATTTTATATTTAAATAACTCTAAATGGATCTAAACCTAAAGCCAGTTTCTTATATTTGGCGCAGACTTTTTGAAGATAATCTTATCCCGATGGACGGGACAATAGTTGAGGTTGCCCCTGGTTATGAAATAAAAGTAGGTGGTGCTTTGTCCATGCTTGGTTTTAGCGGAACTATTATTTTGATTGAACCAGATCCAAAGGCCGCCAAGAGCATTCAGGAGGATTATAAGAAGATTATGCCTAAGGCTATCGTGAGGATCGTCTCTAAGCCCCTGCAAGATATTGTTATTGGAATCGATGTCCCTTTATCCGTGGATGCTCTTGTGGCCAATCATCCTTTTGATGACATGGTTATAGCCTCAGCCATGCATGGGGCTCAAGAGTTTTTCTTTTCAAAAGAAAAAGAAGACGGTTCGGTTTTAACTCCAAAAATTGAAGATTTTTATAAAACGATGAGCGACAAGGATTATATTCATGGTATTTTATCAACTTTGTTAATTTGGAAAGATTTTGTAAAAAAATTAAAACCGGAATTTTTTATTGTAAGCCAATACCCGAGTCATAAACTTAAAATAAAAGGTTTAACTAAAAGACAAAACAGCGGTTTCATAATAATAGAATTACTTAGGGATTTTTACGAAAACTATGTTAAAGAACAATACAAAAATAAATCCTTTACTCATAACGACGAGAAAGACGATCCATCTTGGTGGATTGTTGCCCACCAGCCATATGTAGATTTGTCTCATGATTTGGCCAAAGAGCCATCAGCTTTTAAAAGATTGGGTAAAGAGGTTTTTGTTACAGAAAAAGCTAGACACTTAAATCCTGAGGAATTTGAAATTGTTTATTCTGATTCAAGATATTTTAATGAGTCTGGTTATGGAGGTGACCCAATTGAGCAGGCGAAGAAATTCGCAATAGTTTTGGATACTGACAAAGAGGCTGAGAGAATCAGCGTTTTTGCTGACAGACAAGCTGATTACACCGACATAAGTTTGAGCAGCAATTTGGGCTCTGGTAGGGCTGTTTATTTCGGCAGTCGTTTTAACATCATGGGAGTCGGCAAGACATCTCTTTGTGTTGCTTCCAAGCCGAGTCATAGCAGCGGCAACATAGAAATTATAAATTCATTAAGAAGAGTGGTTTTGTCCAGGTGGATTAATTATTTTGTAAAGAGATCAGTTAAACACCCCGTGGTTGTCGTTTTGAAAAAAGAGGTAAACGTTAAGTGGAATGATAATCCAGTTCCTTTGTCTTTGCTTGTTCGGGTTGATGACGCCGATCTAGATAGGCCGAGCCATGTGGAATTTTTGCCTGGTATAAGTTTTGATTTTAGTAAAACACTGAATGAATATGCCAAACTTGACGCAGAGTACTTTGCCTATCGTATAATATTGGGCGTTTGGTCCATGGGTAATTATTCTTTGGATGGAAAAATAATCGATCTAGAAACCGCATCTTTTACAAAATATCGAGGACCTTATAACACGGCCTCATTTAAACATCTAGAAAACTTTTTCGGTTATGAAGGCCTGGGTTTTATCAGAATTTTAAAACAATTAGCAGAAGCCAAGGGGATAAAGCAGGAGAATATAGAAGAGCTTTTTTATAAAGAAAGAAGGG
>CAYRDM010000059.1:0-1401 GCA_964423175.1 uncultured Candidatus Saccharibacteria bacterium | reverse complement strand
GGTGCATTTGGCTTTGTGTTTACTGTTACTTTTGGGCATAGAAAAAAAGCATGCTCAGTCATTTTTGTCAGAAAACCTTAATAGGGTTGTCGATTTGTCAGAAAAGTTTGAGAGACTTTCCAAGAAAATTATTCCAAAGAGAACAGATTTAGATTTGTTTGGTTTTATATCTGAAGAAAATGACCCAAGCTTGCTTGATGTTTCCAATCTATTTAGAAACCTCGCGGGAGTTTATTGGTCAGTTGAGGGAAGGGAAAAGAGGACAATCGATTTATTAATAAGAAAAGTGGCTTTTGATCAGATCTCCGCCGGCTCAGAATACAAACCGAAATTTACAAAAGACGGGATTGAAAGTGTTGGAGAGACTTTTATTAAAAGCAATGTCGTTATTACTTATAATCAAAAGTCCATTTTCTTAAAAGAAGTTCAGGATTTTGTTAAGGACCTTTTCTCGATTGTTGACGATCTGTATGTACAAAAATTTTTGCCGGAAAAAGAATATTGGAATGATAGGCTTCAGATCATGAACCAGGATTTTCCGGGTCTTTTTGAAATTAATAATAAATTAAAATATTGGGTTGAAGAGTATCATTCCAAGAGAATAAATTCTCAAACATTGGGTTTAGAAATTGAAAAGATTTGTCAGTTGCCACATTATCCAAGCGGTGAAAATTTTGATCTCAAAGAGATTCCCTTACTGGATTATCTCAAGCCGATACGTCACGACTTGGATTTGATTTCAAGTTATATTAAAAGCATTGACTATAAGAAAGATGAAGTTGTTGTAAAAGAGGGTGAATTCGCAGATTCATTGTTTATATTGATTCAAGGGGGTTGCAGGGTTTTGGTTGGAGGTGCTGAGATATCTAAAATTACAAACAGGGGAGCTTTGATAGGTGAAGCGATTCTTTTGAGCGATAATAGTAGGAGAACGGCGACAGTTATTGCGGAGACTTCTGCGCGCTTATTGAGAATAAGCAAGGGCGATCTCGAAGAAATGTCCAAATCATACCCAAGACTTAAGAAACTTCTAACAAATATCCTTATTCACAGAAGAGAAGGAATTGCGGATAAGATAAGAGGCTTGGCTATTTTTGATGGTATTAATCCTGAAGACATAAACCTTTTTTTGGCAGACAAAGCTGTAGAAAAAAACTTCAAAAAAGGTGAGATCGTCATCAAGCAAGGCAAAAAGACTAACGGAATTTTCATTTTAATTAAAGGCTCTATTAATTTGACCCAAACAGAGACCGGACTGAAGGTCGAGCCTATCGATTTGGAAGATATGCCCTTGACGCAAGGTATATTCGGCGAACGTTCGGTTGTGCTTGATCAAGGGGCAATCTGTACTGTTTCGGCTGATGATGACTCTAAGTTGTTGTATATTAGCAAAGAAGATTT
>CAYRDM010000058.1:0-3387 GCA_964423175.1 uncultured Candidatus Saccharibacteria bacterium | reverse complement strand
TCAGCATCTTGAATTATAACAGCATCTCCGGTGGCAATGGTAAAGCCCTTTCTCAATGAAGCCCCCTTGCCCATATTCTTGTCGTTATACACTATCTTATAATCGTGCCCTACCCGTCCCAGCAACTCTCGCGTCCCATCAATTGAAAAATCATCAACAATAATTACCTCCTTCTCTGCGCCAACATCTACGTTTCTAACAGAAGAAAGAATTTTATCGATAGTCTTTAACTCATTAAAAACAGGAATTATTATGCTTATTTTTTCTATTTTATGATTCATTGATCTTTACTATAAATCTTACCAAAGCTTATTGCTATTTTATTCCAGTCATAATTAGAGACAACAAGTTCTTTAGCATTTTTGATAATTGTTTCACGCAATTTTTTGTCCCCTATTAACATTTTAATTTTTTCTGATAGATCTTGCGGATCATCAACTTTGGCAAACAACCCATTCGTTTTGTCTTTCAAAAAATCAGATATTCCGCCGACGTTTGTTGCTATCACGGGAATGCCAGCAGCCATCGCTTCCAAGAAAGCGCTACCCAAACCTTCCGATCTAGATGTCCTAACAAAAATATCTGATACTTTAAGATATTTAACCAGCTCATTGTGTCCAATGGAACCAACAAATATCACATCGCCTAAAATCTTAAGATTTTTACAAAGTTCTACCAATTCTGGTTTTTGAGAACCATCGCCAAGTAAAACAAGTCTAAAGTGATTTGCGCTACCGCTTCCGTTTACAATTGGCAAAGATCTTATCAAATTATCCACGCCATTTTTAGTAACAAGACGCGAAGCGCTGACAATAATTTTCTCCCCGGGCAAAACGCCAAGCTTGTCTTTTAGCGCAGACAGGTCACCGTAGCTAAAATCTTTTGAAAAAAGTTCTATGTCCACTCCATTTGGAATTAAAATAAGCTTGGCATATTTGTTAATTTCTTTTGCATAATCTTTCAAGTAATTACTTATCGCGGTTATGATATCGGAATTCTTAATAATTATCTTTCTAAATAATCTCACCCAAAAACCTTGCTCATTCAAGTTTTTGCCTTCCTGTAAGGTCAATATAAAAATATTTTTAGGAAAAAACAGTTTAATTAGACAACCAGCTCCAGCACCATAAGAAGCTTGGTAAACATGAACTGCTTCATATTTTTTATTTTGCAATAGATTGAATGTGCCAAAAAATCCCAGAACAGGAAATAAAAATTTATCTATACTCAAACCAAATCCAATCCTGTAAATGTTTAAATTTGAAAAGTTTTCCGTAGATTTTAACTTACGTGAATAGCGAGGAGTAACCACATCAAAATCAAACCCGGGCAGACGTTTGCAAATCTCTTCAATAGCTATCTCTGACCCACCAATAAAGGGCCTGAAAGCTGATGTCAGAATGAGTATTTTTTTTGATTTCTCCTGCATTTTATGTTATTATATTGGCACAAATGATGGATTTTATCAATAATTTGCCCCCTCAAAACAGGCCTGAAAACAAAAGGCTTTTGTTTATAATTACTCTGGCAGAAATGGGCGGGGCACAAAGATTCATAAGCCAACTAATAAATAACCTGCCTAAGGATAAATTTAGATGCACCATAGTAACCGGCGCTGAAGGCAAGCAACAACTGAAAGATAGTTTGCCATCAAATACTGAATATATAACCTCTAAGAAACTCAAACGTAATCCGAGTCTGATAAATGACCTGTCTTCAATATTAGAAATAAAAAAAATAATAAAAAATGTCCGCCCAGATACTCTATTTCTAAATAGTTCTAAATCGGGATTCAACGGATCGCTAGCTGTTAAATTACTACCATCGGATTTCAAAAAACCAAAAGTAATCTACAGGATTGGGGGATGGTCGTTCAATGATCCAAGATCAAAAATTACAAACACTTTCTATAGATTCTTAGAAAAAATTAGTGCTCCCTGGAAAGATTATATAATATTAAACAACCAACATGATTTTAACCAAGCTCTAAAATATAAAATTAAACCGAGAGAGAAAATACTTCTAATACATAATGGAATAGATCCCTACAAATTGGATTTCAAAGAAAAAGATGAGGCCAAATTAGAATTATATAAAAAGTTAAACTTAAAGGATGGGGATTTTATCAATGGGGGCCTGATTATAGGAACAGTGGCCAACCTTTATCCAAGCAAAGGTATCCAATATCTTGTCGACGCATTTTCGATATTCACTTCCCAAAATACGGCACTTAAATCTAAGTTAATTATAATTGGTGATGGCCCAGAAAAATCAAAATTAGAAAATAAAATAATAACCTCGGGCCTGCAAGACAAAATATCTCTTGGCAATTCGATTCCTGACGCATATAAATACATCAAATCTTTTGACATATTTGTTTTGCCGTCAGTTAAAGAAGGCTTCCCTTGGGCTCTACTTGAAGCAATGTCTGCAAAACTTCCAGTTATTGCAACATCTGTCGGTGCCAACCCTGAAATTATAGAAAACAACAAAAACGGGCTACTTGTTAAACCGCGCAACGCCAAAGCAATATCTGATGCAATAACAAAAATAGTTTCGGACGAATCCTTTAAAAAAGAGATCGGAATTCAAGCCCACCAAACAATAATCGACAAATTTAACCTAAGAAAAATGGTAGATCAAATAGAGAATCTCCTATAATACTACTTTGGATCTACCCTATAAATTACCCCGCCTGCGTCATCAGATACATACAGACTTGATCCATCAGGACCAAATTTCAAATCTACTGGTCTTCCCAATACTTTCGCTTGCCCAGAGACTTTTGAAGAATCATCATAAAAACCGGTTATAAAATCTTCACCATCCTTATCTTTCGACTGCAAAAGATTGCCATTCTCATCAAGCTTAAATCTTACAATTTTATAACCTCTGGGTTGTGTTCCATTGGAAGACCCATGATATGCAACAAGAAGATCCTCCTGCCAATCCTTGGGCCACTTAGAAGAATCTATGAATGCCAGGCCCAAAGGGGCTGAATGGGCAGGAATTTCTATTAGTGGCGGCCTGGTTTCAGCACAGTCTTGAGGTATGTCTTTCCTTTGAACATTTCCTGGATTAAATTTTATGTCTCTAATTCTGTCTCCGTAGCAAAATGGCCATCCGTATCTTTTGGCACCGAACTGATCTTTGGCATCCGCAACCTTAAGAATGTTGACTTCGTCTGGCGGCAACTGATTGCCGAGGTTGTCTCTCCCCATCTCTGTGGCCCAAATCTCTTTTGTCACAGGATGAATGGCCAAAAACACTGCATTCCTCAACCCGCCAGCAAATTCAGCTGTAAAAGAACCTTCCGGATCAGATTCTAAAACGGCCGCTCTCTTCCAATCTGTTTCGACACAGGCATCACAAGACGATCCGACACTA
>CAYRDM010000057.1:0-3449 GCA_964423175.1 uncultured Candidatus Saccharibacteria bacterium | reverse complement strand
ATTATGATTAGGTCAAACATAAAAAGTAAAACTAGATTCTATAATTTTATTATTGTATCATAGATTGTATGAAAAAACACCTTCTACTGGGCATCCTCATCGCGGCCAGCCTCATAACTCACTTCATATTCTTTGGACACCCCAGAGAAACAGTTTTTGATGAAGTTCATTTTGGCAAATTTATATCAGGTTACTTCACCCACGAGTATTTTTTTGATATTCACCCGCCACTAGCCAAATTGATCATCTCCGGCATGGGCTATCTAACTTCGTTTAAACCAGGGTTCAGCTTCGCAGAAATAGGTCAAAAATTTCCCGACAGTCATTATCTTTGGCTGCGATTGCTACCCACCCTAGCCGGTGCCGCATTGCCAGTTATAATTTATTTTCTTGTTTTAGAAATGGGAATGTCTAAAATCGCAGCGTTCAGCGCGGGCATTTTATTAGCCCTCGAAAATGGCAGCATAGTCCAATCTCGCTTTATACTGCTCGATGCGTTTCTTCTCCTTTTTGGCTTTTCGGCATTACTTCTTTATTTCGTTTACAGAAGAAGAAAAGATTTGAGATACCTTCTGATGTCTTCGATTCTCGCCACCTTATCACTTTCGGTTAAGTGGACCGGTGCGACATTTTTAGTAATAATTGGCATTTTGTATCTCGAGGAATCTCTCAAATCCAAACAAATCAAAAAACTTTTAACCAAAGGAGGCGCAATATTTGTTGCCTTGCCCCTTGTTCTCTACTTCTCTATCTTTGCATTACATTTTTCCTTGCTAAATAAAAGCGGGCCGGGTGATCCATTTATGAGTCCTGAATTTAGAAAAACACTTGTTGGTAGTTATGACAGCACAAGAAAAGAAATTAAATCCCTAAATATATTTGAAAAATTCTACGAACTAAATGTTGAGATGTACAAAGCAAATGCAGGTTTAACTGCTGGACATCCCTACTCAAGCAAATGGTACACTTGGCCATTTATGATTCGTCCGATTTACTACTGGAATGAACCAGGGCAAGTCTTTAGCGCCAAAGAACCCTCATCATCACGTATATACTTCCTGGGCAATCCCATAGTCTGGTGGGCATCTACGTTGGCAATTCTTTATTTGATCCAAATGGTTTTATATGAAATCTTCAACAAAATCAAACCTAAAAAAGAAACACTACTTTTAACAGGGGCCTATTTCTTCAACATGCTTCCTTTCTTGGGTATCAAAAGAGCTCTTTTCTTATACCACTATCTGATTGGTCTAACCCTGGCTATAATAGCGTTGGTTTATCTTGTTGATCATATGCCAAACAAAAAAAGGATCTTCGGGATCCTTATACTTGCAAGCTTCATCGCATTCGTATTCTTTGCACCTCTTTCTTACGGTCTGCCTTTAACAGAAAAGGCATACAATCTCCGCAACTGGCTCAAAACCTGGATTTGATTACATAGCAAAAGAGCTCACCTTTTTAAATATGGAATTGGCAGAATCCCAATTTAGGTTTTTGAAAAACGCCTGTATGTATCCCTTGCGGTCACTTCCGAAGTCAATAAAATAGGCATGCTCATAAACATCTAATGCAATCACTGGCACGCAACCCCAAACCGCATGATCGTGAACATCTCCATTGTATTGTTTAAGTCTTTTCTCATATATATCCCAAGCAAGGATTGCCCAACCTCGAGCCGCCATAGCACATTCACCAAAATATTTCTGAAAATTATCAATAGAACCGAATTTTGCCACTATTGCCGCCGACAATTCTGGCGCTTTGGCACTGTCACCATCCCCGCCAAGTATAGAGAAAAAGCACTCGTGCAAATATATGCCATTAACAGCAAAGGTTTCTCCAAGCTTTAACGCTCTGAGCTTACTATAGGTAGTATTCCCCGACTGAGTTCCGCTGCCGCCAACAATCTCCTCTCTCAATTTGCCGAGTTCGGCTCCTACTTCGTTAGCCTTGTCCACATAGCCCTTGTATAGCTTGTCGTGGTGTATCTCGTTAGTTTTTTTAGAAATACCCTCTAAATCTTTATCAAAGGGTAATGGTTTTAATTCGTAAGCCATAGTTTATATAATTTAAAATTATTTTAATTCCAACAGTTCACTGATTCTCTCACGATCAAATCCAATTATTATTTCTTTATCAATAATGATGACCGGCACACCCATCTGATGAGTTTTGTCTATCATTTCTTGGCGCTTTGTTGCGTCGCTGGCAACATCGTGTTCTGTGTACTCTATATTATTTTTCTTAAAATATTCCTTGGCCATCTTACAATAGACGCACCACGGAGTTGAATATATCACAACCTGTTTCATATTTTTATTATAGCTCCTATCTGCACAAATTAAAAGCGGGCCCCTCGAAAGGGGCCCGCAACGGGCGCTGGCGGACTCAGGTGTTCTTCATTCGCTTAAAAGCGTAGAAGCCCACATATACGCCAACTGTTACCAATAGTACCCCGCCCAAAAAAGGCGTAAGCACCATGCTGTAGGAAATCTCCACTAAGGAGAAGTCCTTTAAAATACTGCGATACAGCAGGATCCCGCTCATAACAAGCAGGGCTGCTGCAAACAACATTCCAAAGTTCAAGCCGTGACTTTTCATCGGACTCATCGGACCCTCCTCTCGTAGTTGGTGTACTTAATGTTCTTGCGTTCGTGCCGGTTCACAACCGGCACGAATAATACCTTACCGGAAAAACTGTACTCAACTTCGACACCACAGATGGCGAAGCGGCCCTCGATTGAGGTCGCTTTGATTACTGCATTTACCATCTGCAATTTCCCACCGGCGATGCCCGCCAGCGAGTAATTCACGGGCGACAAGAGATGCGTCGCCATTTTCTTAAAACTGTAACTGCCTTGTTCTACCCAAATCTCGCCAGCCATGTTGTTCAAGGCTTTGTCCTCCCTGGTCTTTTCTGGAAGGTTTGGCTTTGGCGCAAAGGATAGAACCCAACATGTCTGACCGTCTAGAGTCTCAACCCCCCGTAAGGAGAAATTGTACCTGGACAGCATCGACGTGCTGACGGAGACCATCTCAGTCTTGGCCTGACGCTGCGAATTCTCAACCGCAACATCATCCTTTGAGACTAGCTCCTTGTACAGAACACCAGCGTCTTTCTCGACATGATACAACTTCCTCTCCACCCCTGACACGACCCCGTCCTTCAAGGTCTCGGTGACCTCAAGCTCAGTGTGAGTGTAGTTATCGCCCACATAAGCGGAATCTAGCTCCAGCTTCTGTGTGAAGCGGGAAATAATCTCGTCGAGAGTGGCGGCTCCATTTTGTTTTGCCGAACTTGCGAAGGCAAGGCCGGCAAATAAAGCCGCTACGAGAAAAAAGAAAGAAAACCTTGCCATTGTGCCCCCTTTTTAAAGACCTTAGCTTGCATACTAATTATATCATAAAAATATCTATTTGTCAATTAAAATTAGGCCCATTTTAGACCT
>CAYRDM010000056.1:0-3563 GCA_964423175.1 uncultured Candidatus Saccharibacteria bacterium | reverse complement strand
TAATGGGAGGGCTGACCTTGATCTACACAGACCTTTCATAGATGAAATAGAACTTAAATGTGAAAAGTGTGCAAACAAAATGAGAAGGGTAAAAGAAGTAGTTGATGTCTGGTTCGATTCCGGTTCAATGCCTTACGCTCAATGGCACTATCCATTTGAAAATAAGAAAATTTTTGAGAAAAACTTCCCGGCTGATTTTATAGCTGAGGCCATAGATCAGACTCGCGGATGGTTTTATACCCTCCTAGCCATAGCCACCCTTCTTGGTAGAAAGAATCCCTATAGAAACGTCATCTCTCACGGCCATGTCCTGGATGAAAAAGGCAAAAAAATGTCTAAGTCCTTAGGGAATATAGTGGACCCTTGGAGCGTGTTTGAAAAATACGGCGTAGATGCGGCAAGATGGTATTTCTATACCTCTGGCGATCCGGCCGAACCCAAACTTTTTTCACTCAATGACGTCGGCAAGAAAATGAATGGCTTCATAATGAATGTCCTCAATTCAATGAGATTTTTTGACCTGTATTCCAAGGCGGGGGCAAAGAAACCCAAACTCATAATTTATAATTCTCTTGATAGCTGGATCTTATCCAAACTTAATTCTTTAATTAAAACCTCAACGGAATCAATGGACAAATATGATCTCGTAATCGCCGCTCGAGAAATAGAAAAATTTGCCGTCGAGGATTTATCAAACTGGTGGCTAAGACGTTCAAGACCAAGATTCCAAAGACCAAAAAATAAGGAAGAGCTCAGTAAAGCTACTGAACTTTTGCGCTACCTTCTCGTAGAACTAAGCAAACTACTCTCCCCGTTTACGCCATTTCTGTCTGAGCATATATATAAAAAACTAAGTAACGTCAAAGAATCTGTACATATAGAAGACTGGCCAAAAAGTAAGAAAAAATTAATTAACGCTGAGCTGGAACTAATAATGTCTGAGTTAAGAGAAATAATCGCAACCGGACTAGCGCATAGAAAATCAAAAAATATCAAAGTAAGGCAGCCCCTTGCATCTGTAACCCTTAAAAGAAAAGAAAGGTTTACAAAAGATCTTGAACAACTAGTTCTAGAGGAGTTAAATGTTAAAAAAGTCCTTTACGACGATTCCCAACAAGAACAAATTAAAATAGACGAGAAGCTTAGCCAGGAATTAATACTAGAAGGCTACGCGAGAGAAATAGTCCGCCAGATACAAGATATGAGAAAAGAAGCAAAATATAAAATTGATGAAAATATTCTGGCATCCTGGGAAACAGAAAACAATGATTTATCAGCCGCGATGAATAAATTTAGTAAAAATATTGCCACCGATACATTACTGAAGGAATTCAGCAGGGGACACAACACAAATCTACAATTTGATATAGAAAAGGAGTTTGAGTTTGGACCACAAATTAAAATATGGCTTGGAGTCCGTTCAAAATAACAAAAATGATTGACTTGGTATTAAAAAATCACACGGACAACAAAAAGTTTAACAAATCTTTTTTCGAGAAAATAATTAAAAAATGCCTTTTGTTGGCAGCACCTGAGCTTAAAGACATAAGTGTTTCCATTAATCTTGTAACTGCGCAGGAAATTGCTAAACTTAATTTAAAATACCGCAAAAAAACCGGAGCAACGGATGTTATCTCATTTCCAGTAAATGAAGAGGTTAGCTTTAAAGATAATAAAAATGATACAATAGATCTGGGTGACATATTTATTTGTCCCGAAATTGCGGAAGCAAAATCAAAAACAAGTCTGACCGATGAAATGATTTTTCTAACAGTTCATGGTCTTTTGCATCTATTGGGCCACGATCATGAAAAATCAGAAAAGGATAAAAAAATAATGTTTTCTCTCCAAGAAAAAATAATTAACCGTTAAACTATAAAATGTCCCGGCAACATATAATCACAGGAATAGACATAGGTAATTCCAGTATTAAAACAGTGATCGCGGAATTAAACCGTGAAACTTTGCGTCCCAGAATAATAGGAGTCGGTTCAGTCCCATCAAGCGGTCTTAGAAAAGGTGTTGTTTTTGATATGGAGGAAACTATCAATAACATAAGGGACTCTGTAAACAGGGCCGAAACAATGGCCGGAGTAAAAGTTCGCAACGCATATGTCTCCATTAACGGGCTACATATTCGCACACAGCCCTCCAGAGGAGTAATCGTGGTTTCACGAGCAGATAATGAAATAACACAAAACGACATAGACAGGGTTATAGATGCCGCAGCAACAATTAATCTCCCACCGAACAGAGAAGTAATTCATACCATTTCCAGAGGTTTCCTAATTGATGGCCAAGAACATGTCAAAAATCCCTTGGGTATGCGCGGAGTCCGCTTAGAAGCTGAGGTCATGTTAATCGACGCTCTTTCTCCTCATATACGCAACCTGGCTAAATGCGTGAACGCAAACGACATTGAGGTAACCGAATTTGTGTTTGCACCTCTTGCATCTTCAAAATCTGTTTTAGATAAACACCAGCGAGAGCATGGTGTCCTAAGCGTGGACTTCGGCGGGGGAGTGTCATCTGTAGCGTTATTCCATGAAGGAGAAATGATTCACACGGCAATTCTACCCATAGGCTCCAACCATATAACCAATGACATAGCTGTTGCATTCAGAACATCCGTCGACAAAGCAGAGGAAATAAAAATAAATCATGGCTGTTCAGGACCAGAAAATTCAGGCAAAAAAGACAAAATTGATCTTTCCGAGTTATTAGGCGAAGAGGAATTAATCGTTCCCAAAAGCCATATAGCCAAAATCATAGACTATCGAGTTTCGGAACTTTTTGACTTCATAGGAGAGGAAATGAAAAAGTTACAACGAAACTATCTTCTCCCGGCTGGTATAGTACTCGCCGGCGGAGGATCAAACCTCGTAGGATTGCCTTCATTCACAAAAAGTAGACTCAAACTTGCTGTTCGTTTAGCCAACGCATATAGTCAGTTAGATGGTATCTCAGAACAAGTGATGGATCCCTCGTTTGCAGTTGGAATAGGCCTAATAATATGGGGCTTTGAAAAAGAATTTAATAGCGGTAAATCGGCGATTGGTTCAAGAACTTCTTACTCTGATGGACTATCAAAAGTAAGCAAATGGTTTAAAAACTTTCTACCCTAAGTAATCCCAGCAAGTTATCCACAAGCTAGCAACAGGTGTGCATATTGCACACCTGTATGTTTTATGATAAACCGAATGCAATAATGTAAGCTTATTTTTTAAGTAAACCAACAAAAAAACTCTACATGTCCCAGCTAAAACCTCCATTTGAAACATTTGCTCGCATAAAAGTCGTCGGCGTAGGTGGCGGCGGCAATAAAGCTATCCAAAGAATGATGGCAACAAAAATTCACGGTGTTGAATTTGTTGCCGTTAACTTAGACGCTCAAGATCTTAATGTCGCTAATGCTCCAACAAAAATTTTAATTGGTAAAAATCTTACAAGGGGACTGGGCGCAGGAATGAACCCAGAGATAGGAAGACAAGCCGCAAGTGAAAACAAAGACGAAATACAAGATGCTCTGAAAGGCTCCGACATGGTCTTCATCTGCGGAGGAT
>CAYRDM010000055.1:0-3697 GCA_964423175.1 uncultured Candidatus Saccharibacteria bacterium | reverse complement strand
AAAAAATAACAAAATATGTTAAATTATTTAAAGCATCGCCGGCGTAGTTCAACGGTCAGAACAGAGGACTCATAAGCCTCGGACGGTAGTTCGACTCTACCCGCCGGCACAATCTATGAAAAAACTAATTTTAATTTTTGGCCTGGTCCTGGCAACTTTTTTAATTTTATCCAATTTTTCAAAAAAAACTACGGAAAGCATACACGGAAGCCCGACTGCTAAACCAACTCCATCAAAGTCCTCAAACCCAACTCCAAAAATAATTCCCAAATACATTTGGGGTAGTTATTACTCTCCGCGCAATTTCCCGACATCAATCATTAATCAAAGCAAACCAGAAATGGAAGAATATTTTAATACTAATAAACAATTCGGAAGCCAAGTTGCTCTTCAAGTTCACCTAAATGACAACAGCAATCTATCCGAGACTTATGCATCTGAAGCCAAAAAAAGAGGTTTTGGTATCCAACTTTATCTAGATCCTCTGACAGATGACCGCTCCAAACCCGCCCCGCCTGATACTCTAACGGGGAAGGGATTCGACGATCCTTCTGTTAAAAGCACATTCAAACAAAGAGCGCTAGAACTTGCCGCCCTAAAACCTGACATATTAAGTCTGGCGACCGAAGTTAATATTTTAGCAGACAAAAATCAGAAAGAATTTGATAATCTCAGTCTCTTAATTAAAGAATCCTACAATGAAATAAAATCAAAATATCCTCGACAGAACGTCAGCGTTAACTTCCAGTTAGAAAAGCTTAAAAAACAAAACGAACAAAATATTTTGGATAAATTTTCAAATAGCATTGATATATTCGGGTTCACTTCCTATCCAAATGCTTCAGGCAGTATAAAACTACCAGCGGATTATTTCAGCTCTATAAGAAAATATTTGCCGAAACAACGCATAGCAATATCAGAGATTGCCTGGTATTCGGGCATTGATTCTGAACAAAGGCAAGCAGATTTTTATGCGAACCTGCCAACCTTATTAAAAGATGTGACACCCGAATATATAAATCAATTTTGGTTATTTGATATGCCCAACAATATGCCGGCACCGTTTGATGCCATACCACAAAAGTTCAGAACAGGCGGCTTGCTCAGAAGTGATGGTAGTCCAAAACCAGCTTTCGAAATATTAAAAAATGCGAAACCATAGACATCGACCGGAAATCTCCCAAGCATAAAAACCTGCTCAAGCAGGTTTTTGATTTTACCCCAAATTTGCTTTATACTGCACTGGCTTATATAGTTATCGTTCTTTAAAAAGGAGACTTAAATGAGCGAATTTTTTAAGGGAAAGACTTTCGATGATTTTTTAGTCAGACCGCAACTAAGCACGGTAGAAACTCGGCGCAATGTCGATCTGACCATGCCGCTAACCAGAAATCTTAAGATAAGCCTGCCCGTTATTGCAGCCAACATGGACACGGTAACCGGCGCTAAGATGATGGAGACAATGTCTATAGAAGGAGCTTTTGCTTTTATCCATAGAAATTGTGGCATAAGAGAACAGGTTGCAATGGTTAAATCGGTAAAAAAACAGCACTCACATATCGTGGAAAACCCTCTAATAATTTCACACGAGGAGACAATAGCCGACGCCATCAGACTCACAGAAGAACAGCGAGTGAGTGGCCTTCTCATAGAAAAAGAAAAGGGTAGCAAGGTTTTAGAGGGAGTGCTATCAAAGAGAGATATCGAATTTGCCAAAAGCGTAAATGCACTAAACGAAAAAGCTCATGGTTTCCATGGATTGCACTGGCCGTTAACGGTCGGCTCTCCATCTATATCTATGGCCGCTGCGGAAAAGGTTATGCTCGACTCTAGGGTGGAAAAGCTGCCCCTCGTAGACAAAGAGGGCCGTATTGTTGGACTGATAACCTTAAAAGACCTCCGGGCTGCAAAACAAAAACCATATTCAAGCAAGGACAAGAAAGGGAGACTTCTTGTTGGCGCCGCGATAGGGGCAACTGGTGATTTCATAGAAAGAACGGCTGAATTAATAAAAGCCGGCGCCGATTGCATACTCTTAGACATAGCACATGCGCATTCGCAAGTAGCCAGTAAAGCAATCATAAATTTGAAAAATACTTTTACAAATATAGAATTGGTTGCCGGCAATATTGCAACGGCGGAAGCTGCAAAATTTTTGCTCGATATTGGAGTAGATGCTGTAAAAGTCGGCATAGGTCCGGGCAGGGGATGCAGAACCAGATTAGAAACCGGATTCGGCGTCCCGCAACTTCAAGCGATAAGAGAGATTGCCTTAGCATTAGGCGGGAAAATTCCTCTAATCGCCGATGCCGGAATGAAAAATGATAAAGACATATTCCTGGCGATTGCTTGCGGTGCTTCAACAGTAATGTCTGGCGGCATGTTTGCCGGAACTGACGAATCGCCAGGAGAAACCATAATAGACCCCTCTAACCAGCAAAAATATAAAATTTACAGAGGAATGACCTCCCCTGAGGCAGTAATCGCAACTGCTGACAAGAATGAAGTGGCAGACCGTTTAATCACTCCGGCAGAAGGACAATCCCAAAAAGTATCTTACGTTGGTTCAGTAAAGAACATCCTGCAAAGGATAAAAGGTCATTTGCAATCTTCGGTAAGCTACTCCGGAGAAAAAGATTTGATTTCAACTCATTTAAAAATATCATCTGATCCTGAGAAATATCTGATAACACTATCCAATTCATCGAGAACAGAATCCTTCGAAAGATAAAGTCTTCGGATTGACATATTTATTAATAAGCTGTATTATATCGTTAGCTCCTTACAAGGTAAACACATGAAAATCGCCGGAACTGGTGGCATCATCCAAAAGGTATTCCCGGAACCGATTAGACCGTACTTTCTTTCGGGAATGCTTGTGCTAACAATGATTCTGAGTACATTTGTACTCGAAAAAACCAATGAACATACAGATAGTATGGAGCCGACTGTTCCCAAGGGTTCATTGATGATGATTCAAAGGACAGTCCTGACAGTTTCCAGATTTGATGTAGTAACAATAATAAGTCCCGAGGATCCGAAACAGGAAATGATTAAAAGGATCATAGGACTACCCGGGGAAACAATACATTTCGACAAGGGTGCCATATTTGTAAACGGCAAGCCCCTTAATGAACCCTACCTACTTAAAACCAAGCAACGTGGAGTATTCACCTTTCCAACAAGTAAAAAAATACCTGAGGAAAATTACTTCGTAATGGGTGATAATCGAGATGTTTCTCTAGACTCCAGAAGTTTTGGAACGATACACAGAGAAGATATAACCGGTAAGGTATTCATGGTTTATTGGCCGATAAAATATTTTAGGATTATTCAATAGCCCGCACTTGAAAAGCGGGCTTTTCTTTTTAGGAAAAATAGTATAAAATGCCTTCATTATATAACGGACCGGTAGCTTAGTTGGTTTAAAGCGCCTCCCTGTCACGGAGGAGATCGCGGGTTCGAATCCCGTCCGGTCCGCATCGTAAGTTTGTATTTCGATAATGAACAAACTCATAACCATCAAATCTAAAGAAGCAGACGCATTAAGAAAAGATCTAGAATCAAAAAATGATACTAACAGTCTCCGACTAAGACGTTTTTTAGATATGCCAGATCTCTCGAGGAAACCTGGTAGTCCAATAAATCAACTCTCGGAACTAATAACTGATATCCCTGATTTTAAAAATTTCGATAT
>CAYRDM010000054.1:0-3850 GCA_964423175.1 uncultured Candidatus Saccharibacteria bacterium | reverse complement strand
TTGTAAGTCTGCAAAATCATTTACAGTTAGGTTTTTTGTTAGGAATTTTTCTAAGAGAACCAAGAACAGCACATGGAGCAACAATACTATTTCCTATGCCAAGAATTTAATTAAGCAAGGAAAGATGAGCGCCGAGGGCTTGAGATTTTACAAAGAAGGTTTGGCAAAGCCAACCCATGATCACGGTATTCCCAGGAATCCTAATTTGCCAAAAGAAATAAAAGAAGCACTTGCCAGGGATGCCGTGGCAAATAAAAATTTCAATAAAATGCCACCCTCTGTTAAAAGGACTTTGTATCGCTGGTTTTTAAGAGCAAAGCAGCCAGCAACTCGAACTAAGCGACTGAATCAAATCATAGATCGTATGCGGCAAAACAATAAAAATATATTTTAGTTTTTTGGCGGTCTTTCCAAATTTAGCAAACAGGATTATAATTTTTTTAGTTTTTTAGATTCATGGAGGAGAGATGGTTCAGGCCTCTGTAATTACCCCGAATGGTCTTCGCTATGGTTGGGCTTATTACAATATGTACCCGAGGTATATTCCCGTTAGACCTAGAATAAATAGTTTTCTCTGCGGTTATTGCAATCAAGGTGATCATCATTTACATGCGGCCGTGGTTATAGCCAGAAGATGTGAATGCCTTCTTTGCACTCATAAAAAATAAACTTATAAAACCAGGGTTCCTGGTTTTTTGATTTATAAAATTGACTATAATCTTATTTTATGGTAAAAGATTATGTGTTTTAGCACTTTAAAATTTAGACACAGGAGCAGACAATGCCTTGTAATATTGGTTACAAATCCTTTGCAACTATAAAAATCCCGGTACCGGAACCGCAAACATTTAAAGCAGAATCCGAGGCCCCAGATATTGATGCCGATTTGTTGGCAAAACTTGGTCAGGAAGATCCAGATTTCGTGGAGTGGGTTAGAGAACTGGATTCCAGACCTCTTCTCGAAGAAGCACTCAAACGGGCATCAGCCGGATTAGATATTAAACTTTTGAGGTTCAACGTAAACAGTAAAGGCATGCTTGAGGCGGAAGGAAAATTTGTAACCGCGGCTGATAAAAAAAGATTAAGCAATGCTGCTGCAAAAATTTCCGAACGTTGGCAGTTAGAAATTCTCGGTATTGTTACTGAGCTTATGGAATATACTGCTGAGATACGGCAAGATGGGGAAGAGTTAATTCTTGAAGCTCAAGAAAAAGGCAAGGAACATCCTTGCGACTATATTAAAGTAACAAAATCGCCGAAGAGTTCTTCTTTGGTGTTTGAACACTTCAAATCGCGTGAGGCTTTGGAAGTAGGAAGCGCCAAGTTTTTGCTGTTAGCTGATAAGCTTGGCGTGAAGATTAATGTACAAAATAGAAAGATCACCGAGGGTGATCCATTCCCAGGACAACATATTCATTCCGACGGCGCTCATCATCATGGGCATACTCATGACAACGTTCACCACCATCATAATCATGAATTAGAATAGAAAAGGAGAAAAATGCCAAAAGAAAAGGAAGAGTCTTCTGGACCAATTGCGCCAGACTGGTTTACTCAAGGGTTTGTTAATCGTTTTCAATCTCAAAATTCATCCGTGTTTATATTTCACGGTGAGGTTAATTGTCTTTTACCCAATCCTTATGTTGAGGATGAGCCCCAGTGGCCATATATTTCTTTTAAAGAAGTTCTGGAAAGGGTTTTTGATGATAGAGAAATGGTTATTTTTTACAGCATTGCTTCTGGTCCGAGGTTTCTTAACCCCAGCATGGAAAAGGTTTTCAAAAAAGTTGCTGAACTCGAAAAAGAAGGTGATCCAGATCCTAAGGATGCTGTTGCCGCAGCCAAAGCTGGTCTTGCGGCAAAGAGACAGATTCCAAAAGATCCTGAATCTTGCCTGCCCTTAATAGAGAAGGTTTTGCAAAAAATGGATAGTGTTGTACTCATTATTGAGTCGGCTCATTTTATTGTTCCAGAATCTTCCAATGGCACGCTTAGCGCAAATGAGAGAGTGCACATTGAGCGCATAAGGCGTTGGGCCCAAGACAGGAGTGTAAAAAAACGCACCAACATCGTGTTGCTTCTGACCGACGTCGCAGCGAAGATCTCAGGCGAGCTTCGCCAATCTACGACACGTATTAGTTCGGTTTTTGTTCCCAAACCTACATCAGAAGAAAGAGCAAAATATATTGAAAGATTAACCAAGGGTACTCCGGCGCAGCAAGAATTAGAGAAACAAGAAACTTCATTGAACAGAAAACGGAAAACATTAAAAAATGATGCAGCTCGGGAGACCATAGAATCTGCTCTGGAAGAAATCAGAGAAAAATTATCGAAATTTCCATCGCATTTTGAGGTTCCAGATGATTTTGAAGTAGACATGCTTGTTAGTGCTACTCAGGGCATGAGCTTGAGGCAAATTTTAGAAATTTTCAGAACGAGTAGGCAGGATGAAAAACCAATTGATCTCCTCTATGTCAGGAACAAAAAAAGAGAAATTTTGAATGCCGAATACGGCGAAGTTATGGAGATCGTAGATCCAGACTGGGGCCTCGAAGATATCGGGGGCCTCGATTATATAAAAGAATATTTTAGTGAAATAATCGATGCAATTAAAAAGGGTAATGCAAAAGCTATTCCCCAGGGCATAACGCTTATGGGACCTCCTGGTACTGGCAAAACTGCTCTTGTGGAAGCTCTTGCAAGAGATTCTGGATATAACTTCGTTCAATTAAGAAACGCCAGATCTATGTGGGTCGGCCAGTCAGAAGAACGTACCGAACGGCAGCAGCAAGGCCTCATGGCTTTGGCACCGGTCGTTGTCATGAATGACGAAGCGGATCTGGGAGAAGCAAATAGAGATTCGCCCAAAGGCGATTCGGGAGTTTCCGAACGTATTATGCAGGCCTGGATGAAATTTCTTTCTGATCCTAGAATTCAGGGAAAAGTTCTCATGGTGAATTGTACTAATCGTCCTGATCGTATGGACGCCGCCATGAAACGTTCTGGTAGATCAGACGACAGGATAGCACTTCTGATGCCTCCCGCAGATGAGAGAGATGCAATTTTTGCAGTGATGTTTCGGAAATATAATATCAAGACTTCTATTAAAAAATTTACTAGGTTCTCGGAAATGACTGAAGGTCTTTCGGGAGCCGATATCAGGAAAATAGTTCTGGAGTCTTCTAAGTTTGCTGATCGTAGGAATTTGAAAGAAGTAAACGAAACAGCTCTCAGAGAGGCCATAGAAGATTTTATTCCATCAGCTAGCCAGGTCGATATTGATCTGATGACCCTGCTTGCTATTTCAGAATCTTCTTCGCGAAGACTTTTACCCAAGCACATTGTCGAAATTGTTAAACAAATTAAAAAGAGAAACTTGGTTGCCGACTGTGAGGAAATGATTGCACAGCTTGAAGCAAGAAAAGTAATAGATTTGGGTAAAGCATCACCCATGTCTAAATAGAAAATAACCCCATTTTGAATGGGGTTTTAATTTGTTTATTGGTTTGACAAAATAAGTTTAATTTGTTTATCTTTGCATATGTCTATTTTGGCAAGTTTCTTGAAATAGTTAGTTTTCAGAGGTATTTACGGAGGTTGCCATGTCTCTTGTGAACGCAATAAATACATTGGAAAGAATTAATTCAAGCGATGATTCTCCGAGGTTTCCCCGCTGTTTTTGATTTTTGAGTACACGTTCAAGATTTTGCAGCTGTTCGGCGATGGTGAATACCTGCTTGGTAGATTCTTTGGTCTCCGAGACCCCTTTTACCACTTCCATCGGTTGCTGCGATACCCTATTGGTGATCAAGTCCATTTGCTGCTGGATGCTTGAGAATGTTTTTTGTGA
>CAYRDM010000053.1:0-3945 GCA_964423175.1 uncultured Candidatus Saccharibacteria bacterium | reverse complement strand
AAACGCTAGTTTTGCATTCCAGAAATTGTTCCGGAAGCTTCTAAGAATGTTTTCACCAAACTTACAGATTTTTTGGAAATCCATTTTGGATACGTTTATTCCGTTGAGACTGTTAAGACTTTTTTGAATTTCTTCGGGAGGATAACCTATGATTGCAACAGTTGTGCCCGTTCCAATGGCCTTAGATTGTCCGGAAAAATCAATCGATAAAATTTGTAATTGAGTGGGGTTAGCCTGTAACAGGAAAAATTCCGCAGCAATTACTTTTTCTGATCTTTTGTTGTAAAAAGTATCCTGCAGGTAGCTAGTTAAGAAGTCGTGGACCAGGTGTATGTTGATATCTCTTTCTGAGAACCTGGTCTTAATTGAGGTTTGCAATAAACCAATTTCTTTTGCTATCTCTCTCTTTTCAGATTCAGAACCGCAGATACACAATAGAAAAAGACTGATATCTTTGTCCGGCTCTATTCTGAAAGAAAGGTATTCATTTGCGCTCAAGCCCATAAAGATTCCATTTTCGGAGATAATCACAAGGCCAATTTTGTTTTTTAGTCTGGCCTTTGCTGCCAAGGTCTTCGTTCTGGTCAGAAGACCCTGAGTGCTTTTATTTTCCTGCATTTAGGGCCCCCATTCTTTTTACGATAGCATCTCTTCTTTTTGCTATTTCTTTATCTTCTACCCATTTGAAACCATTCTTATCAATTATTCCTATGCTCGGCAAAGAAATTCTAGAATCACTTACGCCGCTGCTGGATAGGCCGGACAAAAGCTGGGCCTTAATTGCCAAGTCTATTGCCGCATTTTTTTTCAGATTTTTTTTCCAGCCAGAATAGATTATATTTTTTATTCCTTCCCACCCACAACCTGCGCCAGCCATAAAATCTGGTTCAAAATAATAACCGTCTTCGCTGAAAGAAAAAATTCTAGGTTGTTCCTGCAATGTATCGTAAGCGGCAAGAACAGGAACGCCATAGTTCCAGTACCAGTAGTGAAGATACAGGAACCACCATCCTTCAAGAAGATCTTGAAGGTATTTGGCCTGTCCATCCGGTGAAAGTTGCCTTTGGCATGACTGTTTGAATCTGTTACAAACAGAAGTCATGTTGGTTTCAAGATGATCTATCACATTGCAATAACCGGCGCATGCCATGGCTGAAAACTCAGAAATTTGTTGGATCTTGATTGAGCTGTCAGATGCGATTCCGTGATAACTTTCACCGGTTCGCCTATCCCCGGCTATTACTGCACCACCGGCATATTTAATTGCAAAAACTGTCGTGCTGCTTTTGGGCCTTCTGGAGTTTGGATTTTCCGGCGGCAAGCTACTTAAGCTCCTGGATACTATTGGAATTGCCTCGGACTTTAAAATGGGAAAGTTTCTTTCCAAAAAAAGTGTTGCAAAGGTTTTCATGGGCCTCCTTTTAAATGAACTCCGACTTAGGGGCTAGATTAACCCAACTGTTAATTTATTGCAATACTCTTGGATTTAAATTTAAAACCCGCTAATTAGCGGGGTAAATATTTGTATTGTTCATCAGACTTCTATTAATTTTTGCCAGTCTTTATCAAAAACTTCATCAGCGAATCCCCAATCAACAGCCTCTTGTGCTGTCAGATAAACATCTTCTTTTTGATTCATCTGTTCTTGGAGCATTTTTTTTATTCCGTCGCGAGGAGTTAGCGAGAAGCGCCCGCCCTTGAGTAGGGCATCTTCATAAATTCTTAGCATCGTGGGTTGAACGACCCTTTTATCCCAGTCTGCGAATGAGTGTAGAGACTTGGCCGTTCCGAACGATCCCAGAGTCCCTTCATGAAAAAGAAAATAACTGTTAGGCATTAATACTCTTTTTGTTGCAGCCTGCAGAATTATAGAAGACATCGATCTGGCGTGAGTATAACTTAGAATCACAACTGGATTGGGGCAGGCCCAAATGGCATCGTATATTGCCATACCCTCGGACCATTCTCCTCCGCAGGTTTTCATATGGATTAAAATCGGTCTTTTGGGATCAAGTCTGCTAAGAATGTTTAGGTTTTTTATCAATCTTGCCGACATTTGATATTCAACGCCGGGCTCTTCTCTTTCTTCGCCGTCGTCATGATAAGCAGTCGGTTCGCCAGTTAGAAAAATTTGAAAATTACGAACGTCCAGATTCCATTCTTGGATTTCCCAATGGCTTTCATGGTGTTCCATTTTACAAAAATTGGATCTTGTCCTGGTTTTCAGTGAGCGCATGTTGGCGTCCTATTTTTTAAAAGATCTTCTTGGAGATTTTTTATCAATAAAAAATCATTTTGTCAAAACAAAACGCCACAACTTATCTTTGTATTTTCCTGCATAGTCTATGTTAACTCTTTTTGTTTTGGCGATTTTTGAAGGAGGTATTTCAGTTTTTCTATCCTCTAACCATATTTCTTTACTCGCACTTACATTTGTAGAGTTTAGTTTTTTGTCTATTTCAAAATATCTGCAGATCTTGCCTGGGCCGTTTATGCTTTTCACATCAATAGCTCTAATCAGCACGGCAGCAGGATAGTCCTCTCTTTCGGTGACAATGTTGAGGCAATGGTGCATGCCATATATTAGATATATATAGGTATAGCCAGGCGGCCCAAACATGGGTTCTGTCCTCTTTGTCTTACCTTTAGAAGCATGAGAGGCAAGATCCCGTGGCCCACAGTATGCTTCGGTTTCTATTATCATCGCGGAGATTTTTTTATTGCCAATTTTGCGAACTAAAAATTTACCGATAAGTTCTTCTGCTACTTTGAGCGTCGGTCTATTGAAGAAAAATGTTGATAGCCTATTGCCTGTCATGTATAATACCTAGCATATGGAAATAGATATTGAAAAGCGAACAATTGAAGCTGTCAAAAAAGTTTTGCCAGCAGTGGCGAGTATTGTTATCTCCAAAAACATGCCGAAGATGAAGGGTTTACCAATGATGCCTTTTTTCGGACCTTTTTCGCCTTTTGGAAATCCAGGTATGCCTGACGGTGATGCTGGCGATCAGATGATTCCCCACCCTCACCATGGAGGCAAGCATGAAAGCGAGAAAGTAAAAGTTGGTGGAGGCTCCGGTTTTATTGTTCATCCAGACGGACTGGTTCTTACCAACAAGCACGTTGTTTTTGATACCGATGCCGATTATACGGTTATAACCGAAGATGAGAAAGAATATCATGGCAAGGTCATTTCTCGTGATCCTATCAATGACGTAGCCGTTCTGAAGATAGATGGTAAAAAACTCCCAACTGTACGCTTGGGCAATTCTGATAAGATTGAGCTTGGCCAAACAGTTGTCGCGATTGGTAATGCATTGGGATTGTTTACCAACACGGTATCTAAAGGTATTGTTTCTGGCTTGGGACGCAGAATTTCTGCTGCAATGGGTCAAGGTGGAGAGATGGAACACCTTAGAAATGTAATCCAAACGGATGTTGCAATTAATCAGGGTAATTCTGGCGGACCATTGATTAGTCTTGAGGGAGAAGTCATTGGTATTAACACTGCTATTATATTTGGTGCTCAGAATATCGGCTTTGCCCTTCCTATTAATTGGGCGAAGGCCGACCTGGAAGATATTATTAAGTTTGGCAGAATAGTCAGGCCGTTTATCGGTTTGCGTTATGTAATGTTGAACAAAGCGCTGAAAGAGAAATACGAATTGCCGGTAGACTTTGGAGCCCTCGTAATAAAAGACCATGTTCCGGGTACAGAGGCTGTGGTGAAGGACTCCCCTGCCGATAAGGCTGGTATAAAAGAAAATGATATCGTTCTTGAAATAAATGGCGAGAAGCTAAGTGAAAAAAGAGAACTTGCTGATTTGGTGCAAAATTCAAAAGTCGGCGATGAATTGGAAATGGTTGTTATGAGAAAAGACAAAACAATTAAAGTTAAGACCACATTGGAAGAACGAAAGTAATAAAAGATACAAAAATAAA
>CAYRDM010000052.1:0-4262 GCA_964423175.1 uncultured Candidatus Saccharibacteria bacterium | reverse complement strand
TCCTTGCCCAGCCAATTCTCTAAAATGTATTCTGCATAAACCGAATTTTCTCATAAAGCCGTGTTTCCGACCGCACATAAAACAGCGGTTAACTGTCCGTGAAGAAAACTTTGGTTTTTTATTTGATCTTGCGATTGTTGATTTCTTTGGCATCGTTTTATTTTATTAATCTTTTTGCAATGGGAAACCCATGAATCTTAACAACTGTATTCCCTCTTCTCTCTTTTTGGCTGTCGTCACAATTGTAATTTGCAAAGGAAAAATGTCTTTTACTGATTCATAGCTTACCTCGGGAAAAATCGTCTGCTCTTTGATACCCAAATTTAAATTACCATGTTCATCAAAACCCTTGATATCTACACCGTGAAAATCTCTAGAACGAGGCAGAGCAATAGAAATCAGTCTATCTATAAAATCATACATTCTCTTACCGCGCAAGGTTACAGTTGCTCCAACATCCATACCCTGTCTCAATTTAAAGCCGGAAATAGACTTCTTGGCTTTCCTTGCGGATGGCTTCTGGCCAGTAATCCTGGTTAGGTCTTGTATCAATTTCTCTATTGTTTTGGTTTCCTTTGCAACCGCTCTGCGTCCAAAACCGATGTTTACAGACACTTTCTCTAGCTTAGGTATAGACATCACATTCTTGTACTTAAACTTTGCCTGCATCGCAGGTATCACTTCTTTTCTATATTTAGTTAATAATCTTGGTGTATTTGTTGTCATGGTAATTAATTTTCAGATCCACATTTTTTACAAACTCTAACTTTATTTTCGCCAACAATTTTCTTACCAGTTCTTGTCGGTTTGCCACAACTCTTACAAATAAGCATTACGTTGGAAACGTTAATAGCTCTCTCCTTGTGAACAACCTGACCCTTTTGGCCCTGCTTTCTTGCTCTTTGATGTCTCGCAACCTTATTCAATCCCTCGACAACAACCTTATCTTCGGCTGGAAAAGCAAACAAAACCTTACCGCTTTTACCACGATCTTTTCCACTTAGCATTATTACATTGTCGTTTTTGATTATGTTCATGATTTATGGATTACACAATTTCTTGGGCCAAACTCGCTATTGTATCAAAACCTTTTTCCTTTATTTCTCTGGGGATAGGTCCGAATATTCTACCTCCTTTTGGTTCTTTTGTAGCGCCTTCTAAAATAACAACGGCGTTATCATCAAATCTAACATAACTTCCGTCTTTTCTTCTAAAATTATTTCTTTGCCTGACAATAACAGCTTTGTAAACTTCTTTTTTCTTTACGGTCTTCCTCGGTTCAGCTTCTTTCACTGAAACAACCACGATATCCCCAAGCTGGCCATATCTTCTTGCTGATCCACCTAAAACTAATATAACACCAACCTTTTTGGCACCGCTGTTGTCTGCAACATTTAAAATTGTGCGTAATTGTATCATGTTATTTTATTATGCTTTGCTAATAACTTCCCAATTTTTATCTTTTGAAATTGGTCTTGTTTCTCTTATCATAACTTCATCTCCAGTGTGGTATTCACCCTTTTCATCATGGGCTTTAAATTTCTTTGTTACTTTATAATATTTCTTATATTTTGGATGCTTTTTGAGGCGTGTCACGGAAACAACCACAGTCTTCTGCATTTTATCTGAAACTATCGTACCCTTTAATATTTTATTTTGTACTTTTTGGTTTTCCATTTTATTTGTTTAAAGCTGTTAAAATTTTAGCTATATCTTTTCTGGTTTTTTTAACTTGGCTATAATCTTTAAGTGATTTATTGCTCAATTCGAATTTCATCTTTCCAAGCTTAACCCTCAACTCGCCGAGCATCTGATTCAATTCTTCTTTGGTCTTGTTTTCTAATTCTGTAAATTTCATTTTTTTATAAATCTAGTCTTAATAGGTAATTTATGGCCCGCTAATCTGAAAGCTTCCCTGGCCGATTCTTCCTTTACGCCGTCCATCTCAAATATAATCCTGCCGGCTTCAACTGGCGCAACAAAATGTGACAATGCTCCGGCTCCTCCACCCATGCCGACCTCTGCTCCTTTTTGGCTTCTTGGCTTATCAGGAAAAACTCTTATCCATATCTTTCCGCCCCTTTGGACAAAATGAGCAATTGCACGTCTGGCTGATTCTAACTGATTTGATTTCAACCAGCTAGACTCCATTGCCTTCAATCCAAAACTGCCGAAACTTAAATAGTGTCCGCGTGAAGCGACCTTACTCATATTACCCTTATGGACCTTGCGGTGTTTTATGCGTTTTGGCTGTAACATTTTTTAAAATTTTAGACCCTTATATATCCAGACTTTAATGCCCACCGTACCATAGGTAGTGTGCGCAGTAGCTCTGGCAAAATCTATTTCTGCTCTCAACGTCTGTAATGGTAAACTTCCCTGCTCTAAATGTTCTGTTCTTGCGATGTCATTTCCATCCAATCTTCCGGACATCGTAACCTTTGCTCCCTTAACATCACGGTTAGACATTATCTTTGCGATTGATTGCTTTAAAATACGCCTATAAGAAATTCTCTTCTCAACCTGCTCTGCCATTTGTTCAGCGACAATAGTTGCGGAAGATTCTGGATTTTTGAATTCTTGTATATCAAGCCTTACAGAAGTTTTTCTTTTAATAAGTTTAAGTATCTCTCTCTTCAAGTCTTCGATACCGGTACCTCCGCGGCCAATGATCAAACCAGGTCTCGCAGTAATTATGGCCACTGCTAAAACATCTGGGCTTCTTTCAATCTGTATCCTGTCCACGCTCATGTTCTTGAGCTTCTTGGAAAGATAATTTCTCAAAGCGACATCTTCTTTCAAAAATTCAGGATACTTTCGAACGTTAAACCAGCGAGATTTCCAATCCTTGTTAACAGATAGTCTGAATGATGTTGGTGAAATTTTTTGTCCCATTGTTATTTTATACGACTTTTCTTCTAAACATCTTCTTAATCTTGCCGACCTGGCCGGCTATTCCTCCTTTTTGGCCCATTTCTCTTTTAATTTCTGGCTTTAATTTTTCTTTCTGAATTTTTTCATTCTTTTCTGGTTTTGCGGTTATTTCTTTTTCTTCGGGTTTGTGAGCAACATGTTCATGCTTATTTTCCTTTGCAACCTTTGATTTCAAACCCGGAACTCTCTCATCAAGAATTATTCTTATATGAGAAGTCTTTTTTTCTATCGGTGATGCCATACCAAACCCTTTTGGTCTAAATCTTTTAAGCTTTGGTCCTTCATTAACAATTATATCTTTTATAAAAAGGTTATCCTTGTCCATGTTGAAATTTGCGTGAGCATTTGCAAGCGCAGAGTCCAAAAGCTTAGAAATAGGGCCAGATGATTTTTTAACAATATAAACCAGCTGGTGCTTGGCGCTAGTTGCGTTCATGCCTTTAATAGCCCTGGCTATTAGCCTGACCTTTCTTGGAGCTATTCTTAAATTGTTTAATTGTGCTGTAACTTGCATGGTTTAAAATTATTTCTTAGCATCGGCTGGCGCTTCTTTGGCCGCTTTTGCTGCATCAACTTCTTTTTGTTTGGCGGCTGCTTCTATTTCTCTTTGCATTCTTCCGCCGTGTCTGCTGAATTTACGTGTTAATGAAAACTCGCCTAATTTATGACCAACCATATCTTCCGTGACTAACACCGGTACATGAACCCTGCCATTGTGAACACCGAATGTGAATCCAACCATTTCTGGCACTATAGTAGAGGCCCTGGCCCATGTCTTAATAATTGTCTTATCACCAATTCTAAGCTTGCCGACTTTTTTCATCAGTTTTTCATCTACATATACTCCTTTTTTTATTGATCTTGACATATTTTTATTTATTCTATACTATACTGCCCATAAGTTGCCCCGGAGGTCATGAATGAAGAAAGAGTCTTTGCTTCAATCATTACTTCATTGTTTTGTTCTTTCTTTATGGTGGTTACAGGTTTTATTAATGACAAACCATCTAGCCTTTTGTCTTCTTGGACAAGGCTTATATAAGCATGATTTTCTCAGTTCTCACAAATTTTTAAGCCCTGCTTCTTTTCTGGATTTGGCTATCATTTTACTTATCGTATACCAACGGGTTGCTTCCAGTGTTCTTCGTCGTTTTGATCAGGTTCGAACCTGATCTTTTTATTTCTTCCTTCTCCTTACAATGAACTTCCATGATTTCTTTTTCTTATTTCTTGTCTTTACTCCCAAAGCTGGTTTACCCCACTTAGTCTTAGGATGATGCATACCGATCGTCTGCCTTCCTTCTCCTCCACCGTGCTGGTGATCTACC
>CAYRDM010000051.1:0-4305 GCA_964423175.1 uncultured Candidatus Saccharibacteria bacterium | reverse complement strand
CCGAAACTCGGCGCTTCAGCCAAAGAAACAGATCGTGGAATTATAGTTTCAAAAACATGGCCTGGAAAATTCTTTTTAACCTCCGCAACGATCTCATTCGCCAATTTATTCCTCTTATCATACATTGTAAGCAATACTCCGAGAATTCGCAATTGAGGATTTATGGAAGTCTTCACCATGTCGATAGTTTTAAAAAGTTGAGTGAGACCTTCCAAGGCAAAGTACTCACATTGTACGGGAATAACAACTTGTTCCGCAGCAACAAGACCATTAATAGTAAGGAGGCCCAAAGATGGCGGACTATCGATTAAAATGTAGTCATAATTAGTTCTTATCTTGTTCAATGCGTTTTTTAATCTGTATTCCCTTTCTTCCATATCCACGAGCTCAACGGTAGCACCTGCAAGACTTGGAGCGGAAGGCAAAACATCAAAACCAAAAACAGAAGTCTTCCTTATAATAGCCTCCGGTTCTTCATTATCTATAATACTGTGGTAGAGGTTGAGGTGGTCATCTGCTAAATGCAAACCCAGACCCGAAGTGGCGTTTGCCTGCGGATCCAAATCAACCAGCAAAACATACTTACCCTTTGCGGCAAGATAAGCGCCGAGATTGTTGGCGGTTGTTGTTTTCCCCACCCCGCCTTTGGCGTTGATGATACCAATAATGCGTGCCATTGATTATATTCTAGACTTGTAAAAATATTTTTACAAGATACCAAACTTGAAAATAGTCCGAAATTTAGATATTATTTTGATCAAGGTTGTGCCCATAACTTTATATGCCGCGGTGGCGGAATTGGCAGACGCACTGGACTCAAAATCCAGCGATCGCAAGATCATGGGAGTTCGACTCTCCCCCGCGGCACAATAAACAAAACCAGGTCTAAAGCCTGGTTTTGTTTATTGACCTAATCTTTTTATAATGTTATAATAATTAAAGTCTCTATTTTAATTGCACCTTACGAATACAAAGGAGAAGAACATGAGACAATGCCTTGGCGTCATTCTTGCATTGCTATTAATCCTCGCCCCAGCCTGTGTTAAAAATAATCCCGCCGAGAAACAATTAGAACATAGTTATGAACTTCAAGAAAAAGCAAATCAGGTGGTAAGTGAAATCCAGTATATGAAGGACCCCCGTACTGGCGTTTGTTTCGCTTATTATTATTGGGAGGGTTATAATGGAGGTCCAGCCTTAGCCACAGTTCCCTGTGATTCAATTCCTTCAGATCTTCTCAAGGTGGCAGTTATCAAAAACAAAGAATAGTAAGCCAGACGGGCCCAATGGCCCGTTTTTTATTTGTTGAAAACATTAGGCTTAAGTGCTAACATCTCGGAAAGCTTAGAACCTTAAAAACAGGAAGGCCTGTGCGCTTAACTAGCAAGCTGGGACACTGGAAATCCTTCTTTAAAAAACATCTCGAAAAGGAATATTGGGTAATATTGGTTAAAAGACTGTGGCTGAAAAGGACAATCAAAGCCGCTGCCGCCATTCTCCTGCTTAGTTGGTTAGGGGTAACTTATTACTTTTATTTTTATGACGGTGGATTAACTGATGACTATGGCCGTGAGTTTGATTTAAACAAACTCAAAAATTCAGATTTCAAAAAATCATCTTATCTATATGCATCGGACGGAACTACCAAAATAGGGATATTTTTTGATGAAGTAAGAGATCCCATTACTTCCAAAGAAATACCGGAAATTCTAAAACAGGCATTAGTAGCCGCAGAGGATCAAAGATTTAATTCTCATCATGGAGTAGATTGGTCAGCAATTTTAAGAGCTGCAATTTGTAATCAACTTCACAAAATAGCCCCAGGATATTTTCGTAAATCTGGCGCAAGCACTATAGACAGCCAGTTTGCACGCTTAATATACGCCGAAGAATCTGAAGCATTTAAAAACCGCGAGCCCAGCTACTCTCGAAAGATCAAAGAAGCCAGAGTAGCTATACAGTTAGACAAACACTATCCAAAAGAAAAAATCATGGAAGGTTTTCTAAACATGATCTATTTCGGTCATGGCGTTAACGGAGTAGAAGAAGCGGCTAGACGCTACTTTGACAAAGACCTCAGAAGGGAAAAACTAAGCCTGCGCGAAGCCGCAATATTGGCAAGTCTTAACAAAGCTCCAAGTCTATACTGCCCCGTTTATCACAAGCCTCAAGAACCAGAGATAAAAGAAAATCTGCCGGAAAAAGAAAAAAATAAAATAAAAGAACGCTATGCGGTAGAACTAGCCAAGGAAAATGTCAGAATCTCGCATGCAAGAGAAAGATACAATTGGGTTCTTGAGCGAATGCTCAAAGAAGGATTCATAAATGAAGAACAGGAAAAGGAAGCTCATTTCACAAATGAAGAACATCCTCAACTGGAATTTGTAAAATTCACCCCGATCAAAGACAATCGTTTCGGCTACGCTAATAGGTTCACGAAGGAAATGCTTCTCACCACCGGTTATTCTGATGAGGACCTGTGTTGTTTCGGTGGTTTGAGAATTACCACAACACTAGATCAGCAAACACAAAAAATTGCTGAAGAAGAATTCCGCAAACATCTTGCTGAGGTTAACAAAGAAATTCCAGTGAACGAAGAAAAACTAGAAGGCGCCTTTGTAATCATAGAAAATTCGACTGGCAAAATACTTGCACTAAGTGGCGGCCACAATTTTAGTGATACGCAATACAATCGTGTTATGGCTTCCCGCTCTCCGGGCTCAGCTTTTAAACCGTTCACCTATGCAGCGGCGTTTGAATATTTTGGACAAACTTTTGACAACTCAATTTGTAATTGTCCCTTTCAGATGAAAGGCGGCAGCGGCAAAACCTGGGCTCCAAGAAACTTCAAAGAAGAAAACCCGGTACCAAACGGATACATTCCCTTGCCGGTGGGCCTTATCAGATCCGTAAATCTTGCCACCTTAAATCTGGCAAGAAACATTGGCATTCAACACGTTGTTGATGTCGCGAATAAAACCGGCATATGGGGCAATCCCGGATTTATCAGAGATTCAGGTGGTAAAACTTGGTTTAGAAAACCTGGGCAAGAGTTAGAAGGTGGCCTGGTGCCATTACTCCCAACAGCAATCGGTGCATCCGATGTCAATCTAATAGAACTGGCGAATGCATTCACTGTATTCTTCAGGGAAGGAAACTATATCAGGCCGACGTTAATCACCGAAATAGTCGACCAAGAAGGCAAGAAAATATATAAAGCAAAGTCCAATTCAAAAGATAACGTTTTGTCAAAAGATTCCGCTGATAAGGTCCTCATGCTGATGCGTGCGGTGACTAAAATCGGGACTGCAAAAGTCTCAATGCGAAATATAGACCAGCAAGTCGCCGTTAAAACAGGTACATCTAACGGCCCTCGAGACTTGCTAATGGTTGGCGGCACGCCTGAATTAACAATAGCGATCCGGGTTGGCCATGACTCAAACAAAATAATCAGACTGCCCGAGTATATGAAAAAGGTCGCTGGCAGATCAGATATGAATGTTTCCGGCGGTTGGGTTGTGGGACCATTATTTAGAAAAATGGTTGATAGAATTTATAAGAAAAGAAAAAAAGCAGAATTCCGTCCTGAAATCGAAGACGGATTATCTAAGTTGTTAGAAAAACTTGGCAACAAGTAAACCGAGATTATCTCGGTTTTTATTTTGACCAAAACTCAAAAAAGTGTGATAATTTTCTTTTGGAGGGTTCGCCTAATGGCATGGCACCGCACTCGAAATGCGGCGGGAGCAATCCCTTACAGGTTCGACTCCTGTACCCTCCGCCAATAAAAAATCCTATGAAACAAAGAAATCTATTTATAGTTCTGGGCATATGGTTTTTAATATCGCTCGTCCTCCCCATACTTCACGACGGTATGAACCGCGATTCAATTACCAGACTTTTAGTTCTTGGATATTTTTTAATTAGTCTTCTATGGTTCTACAAAAGGGGTCAGTTAGTGGAAACGCCGAGCCCCAAGAAAACCTTTATTCTCTGGTGCACAATAAACGCTATGGTAGTAGAAGTTTTCCATATGATCTCGAGACCTTTGAAAAGTTCTCTCCTTATTGGATACGGGACACCCCTCTCACAAGCTCTTAAAAACACCTCCATTGATCTCGTGTTAACCCTACCGGCCTATTTGGTTATATTTTGGGTTATATGGCTCCTTATTAAACGCTACAATTACTCTCCATTCTCATTTTTGTTTCTTATGGGTCTAGGCCAAGCACTTGGAGATGGAAGCGGGTTTTTTGTTCTAAATCCAACCGCCTTTGTTTTTATTCCATACGTTATGGTCAACTA
>CAYRDM010000050.1:0-4340 GCA_964423175.1 uncultured Candidatus Saccharibacteria bacterium | reverse complement strand
ATAGAAAATAGGTCTTGAGTTATTTTGTCGGATTTTTAACTTAAGACTAAACAATTCGGCTAAACTTGTAGTGCGATTTTAAATCTATTCCCAGACGGGAGTTCGACTCTCCCCAGATCCACATCTTCAAAAAACACCTCTAATTAGGTGTTTTTTGGTATATGGGGATTATTAAGTGCCGCCCCCCGTATTTTTATTGAGACTAGATTTGACTTTTTGATTATTTTATGTTATAATTAAGTTATAGCCGGATGAAATTCAAAATAAGGAGAATGCTCGTGAGAAAACAGATTTCGTTCCTTTCCATCATCGTTTTCGTTATGCTAAGTGGCATGGCGATAGCGCAAACAAAAAACAGTTCAACACAAGCAACTGGCTCTGTGTGGCTGGACACATTTGGTGGCCGGCAAGGATTAGTGGTCTATCCCCAGTATGCTTGGGGCCTTAAGACTGGCGTCGGCAACTTCAGTGGCTACGGATTCATTGAGGCGGCTCCCCACGAACCGCTTTTCACTAATAATCTCGTGGTCTATACGCCGACGAAGTTGCCACAATTCTCGGTTCATACTGAAACTGGCGGTATGCCGGAGAAGTCGCTGGGCTTCTTCCAGGTTGCCCCACGATGGAACGTCCACGAGACCATTCCTGGGTTGAAGCGACCCCTGCATCATATTTTTGTGGTAGTGCTTCCTCGGTTCATTGGCATCAGGCCGAATAACCTGCTGCTTGCTGGGGCAACCAACCGTTTCAAGGTCGCTCCTGGTGTCCGGGCCTCAGTAGAGGGTTACCGTCGTTTTTTCGGTGGTGGCCGCCGTGACTACAGTGAATACTGGTTTATGATGCATCCCAAGAAGGTGGAGCATCTGAGTTTTGGAGCCTTTGTGCTCCAAGACGGAAACAGAACATCGTTAAACGCCGGAATCAGAATTTCACAGTGAACTGACCCACACCTCGTAATACAGGAAGCCTCGTGCTTCGTCTGGTGCGAGGTTTTTCTGTTTTTGTATTGATGCCATAGTCAGGAGTTTTTATTAAGAATTGCTAAATGATATGATTATTGTATGGTAATCAATCCTGAGCTGTTAAATTATATAAACAAGCAAATTGCTTCTGGAGAGAAAGTAGAAAAAATTAAAGAAAGTCTTCTGGCAGTTGGCTGGAAAGTCGCCGACATAGATGATGCTATAAAACAAATAAATAAAATTTCTAATGAGGTGCCCTTTTCTCTGGCCAAAAGTTCTATTAATAATAAAAAATTTGTGTTTTCGGGATTATTTATTTGTTTAATTGTTGCCGGAGTTGCTGTCGGTTATTTTTACACAAAGTCTACGAATACAGCATATTTGCCATCTCCTTCTTACACCCCAACACCCTCTCCAACTCAAATTGTAACTTTTGAATTGAAAAGTAGTTTTTTGAAGAACGAATCCATTGCTCAGCAAATAGCATCAGGTGAATTAAAAACCTATGATATTAAAAAGTATGGGTTTATTTATGGAGCGACAAAACCGGATGCTAATGTCGAAGATTTCGCGTATCGGTTTTTTAATGCGATAAAAATGACAGGCCAGATTATCGGTGCGAATACAGTAGGAGGACATTATGCCTCAGAAGACCTATTGAACAGGTTCCAGCAATTTTGGGGTTTTCCGGTATCTTCGGACATAGATGTTAGGACGCTTCAAAAGGTTGATTCTTTGCTTGCATCCAGAGAGGCCAATGAAGAAAAGCTTGCTTTGACCCTGCCTATCTACTCTCATTTTATTGATACACCCAAAAACCAAGAGACTAAGATACATTCTGCATATCTTTTCGCCAAGACTTTTAAGGAGCTGCCGCCTGGTTTAGTTGTCTGGAGCGAACAAAACTTTAAAGACTATTTTGCGCGTCAGCTCGGAGGCCATTACGATAGAATAAATTCTAGTGATTATAAAATTTGTGATGTATATCTTTATGATAATTTTGGAGATAATTGCAAGCCGATAACAGGACATCCAAAGGCCGCAGACGATTTTGATACGATGTCTGTAAAAATACATGAGTATGCTCATTATCTTGATAGGAACCTGTACCCTAGAAATGAAAAAACATCTCAGGGTCTAATTGATACAACCGGATTTTATAACATTAGCTATGACGTCAGCCAAAGAGATACAACCGCCGAGTGGCCTTCATATAAATTGAGGAATCTCGGCAATGAAAGAAATGAGTTCGTAGGCGCATATGCAATAGGATGGTCAACCTCCAAACCCGGATATAAAAGTTCACCAGAAGATTTTGCTGAGTCATTTCATATGTATATAGCTCAAGGGAAACTTTTTAGGGTTATCTCCTCAAATAATTCGGTTTTGAAACAAAAATATGATTGGCTAAAACAGAATGTTTTTAATGGAGTAGAGTATCAAAGCGGTGCCGCAGATGCCCTGGAATATACAAAAGACAATCCAAATAAAGTATCGGTTGCGACCGGGGCTTTTAATGTTCGTGACTTTTCAGAATACTATCCGAATTTCGTTTGGAATTACGGATTTTTAAACGGTTCAATGGAATCTAAACCCTAAGTCATGTCAGGTTCTGGAGTGTTTATAAAATTGACCCAAGGAGTGTATATATGTATAGTATTTACAAGTTCTGTAAAAATTAAAGGAGATAATATTGTTTAAGAAAGAAACTCGAGTTCAAAAAATTGTTAAGCTGACAGCCGCTCATTTTAGATCGTTTGGTGGAGGCAAAGTTAATTCCTATAACCCTATTTCTGCTGCATTAAAGGACAGACCGCCGCAGTTTGCGGCAGGAGTAGATGTAGAGCAGGTTGTGCGCTTTGTTTTGAATAAAAATAAGTCGCTTAAGCGGAAAAGAAAGGCAATCGGTGATGACGCAAGAGACCATGCCAATACAGCTAGCTATCTCAGACCTCTATCCGATCACCAATTGAGAAGGATTTTAATCCTAGGACATGATGAAGTGCGGACCAGGCTTAAGTTTAAAAAGTATCCATTTTATAGATTAGGTCCTAGTTCTCGGGATATTCTGTTGGGCCTACCCCTCAGCTGGATTAAGGGGGCTGCTGAGTTGCTTATCTCTTTCAGAAATAATGATATCAATTAAATGTTTGGTCGGCTTTTGCCGGCCTTTTATTTTTGAGGAGGTTCCATTGACTCTTCTACCCAAAAGTGTTATTGTTCGAATTGTCATAATTGGTATAAATAGTGAGGAGAATTATGGTTGGTTTTTGGAAGTTTACCTGTCTAATGAATACAGGTATGCCACTCGATGACATTACGCGAGAAGATCTTTTCCAACTGGCGAAACAAATGGCCCGCGAAAACAATGGTTACATAACCATAGATCAGGATGGCTACCAGGGTTATATAGAGACTTATTTCCAGAGCGTTTCTCTGGGTGCTGTTTCCGGTATTAAGTTCCTATCCACCGTGGATACGGAGTATGGAACCAGAAAAACAGTTTTTATTATCCCTGAATCAGAATTGGGGTTCGATGACAGAGGACAAGATTTTCAGTGGGTATCTCTTGGTAATTCTCAAGTAAAGGCTCAAGATACCTGGAGGAACTAAGATGCTCTTCATCAAAGTGTTGGCCGTTGTACTGATAATTTTCGCGATTATACTTTTTGCGTATGTCTTATATATTGCCTTGTTTGAACTGGCCTTGATAACAGTAAGGCCTTTTCTAAAGAATATTTGGGCATGGTGTTTTAAAAGAAACATTCCATTCCCAAATTTGTGGGAAGGTCCAACGGGTGTGGTTGCCCCCTTTTTAGTAGCATTTATTTTGGAACTGTCTATTTGTGCAACCGCAGCAATTAAAATTTATACTTTGTTTCCCCATTGATTTGCCGACATATGTCGGCTTTTTTATTAAACAACTTTCAATTTGACAAGGATTGTCTTACATAGTATAAAAATCATTAAGAAACTTAACAATTAAATGTACCCACAGGTATTTCGAGAAAGGCCTGTAACTATGAGTCGAAAATCCGGAGAGGTGTTGAACCCTACCATAATGAAAACAGGTAAGGTTGGTGATTTCTATGATGCTCTTAGGGCCAGGGTCATAGGACAGGAGCAGGCCGTTGAGAAGGTAACATCAATGTACCAGCTCTATTTGTCAGGGTTAAATCAACCTGGGCGGCCAATAGGCAATATTCTTTTTTTGGGGCCGACTGGTAGCGGCAAGACCCGACTGGTCGAAGCCACTGCTGAGGCCTTGTATGATGATCCAAGAGCAATGGTTAAAATTGATTGTGCTGAATTCCAGCATAGCCATGAGATAGCCAAATTGATTGGCTCCCCTCCTGGTTATTTGGGGCACAGAGAAAC
>CAYRDM010000049.1:0-4440 GCA_964423175.1 uncultured Candidatus Saccharibacteria bacterium | reverse complement strand
TTGGAACATCACAAACATCGAGATACAAATAACTGCCAAAAAAATAAAACCATATATAAGAATCCTGGCTTCCGGATGATGCCCGAGAACGTCACCACTAAAAAGCAAGATACTGGAAATAATAAAGAACGTACCAAAACCCATATAGAGAGTTACGATCTCCAATATTGCCCGGCCGATACCCTCAGCGACAGTTAAACCGAATTTCTTAAGATAAGAAACAAAGAAAACCTGCCCGGAAAAACCGGCTGACGGCAAGGCCTGATTGAGGAACTGAATAATAAAAGTCTTCGGGAACAACTCCCTCAAAGAGATCTTCGTACCTTTCATCCTCAAAACATCATGATAATTCAAGGCCATGAAAAAATACGTTGCCGACTGGGTCAACACGACAACTACCAACCAGAAAGAGTTGGTCTTAGCAAAAAGATTCTCGATAAGTTCTAATTCGGAAAATTTAGTATATATGAGAATCAACGCTGCCAGAGTAATGAAGTAGAACAAAAGCCGACGTATGCTAAACTTTGGCTTTTCCAACATAACCTGATTCGGCTTTGAATAATTATCTTCGCTCATTTTATTTCGCCAGTTCCAATACGGCAAGCTCTAGAGGCAACTGGGGTATCGCTGAAAATTTTAAATCATTTTGTGCCTTCAAAAAAGTATTGATTGATTTGATAAGAAATTCGGGACTAGCTTGGCCAGGAGCCAATGAAACAACCGGCTGACTAACCAAAGTGAGCAGTTCGGAACGCATATATTTTGTAAATTGTTTTGTAAAATTCTCTAAATCAACACCGGATTCATATAAACTTGTAAGCTGTGCTATGGCGTCTTTGGCATTTTTCTTGTTAATAAGCTCCAGCAAATTCCTGTGAATATGTTGCGGCACAACACCGAGCAATTCAGCCGCCTGCTCATCTGTTATTTTACTGCCGGCATAGGAAATCAACTTGGTTAATGAAGATTCGGCATCTCTCAAAGACCCAGATGAACTATTTGCTATCATAGACAACACCAAATCGCTGACCTGTATTTTTTCTTTAGCAATAATAGCGGTTAGCTTTTTCTTGATATCATCAAGATCTATTTTTTTAAAATCAAACCTCTGAACCCTAGATAAAACCGTCTCGGGCAATTTGTGTGCCTCAGTTGTTGCCATAACAAACACAACATGAGCTGGCGGTTCCTCCAGAATCTTAAGCAAGGCATTAAAAGCAGGTGGGGTCAGCATGTGCACCTCATCAATTATAAAAACTTTGTAATTTCCGGATGTCGCGGCAACCCTGGCAGAATCTTTTAAATTACGAATCTCATCTATTCCCCTGTTCGATGCGGCGTCTATCTCTATTATATCTAGGGAACGCCCTTCATTAATCTCCGAACATGACGAACAGGTGTTGCAAGGCTCCTTTGTTTTATCGCCAGTTTCTTTTGGCTTGTGACAATTCAGCGACTTGGCCAATAATCTAGCCATTGTTGTTTTACCGGTGCCTCTGGGCCCACAAAAAAGATACGCATGACCAACTCTGCCCGATAAAAGCGCACCTTGTAGGGTACGCACGACATGCTCCTGGCCTTCGACTTCTTCAAAGGTCTTAGGCCGATATTTTCGATATAGGACTTGGCTCATTTTTTTTAGTAAACACGATAAGCTTAAAACCTATGAAATTCCAGATCAGCGCCACAGCGGTACCAAAAACAGCAGCAATATTATTCCACGAAAGCTGACTCAAACCGAATTTAGGCATAATTGTGAAAATTAAGACGGATGTAATAATAACATTGACCATGGCACCTATCACATTAACGACAATGAACTTGGTAAATTCTTTACCCTTGTTTAAAGCAGATTTTCTCTCTTCAAAAACCCAATTCTTATTCCAAAAATAACTATTAGTAACCGCGGCGACAAAAGAAATTGTTTTAAAAGAAGAAACCATATACCCCTGCTCAATCTTGGTAATAAACATCAAAAAGTTAAAAACAGCAAAATCAACTCCCGTGTTCAAAAAACCAACCATGACATACTTGGCAAAAGATTTAAAAAAGGGAATTTTCCTAGACAACCATTCACCAAAAAATAAACCCGCCAAATATACAAGTGGCACAACCAAAACCAATACCCAAACAGCCCAGCCAAGACCAAATTTATCCAGCGTGCCCAAGTATGAAAAAACAGCACCCCAAATGAAGCCTGTTAGTATACCGACAAAAACACTTAAGAAAATATCCTTTTTATTCATATAATTAATAGTCCTGTTTGGGGACCGATGCCGCTTTATGAGCGGCCATTATTTCTGCCTCTACTTCCTCTCGAGGCCTGCCAAAACTGTTGCGAGACATTTCCCTTATCTCACTAGCAACCTCAGTAGAACCAGCGCCGAAAACTCTTTCTGTTTCAATCTTTATATTAAATGGCCTCGTTGTCTGCCCGTTAACCAAAAGACTAGCATAAGCATTAAGGTTGTCTATGTTGGACAAATCCTGAACTCCAAAAACTGGTTCAAATTTATTTTTCATAAATTCAGCATCATCAACACCGATACGAAAAGCCAAAATAGAACCAACATTACCAAAGACGGCATCACGGATGTTTTCTTTGAGCTGTTTTATGAATTGATGGGCAATTATCAGGTCCAATCGATATTTTCTTGCTTCGGACAATATTGTAGAAATGCTATCCGTTGTAAAATTCTGGAACTCATCCATATAAAGATAGAAATCCTTGCGCTGGCTCTCATCTAATGTATCTATGCGCGACAAAGCGGCACGCAGAAGTTTGCCGACAATTAACATACCTACAAAATTAGCATTAAGATCCCCGATCTTTCCCTTTGATAAGTTAACTACAAAAATCTTCTGTTGATCCATAATCTCACGGAAGTTGAAGGAACTCTTCTTCTGGTTTATTACTGGGCGCAAGAATTCATTAAAAACAAAATTGTTTAATTTAGATGTTATATATGGAGAAAAATTGGATAAGCTCTGATCTCCTGTCGCCTTCTCCGCTTCCAACTGCCAAAATTCTTTGACCAAAGGATTCTTTTCGCGAGAAAGTTTATCATTTCTGTAATCATCATCATTTAAAATCCTCGAGATATCAGAAATAGTGGGAATTTCGTATTCGTAATCATCGAGCAAGAGGTACAAAGAATTCTTGAAGTATTTTTCAAACATTGGACCGCCAGTTTCTTTGAGATTATAAAGCTTGTCCATGATCCCAAACAGTTCATCGATTATCATAGTCTTCTGTTCCGGATGAGTTGGATCCATTTCAAGCATATTCAAGCCCATTGGACGCTCTATATCGCCTGGATCAAAATAAATCACCTGGTCGTCCCTTTCTTGTGGCACAATTGATAACACGAACTCTGCAAATTCACCGTGAGGATCTATCAAACATATCCCCTTGCCATTTTCTATGTCCTGGCGCAGCATGGCCTTCATTAATGTCGATTTACCCGTACCGGTCTGCCCGATGATATATAGGTGTCTCCTGCGATCTTCATCTGTCATTCGAATCAAAGTCTCTTGGCCTCTAAAGACATTTCTACCCAGTATGATCCCCTTTTGCGGTAAATTTGCTGGGGGCTCGGATGGTTTTGATTTTAAGAATTTAACCCTGGGAGCGGCTGAGGAACCTATGGGAAAATGATAAAGACTATTTATCTCTTCGGTAGACATGACTATCGCGTGATCATTATCAAAAAGCCTAAAAGAATATTTGTATATAAGTTTATCCAAAGCCGAAGAGGTAAGTTTCACAGATTTGAAACTATTCATATCCGGAGATGCAAATTGAGCGAGAGAGCCCTCAAAATCCTGAAGTATCTGTTGCGCGCGTATTTCAGAAGGGGCAGAAGCCAACAATCGAATATTGACATCGAAACTTTGTTTGCTAGCTTTTGCAGTTATTGCCTTGATGACCTCATCATCGGCCGGGGTGATAACTTTACTTCTAGCTGCTTCCTGAGATTTTTCAGCTTCACTCTGGTTTGATTTTGTAGGATGAGTCGCTCTTTGCGTCGCCTGTTTGAACTGATAGCCCGCCTGCATTTCTCTGGCAACTTTTGTGGCAAAAATCTTTTGGCTACCGGCATGGCTTGGCCTTATTAAAATTTGTATTGCAGCGCCCTCACCTTCACCTTGAAGCTTGGACATAGAAGTAAGAATCCCGCCCAGCGGATCAGTTTCTAATTTGGTATAAGTCCTGATTGGTAAAATTGGATTGGCGGTATAACTAAGATAAGAGCCGGCAGTAGCTCCCTGGGGATTAAAAATATTATAATCCTTGCTCTTGGTAACTTCAGCATTGGGGTACAGGCCATAAATTTGTTTCTCTATAATATCTTCGTTGCTTCTGGGAACCGAAATATAAAAACATGTCTCCTCTCCAACATGATGAACGGCCATTTCGAGAGAAACATATGGTTCGCC
>CAYRDM010000048.1:0-4491 GCA_964423175.1 uncultured Candidatus Saccharibacteria bacterium | reverse complement strand
ATATTTACTATCCTGCCCCAATTATTTTTAGCCATTTCTTTGGCGGCTCTCTGCGCACAAAGAAACTGCCCCTTAAGATTAATATCAATCATTTTATCCCACTCTTCCTCATTTATTTCCAGGGCCTTCTTGGGAAAATAAATACCAGCGTTATTTACAAGTATGTCCAGTCTGCCAAATTTATTTACAACCTCATCAAAAACCTTATCCACTTCGGATTTATTTGAAACATCCATTTTAAAACAACTAGCCATTCCACCGATTGATTCAATCTCAGTAGCAACTTGCACGCACTCTGAAAGATCGATATCTGTAATTATTACTTTCGCTCCTTGTTTAGCCAAAGCTAAAGCATGGGTCCTACCCATTCCCCGCCTTGCCCCAGTTACAATCGCAATTTTATCTTTAAGCTCGAACATTGTTTTTAACAAAATCTTTGATGATGTTTTGATTATACCACCCGGGTCAAAAATAGATATCAACCCCTCTGTTTGAGATTGAAAGCAAGTATTTACAAAATACGTTAAAAGATGTATAGTATGTAAATTCTTTTACAAAACAATATAAAAATACGGTGACCACTCATGCCCCAAAAATGTCTCGGTAAAGTAAAGAAATCGAGAATTAGAATAGAAGGTCCAGCGACAAGTTCCCTAAAATTTGCTTCCTCAAAAAGCAAACATCATCTTTGGCCTTCAAGAATATATCAGAATAAAAATCTTGTGTCGCAAGCGAAGACGAGAATAAGACTATTATCTCTTCTAAAACTATTCTTCGAAAAAATCCCCGTAACTATGGAGGTTGAAGAAGCCCTACGTTCTGGAGTGGTTAATGAAGAAAATGAGAAATATTTAGTCGCACTCTACAATTCCCTGGCAGATTTTTTGAGGGCAGACCTCCGAAATCCAAGACTTATTCTCTATTTACCTTTCGAAATCTTGCCACCAAAAAATTTGCTTACAAAAAATGAAAAACTTAGAAAAGCATCTACCAGATTTTTTTATGTTTACCGGCAATGCTGGGAGGACATGTTAGAGGTTTACGATGTTAGGGCAAACTTCATCGATGGGAATATTTTTGAACCAGAACTCATAAACGCGGACCAAGAAATGATTTGCAAAGCGGTTCATCTTATACCCCGATTGATGCGCAAAGGATATGTAACTCTCGATCAAGCCTTGAATCTTTTTATGTACACCGATAGGCCAATATTAAAAAACACCTTGGCAAAAATTCTTCCTATTTTTAGAGATTTATTCCTAATCTCTAAGTCAGATTGCGAAAGACTACTCAAAACAACAGATATTCGAAACATTGAGTCTGTTAAAAAGCAGGAATATGAAGATGTGCCAAATCCCAAATTATGGCTAACGGACCTACCTTCAAAAATCAAAGACTCGAATGACAAAATAAGAATGCGGGCAGCATTAGATAAGTCCCGGGGCAGGCCTCCGGCGAGAATTGCCTGGGAACAAAAACAAATGGAAGAAGAATTAATCAATGAATATTCATGCACCCTATCTCGCATGATAAAGTCTCGCTCTATTTTATCTTCAGAAACATCAGAAACACTCGTAACGGAAAGCGAACCGTTAGTCTGGTTCGTTATTGTCCGAGGCATCGGTATGGCCGCAGAAAGTATCGGTCAGGATAATAAAAAAGAGGGATCTAAGATCGGCGAAAGATTCAGAGTTACTTTACGCATGGCTCTATCGAAAAACGCAAAAGGAATACGTGACGAAATTGTTGGAATTTTATCGCGTTGGCAAAAAATAGGAATAATGGATGAAACCCTCCCTGAGTATTTGGGAATCTATTTACCAAAAAATGATTGTCTCTTGAGAATAGGCGAAGAAACCATACTAGAAGTGGGCTGTTATGTCCCCTTAATTGAAGCGATTTCTTCTCACCCCAAGATATCAAAATATGTTTATCCGGCCATGATTTTTTTCGGATCACGGATAAAAGGCTACGCTAAGAGTGATGCCGATCTAGATGCTGGTATATTTATCAAACCCAATACACCGATAAAAATGCGCCTGAAGATACAAAATACCCTTGCTCAAATTTTAAAAGGCATAAGATTGGCCACAAACATCAATGGAAGAACGGCCGAGTTTTGGCTTAAAAATGGTTTGTCTATACGCGAGATTGGAATTGAAGACGTAGAAATTGCCGATCGAAGCTGGGCACATCTTTTATTCGCAGGAATTTGGCTTGGTGAAGAAAAGGCCCTTAAAAAATTCTTCTCTAAACTCTTACCTGGATTCCTAAAGTCCAAAGGTAAAATGATAGAAAACAGAGAAGCTAGAGACATTTGGCTAGGAGAAATGGAAAGAGAGGCTCTTCAATATCGCCTGCTCCACAAAGGCTATTGGTATCTAAATCCAAAACAGGGCGGTGTAAACTTTCCAAGCGGCGCCGGCATAGACCAAAATAGTGCCTTCTGGGATTCTGGCTACAGAAGATTAGCAACTTTATTATTTATTAAAAAAGTTTTCTTGCCACAAATATAAAAAGCAGTTTAAACTGCTTTTTTAATTTTCTATAACTTAGAAAACTCTACCTTCGTCTCTTTTGAGGTACCGGTTGATGCCGCCACAACCGGAATGGCTAATTCCCTCTCCAAAAACTGTCTACAGAGATCTGCATCACCCGCGAGATCAGATCTACGTCCAAAAATAAATTTCGATAAATGCGGGGAGCAAAAAGTGAGAACATTAGAAATCTCCTCTTGCCGAACAAGCTTTTTACTTCCTTCGCTTGTACTGGTTTTAATCCCATCAATCTTGCATTCTCCCAGCAAGCGGCCACTAGTTCTCAAATGGAAATTATTCGCCGAGGACTCAGGAAGTCTACCTGGATAAACATAATAATCACACACGGGCCAAATACCAGATGGCACAATTCTATCAAGACAAGTAAGTATCAAACCGTCCACAGGAGTACAAATACGAGCGACTTCAAGTGCATATTTGGCGGCAACCAGATCAAACACTCCCACTCGGAACTTGCCCTGCCAAGAACTGTCACCGTTTGAAACATCAGGAAGTTGTTTGGTCAAAGATTCACTCTCCGCCACAAACGGACCACCACCATGACGGGTGTGATAAGCACGTAGGATTCCATAACTTTTAACAGTGCCTTTATAATGACTCGACTGCAAAACGGAAAATGCAGTCTGTGGAACAGTTCTCACCTGGGTAGTATATGGATGAAATCCATGCCAGCGGTCTAACAAGACCCCCTGAGAACCTTCAAAAATAACAGTTCCATTAATCCCAAGTATTTTTTCAGAAACAAAATTTGTATCGACAATCCTGACCAACCTGGCTAGTTCGTTAAATTGTTTGACTGTCCATTCAAGCACAGAGTCGCTTTCCAAATTTCTGACTTGCATCTGTACTTTTTTTCGATCATTTGCCGGCAAAAAAGCTGCCAAACTCAGCACCTTCTTGAGTTGTTCCTTCTTGTGATCTCTCACAAAAATAAGCATATCTTTCAGTTTTGGGGAATTAAGATGTTTGGCTCTTATAACACTAGGGCCAAACTCCTCCATATCTCTGATTGCCTCGCCTATGCCAATACCAACAGTACCTTTTCGATTCTCGCCTCTCAACAACTCATTTATCTGGTTTGTGAATGCGTGGAAAGGCGTAACAACAAGTGCCTCGCTATGGATTGTCATTAAATCAAAAATATTTGGGATCCCGAACTCATTTCTGAGACTAAAACCTTCGTTTAATATCGCATTTGGGTCAAGCACCATATTACAAGAAAGGTGTGTGGCAGATCCACGAAGAGTTCCACTCCCAAAATGGGAATGAATATGATCTTTGCCAGACGGGGCAACAACCCTATGAAATGCCTGCCCGCCGCCAGTTCTTATTACAGTATGGGCTTTGAATTTGTCGGCCAGCCAATGGGTGACTTCTCCTTTGCACTCATCACCCCAACCAAGGCCAGTTAGAACAATTGCTCTTTGGGACATTCTCTCTCTCCTTTTTAAAAAAATGGGCGACCTCTGTGATCGCCCCTTCAATTCTGTCTAGACTTTCCAACTACCACCTTTGCCCTTTTTCGTCTTTTTGGGTTTTGGCCCAGAATCTTCTTTGGCCGAAACCTTGGAGGTCTTGCCGTCAATCGGCCAAATATCCTCTCTATTCTTAAAGCGTGCGCCAGCAACAGGAATCTTGTCGAAGTTTGCATATGTTTTCTGTAGGTTGACGGGAATTCCGCTAACCGCATCCGAAATCTCTCTCAAAAAATCTTGTTCCACACCGGCATCGCGAAGAAAATCCACAACACCTTCAGGTTTGATAACACCTTCGGTCAAACCGATAATGCACGCCTCAATCTCAGCAACATCTTCTGTCCGAGGCAAAGATATTACTCGGTCATTTCCGAGAATGTTCTTCCACCACGAAGCTACACCACTGGACCTACCAACCTGCAAGAAAAAGACATGAAACTTATTTAACGCCTCCACGG
>CAYRDM010000047.1:0-4506 GCA_964423175.1 uncultured Candidatus Saccharibacteria bacterium | reverse complement strand
TCATTAAGTTCTCAAACGAAAGCCTGATCATTGAATTGCTTGATGTTGTAGATGATTTGCAGCTCGCTTCCAAAGAAATTAAAAATTCGGGCTTGGATCAGATAGTTAAAAAAGTTGACGATCTTTTTAAAAAATATGGAGTCGAAAGAATAACCGTAGGTTCAAAATTTGAACCTCTCGAGCAGGAAGTTGTTGAGGGAACGGAGGGGGACAAGATAGAAGAGGTCAGGTCGGGTTATAAAATGTACGGCAGGGTATTAAGGCCGGCAAGAGTTAGAATAATAAAATAAACTAAATAGATTTCGATCGGCTGTGTTTCCGGAATTTCTGGAACATGGCCTATGGAAATCTCTAAAAAACAAAATGGCAAAAGTACTTGGTATAGATTTGGGAACAACAAACTCAGCAATGGCTATTGTTGAAATAGGTCAGCCTAGAGTTTTAGAAAATAAGGAGGGAATGCGCACGACGCCTTCAATCGTGGCAATAGGCAAGAACGGCGAGCGTTATGTCGGTATAACAGCCAAACGACAAGCTGTTACTAACCCGGCCAATACAATATTTTCAGTTAAGAGGCTTATCGGTCGCAGGTTTAATGATGAAGAGGTCCAGAGAGATAAGAAACTTCTTCCTTATGAGATAAAAGAGGGTTCTAACGGAGATGTTGAGGTTAAGATTGGTAACGAATGGAAAAAACCAGCGGAGATTTCAGCAATGGTTCTCCAGAAATTAAAAGCTGATGCCGAAGACAAGTTGGGTGAAAAAATTACGGATGCCATAATAACGGTTCCTGCATATTTTGATGATTCTCAGCGCAAGGCGACAAAAGATGCTGGTGAAATTGCTGGGCTCAATGTTAAACGTGTTATAAACGAACCTACCGCAGCTGCGTTGGCTTACGGTTTTAATAAAAAGAAGGATGAGAAAATTGTGGTCTATGATTTCGGCGGAGGAACTTTCGATGTTTCTGTACTCGAGGTTTCTGAGGACACGATAGAAGTTAAGGGAACCGGTGGCGATACACACTTGGGTGGTGATGACATAGACCAGAAAATAATAAACTTTCTAATAGATGAGTTCAAAAAAGAACAAGGTGTTGATGTAAGCAAAGATCAACTTGCAGTCCAGAGACTTAAAGATGCAGCAGAAAAAGCTAAGCACGAATTATCCAGCACCATGCAAACGGAGATCAATATTCCTTTTTTGACAGCTGATGCTTCTGGACCAAAACATTTTTCAATGACTTTCACCAGGGCCAAACTTGAAGACCTTGTCAAAGAATTCATTGATAAATCAATTAATCTAACAAGAAAGACAGTCGAAGACGCTGGATTTAAAGTTTCTGATATGAATGAGATTGTACTGGTTGGCGGTCAGACAAGAATGCCGGCAATTATTGAGGCGGTTAAAAAATTATTTGGCAAAGAGCCTCACAAAGACATCAATCCGGATGAGGTTGTTGCTGTTGGAGCTGCTATACAGGGTGGAATTATGCAGGGAGAAATTCGCGATGTCCTTTTGCTGGACGTTACACCGCTTTCTCTCGGAATTGAAACACTTGGTGGAGTTATGACGAAGATGATAGAGAAAAACACCACAGTACCAACATCTAAAACTCAGGTATTTTCTACGGCTGCTGATAACCAGCCATCAGTTGAGATCCATGTGTTACAAGGAGAGAGAACCATGTCTACCGATAATAAAACATTGGGTAAATTTATATTGGACGGTATTCCACCAGCACCTCGTGGCGTGCCTCAGGTTGAAGTAACTTTTGACATTGATGTTAACGGAATATTGAATGTAAAAGCCAAGGATAAGGCGACAAACAAAGAACAATCAATAAGAATTGAGGGTTCCTCTGGCTTAACCGATGAAGAGAAAAAGAGAATGACTGCTGATGCTGAGAAATATGCAGCTGAAGATGCAAAGAAAAAGGAATTGATCGATGCTCGTAATATGGCAGAGACTTTGGTTTATTCGACTGAAAAGGCACTCAAAGAGGCAGGAGACAAAGTAACAGCTGAAGAGAGAAAACAAGTGGAGGACAAAGCCGCAGCTCTTAAAGACGCTCAAAAGAGCGAAGATCCTGGTACAATTAAAAAGGCAACGGATGAATTGTCTGCTGCTGCCCAGAAAATAGGTCAGGCTATGTATCAGAAAACTCAAGAGGAGGCAAAGAAGACTGAAGATAAAAAACCGGAAGAAAAATAAAAACCGGTTTCCCGGTTTAGCTGTGCTTGGGCTCCATCATTTTTCTGAGCTTTTGTATCCTTTCTAGTCCGCGCAGTTCTGCGCTTATTAGCCTTACCATTAGCTTATGCTTACTAACGCCTATTTTCTTTGCCAGATCAGTGAGTCTTTTATCTGTTTCGCGGGTTAAATAGACAGTTCTAAGAACAACGTCATTCTCCATGTTTTTACCTCAATCCGATACCAAAATTAATAGAGTCTAACTTAACAGAAAATGTACAAAAAAACAATTCTTTTCTTAGCAGTAGGCATAATATCAGCAATTTTTTGGTTTTGGGCAAAGCCTTGGATAGAAAATCCATTGAGATTGTCGGGGTCTTACGGCATTTGGATTAAGCCTCTTGTCGCGCTGATTTTTATGGTTTCATTTGAGGGTTTAGCAATTCTTTTGGTAAAAGAATCTTGGGCCAGGACAGTTGTCATAAGTCTGGTGGGTATATTTTATTTAGTTGTGTTTTATGCAGGTTGGTATTCGTTGCTTGCTGTGGCCACCATGGCACTTCTGCAGTGGAATGCGGGGGCAGATATACAGTCTGAATCAAAGGAAAGAACCAAGATAAATATAAAACAAATACTTCACAAAGGGGTGCCAAGTATTGTGACCTCAATCTTGATATTAGTTTCTTTCGCCTATTTTTTTAATCCGGCGACTCAGGCCGCTGCTAAGTCAGAAAAACTTCCGGTTGGTATTAGTCAGATCATAGAGAAAGTTGTGCCTATTGTTGCCGGGGATCAGGTCGGTTCTTTAACCCCGATTGAGCGCAGGAACCTTTTTAATCAGATTACCAATCAAGTAACCGGCCAGATAAGCAGTTTTCTAAAACCATACTTCAAATACCTACCGCCGATATTAGCTTTTGGATTATTCATAATTCTTCAAGGGTTTAGTTTCATTTTTGTGTGGTTGGCAATTTTAGTTTCAGTATTGATTTTCGGGGTTTTGAAAAAAACGGGCATGGTTAAACTAAAAATAATTCAGAAAGAATCAGAGGAGTTGGAGTTTTAATTTATGGCTAAAGATAAAGATTTTTATACAATTTTAGGAATACCCAAGAATTCTTCGCAGGAGGACATCAAGAAGGCTTATCGTAAACTTGCCCATCAATACCATCCCGATAAACAGGGTGGGGATGAGGCTAAGTTCAAAGAAATAAACGAGGCCTATCAGGTGCTTTCTGATCCGAAGAAACGTTCTCAATATGACCAGTTCGGATCTGTTCCGCCCGGCGGTTTTGGTGGACAGGGATTCGGCGGTTTTGATTTTTCTCAGGGGTTCGGGGGTTTCAATCAAGGACAAAATTTTGATTTTGAAAATATTTTCGATATTTTTGGTGATGTTTTTGGCGGCCGTAGAGGGGCAAGCGAAAGAGCTGAGTCTGGGGCTGGTTCTGACTTGCAAGTTAACTTAACAATTTCACTTCATGATGCGGCACACGGAATAACCGAGAATATAGATATAAATAAAGACGTTATTTGTAATAAATGTGACGGCAGCGGCGCCGAAAGCGGCAAGGGAATGGTTGATTGTTCAAATTGTAAAGGCAGGGGGGAGATAAGGGAATCGGTTTCTTCTATTTTTGGAAATATTAGTAGGGTTTCTACTTGTGGGGTTTGTCGTGGAAAAGGTAAAGTACCAAAAGAAAATTGTCATGAATGTAAGGGTGAGGGTAAGAAACGTGAACGTAAAACAATTGAGATTAAAATTCCTGCTGGCATAAACGATGGCGAAGCACTGGGGATCAGAGGCGAGGGTCAGGCGGGTTTCCGTGGTTCAAGGCCGGGTAACTTGTATGTGCAAGTTAGGGTTGAGCCCGATAAGAGATTTAAGCGTGTTGGCAATGATATAATTTTTGAACTTAACATCAAGGTAACCGATGCTTTACTCGGCGCAAATGTTAAGGTTCCAACTTTGGACGGTGAAGAAAAATTGGAGATCCCTTCCGGTGCTCAATCCGGGGACGAGCTGCGTCTAAGAGGGCAGGGGATTAGAGGCGGCCACAAGGGGGATCAGATAATAAAAATAAAAGTTGAAATTCCTAAAAAATTATCTAGCAAGGCTAAAAAATTAATCGAGGAATTATCTAAAGAAATCCAGAGCTAATATTTGACTTAAATTTAATATTATGTTAGAATAAGTATAGTGTGGGTGCGTAGCTCAGTGGCAGAGCATGGTCCTTATAAGACCGAGGTCGAAGGTTCGATCCCTTCCGCGCCCACCACCCCAGTTCTGTTGTTATTTTGTGCCGTCATGAT
>CAYRDM010000046.1:0-4606 GCA_964423175.1 uncultured Candidatus Saccharibacteria bacterium | reverse complement strand
GCAACACTTTGGTTTTTATTCTTGCAGGTATTCGTAATAAAAGCTCTATGTATTTATTGTTTGGTTTCGGCGTTGGTATCATTAATCTTGTTTATAAGCGTCATGATCTCCGAATAAAATGGAAAAAGGGAAAATATTGTTAGCTCCAGATTATGTTGAAATCAGAGGACCTCTGATTTTTTTGGCGGGCCCAATACAGGGGGCTGAACACTGGCAAAATGATGCAATTAAATTAATACATTCAAAAAGGCCGGGGATTAATATTGCATCTCCGCGTAGGGATTATATTGATGGAGAGTTTGTTCATGAGAAACAGGTTGATTGGGAGACTCATTATCTAAGGGAGGCCGGCAAGAATGGTGTGATTTTGTTTTGGCTATCCAGAGAACGCCACCATAATCACGAGCGACCTTTTGCTCAGATTTCTAGATTTGAGATTGCGGAGTGGAAGGTAAGACACGAGAGGGACGGAGCCAAGTTGGTCGTCGGTATAGAGGAGGGATTTACGGGGGCGAGATATTTGAGACGTAGATTTTCTCAGGATTGTCCGGATGTTCCAATTTTGGAATCACTTGATCAAACATGCGATGTCGCGTTAAAATTATTGGACAAATAATTATGAATATAATCGAAGTCAAAAATTTATATAAAAAATTTCAGGATGACGGTGTCGTTCCAGTTGATAATATAAGTTTTGAAGTTAAGAAAGGGGAAATTTTTGCATTTCTTGGACCTAACGGTGCCGGCAAGACTACTACGATAAGAATGCTTACTACCCTTCTAAGACCGACAAGCGGTGAAATGAGACTTGATGGTAAGGATCCTGTTCATGATCAAAACGGAGTTCGACATTCTTTGGGTATCGTTTTCCAAGATCAAAGTTTGGATGACGAACTGACCGCTTACGAGAATCTTGAGCTGCATCGAGTTTTGTACTCCGTTCCTAAAAACATAGGTCGTGAGAGGGCAGAACAATTATTAAAGATAGTAGAACTTTGGGATAAAAAAGACTTCTTGGTTAAGCATTTTTCGGGTGGCATGAAGCGAAGACTGGAGATAGCCAGAGGTCTTTTGCACCATCCTAAGATTCTTTTTTTGGATGAACCGACATTGGGTTTGGATCCTCAGACCAGAAACCATATGTGGAATTACATTAAGGATCTGAATTCCAAAGAGCAGATTACTGTTTTTTTCACCACACATTATATGGAAGAAGCTGACCGAGTTGCTCAAAGGGTGGCGGTTATAGATCATGCCAAAGTTGTGGCCATAGGCACACCGCAAGAATTAAAAGAGCAAACTAGCTCGGCCACTCTAGAGGATGCTTTTTTGGCTTTAACTGGCAAAACAATTCGTCCAGATGAGGCGAGTTCTATCGACATTATGCGTATGGGCCGCCGTATGTGGACAAAGAAATAATTCAAAAACATGGGAACAATTTATATTTTATGGCTCAGACAACTAAAGAGATATGTGCGTTCTAAATCCAGAATGATCGGTTCGCTTGGACAGCCTTTGCTTTTTCTTTTGGGTCTTGGCTATGGTTTGGGACCAGTTTTCCAGAAAGCCGGGCAGGGGAATTATATTCAGTTTCTGGCACCAGGAGTTGTTGGTATGAGTATAATTTTTACTGCTATTTTTTCGGGAATAGAAATAATTTGGGATAGGCAGTTTGGGTTTTTGAAGGAAACTTTAGTCGCACCTGTTTCCAGATTCAATATAATGCTCGGCAGAACTTTGGGTGGGGCTACTGTGGCAACGATCCAAGGCATAGTTGTGTTAATCATTTCTTTTTTGGCGGGATTCCGTCCTTACAATTGGTTTGCAATTCCTTACCTGATACTTGCCATGGGTCTGACCTCTCTTTTGTTCACGGCACTTGGAACAGCGATCGCCTCTAAGCTTGAAGATATGCAGGGTTTCCAATTTATAATGAGTTTCCTTGTTATGCCAATGTTTTTTCTTTCCGGAGCAATATTCCCATTGCAGGGGGCTCCGGAGGCAATAGTAGATATTGCCAAGTTCAATCCTTTATCGTATGGTATTGATGCGTTTAGAGGAATCCTTATTAACTCTTATCATTTTGGTTTGAGGATGGATATTTCGATTCTTTCACTGGTTACTCTGGGATTTTTATTGATAGGCAGTTATCTGTTTTCAAGGATCCAGATTTAATATATGAGACAAAGTGACGACCAATTAATTATCAGTTACATCAAAAGCGGCAACGATGCCGCTTTTGAGGAAATCGTTAAGAGGTATTTACCGCTCGTTTTTTATTTTGTTCGCAAGTATACAGCAAATATCGAAGATGCTTCGGATATATCGCAAGAAGTTTTCGTTAAGGTTTGGAAGAATATTAAAAAATTCGACACTTCAAAAAATTTCAAAACCTGGTTATTTATCATTGCCAAGCGCACTGCAATAGATCTACTTAAAAAGAAAAGAGCTTTGCCATTTTCTGAAATGGAAAAAGAGGGCAAGGAAAATTTTGCTGATTCATTGGCTGATAATTCCCAGAACTTATCCGAGCAAATAATTTCAAAAGAATTTACTAAGAATTTTTCTCACGCTTTAACTAGATTGTCTTCTGAGCAGAGTCTCGTAATAGACATGCACATAAATGAGGGACTCAATTTCAGAGAAATAGCCGAGTCAACTAAACAATCTCTGAACACCATCAAGAGTCGCTATCTCAGGGGAATGGCTATTTTAAGGTCTTTTTTCAAATAAAATCAGCCTTTTTATATTTGACTTTTCGTCTTAATTGTGATATAATTAATAATGTAAGTGAAGCTCTTTAAACCAGCTGCATTTCGCGGCCCTCTGTCTAGAAGACAGAGGAACAACCCTGGCTAGAAGCCAGAAAGGGAACAGAATGAGCAACCGTAATAACAGCAGAAGCAGGATAAAGTTTTCCATGTTGACCCTCGGAACGATCGAGGCCATCGTCAACAAACTTGGCGGCATCGATGGAATCCGCCTTTTCCTCTCCGGACAGACGTTTTTAAAGAGGTCGGAGATTCTGCATTACTTCACCTCCGTATCTCTTCCCGCCATCGAAAGATTTGTGGTCGGGGAACATTTCCTCCGCGAGCATAATCCAGAGGTTAGACTCTGGTTGGGTACTAAGTTCAAAACGGTGTTCGCGGGCAAGATCGAGGAGGATATTCCCGCCACAGAGATTGGAATTCATGGCGTTCTGCTTGGACGCAACGATCCCCTCGGCAGAACGATAGAGAGAGCGTTGGATTTCCCAATCTTGACGGAGCTCGGCGTGACTCAGGCCAAAATAACCCTGGCCCACCTGTATTACCTGCTAAAACTCCAATCAAGCGGTCAAAAAGGAGCACTCTCTGTCGCAGGTACGACCAACACTTTCTACATTCCAGACGCGGAAGGTATCATCTGGCCTGTGTTTGTCAGTTGGCACAGGCTCACTATGACCTGGATGATCAGCGCTCGGCACCTCGGTGATGAACGCGGAATCGTCTCCGGGGGTTGGGTGTTTTCTCGAGTGGGTGGTTAGATAGGTCTTCGGACCCCGCAGCGTGCGCTGCGGGGTCTTTTGATTTTTAATGCACCAAAATAGCCATCCCGATCGTATTGATATGTATGGGAATAAGCACGTGTACTGAGTCTGTTAAACCCCCTCGAGGTCTTTTTTCAAACATAATAAGACGTTTGGGGCTGGAGAAGCAGATTGTAATAGTAAAAAAGAATTTAGGGTTTTTTGTTTCTTTTTTGTCTGTTTTTGTTTTTTTGTCCGTTTCCGCATTTATAGTCCTTAAACATGTTTTGTCCGAATCTAGTTTTGGGCCTTTTTTGTCACTGGCTATTAATGATCCGGCCCTCGTGATCAAATATTGGCACAGTTTTATACTTTCTATTTTTGAATCAATTCCAGGAATAACTATTGTTTATTTTTTGTTTTCATTTGGATTTTTAATACTTTTTTTGAGGTTTGCCGGCGCATATTTTGGAAAATTTATGGCGCTTAGTAAATCTATAAAGAAGAAGCACGAATATGTTAAATAAAATTTTAGAGTTTTTGAAATCGAGGCTGGTCATAGTAGTTGTAGGAGTTCTGTTTGTGCTGGCTTTATTAATAGGGTCATTTGGTCTTGGTGTTGCCGTCGGCTATCATAAGGCCAGATTTTCCTATGCATGGGGAGAAAACTACCATCGTAATTTTGGAGGCCCAAGAGGGGGAATGTTCTTTGGGTTTGGTGGCGGTGATTTTATTGATGCTCATGGTACATTTGGGCAAGTAATTAAAATAGAGGTAGCAACAAAAACCGGAGAAGCATCAACCCTTGTGCTTAAGGGCAAGGACGGTGTTGAAAAAATAGTCTTAGTGAGCGATGATACCTCGATAACTCGTTTTAGGGATAAATTGAAAATATCTGATATTAAGAATGATGATTATGTAACGATAATTGGAGAACCAAACGATAAGGGGCAAATCGTGGCAAAGTTGATAAGAATAATACCGGCTGGATCTGTTAGCCCCATGCCGATGTTTAGGAGATAATCGTAAAAACATGTTTCAAAAAATAATACAATTTATAAAAACACGTAAAGTTGTCAGCGGTGTCATATTGAT
>CAYRDM010000045.1:0-4753 GCA_964423175.1 uncultured Candidatus Saccharibacteria bacterium | reverse complement strand
CTGTCAGAAGATAGATGCATTCCTCATCTATTCTTTTCGCGATAGAAGCCAAGAACCTTTTAAGTTTAGGTATTTTTTCTTTACCGACGAAGGCTACTTCGAATTTTGTAAACTCACCCTCTGCTTGACCCATCCAGAATCCTTGGACACCGGATATTACATGCCAAGCATGACCGTAATTTTGTTGTAGAAAACTATCTATTAGAGATTGCGGGGTAACGAATTTTAGAGGAACTTTTAGTTTTACCGATGGGATTAAGAAAATTGCTGGCTTGCCAAGACTTTCCTCTCTATAACCGCCAGACTCATCGTTTGGCATTTTTGCTCCTTTCTTGTGGGGAGAACTTTAATTATATTGACATTTATTTAGAACAATGTCAACGGCATTTTGTTTCATGTGAAACAAAGTAATAGATGCCTAATCTAGATTGGATAAGACGATATTTTTGCTTTTAGCAAAAGGATTCTGAGCTCCGTGGACTTCAAAGTGAACATGGCAGCCAGTTGAATGACCAGTACTGCCCATTAAAGCAATCTGTTGTCCTTTTGAAACAAGCTGACCAACACTGACCAATAGTTGGCTTGCGTGGGCGTATAAGGTTTCGGTTCCGTTTGGATGAGTGATTCTTACAAACCTTCCGAAACCTCCGTTATAACCAGAGCTTTTGGCAAGATTTATGACTCCGTCGGCGGCAGCAAATATCGGCGTTCCACAGCTATCTGCCAAGTCGACTCCATTACGTCCGTGTATTCCCTGAGATAATCTATAGTTAGTCATAGTAGGGAAACCGAAATACCCAACAAGAGCGGGGAGATTGATGAACCTTTTTATGACTGCATAAGATTGAGATGGTACGCTTGGAGTAGCCTTTATCTTGCCGTCCGGAACTATTATTTCATCATCTATTTGAAGATCTCCACTTTGCGGCAAGTTATTAAAACTTATTATTTTATCTTCTTCCGCTGAGTATTTTTTGGCTATTGAGGCTATAGTGTCTCCTTTTTTGATTTTGTGAATTATTCCAGTAACAGGTGGAATTTTAAGCTCCATTCCTGGTCTTATATCATCCGCACTTTTTAGATTATTTGCCCAGATTATTGTGTTTATACTGACACCATAGTCAGAAGCTATAAAAGATAATGTGTCTCCATCTTGAACTGTATAATTAGTTATCTGATTGCTTCTATCAGTAAGTTCATCGAGAATGTCTGTCAAAATTGTTCCACGTGAAACAATAGAATTGTCTTGTATAGTATTTAGAATAACCGGCCTCACTATTTTTTCGCTAGTTGAATAAGCTGAAAGACTATTAATATCGGCTAGTTGGTTAGGGGATATGGAATTGACTGGTTCTTGGGCTGCAGACTCGTCTATGTAGTTATTAAAAAGACCAGACATAAGGTTTGGTCTTTCATCCGATGAGCCTTTGAAGGTTATTAAAATTAATACTGCTAGCATAATAGTGAAAAAGACGACACGGTCGTTTTTGAGGTTAAATTTTTCAATAATTTTTTGGAGTAAGGTCTTAATTAGTTTTATGAGTAAATAGGAGCTGTTTTGCCAGAAAAGTCACTTTTTGCTGTAAAAAAGACAAAATCCTCTTGCAGAGAATCTGTTTAAAAGTTTACCTTTCAAAAACCCCAGAGTCAAGATCACGAGTGGATATCAAGAGGATGAAAATTTGATAGAAAATTTCAACCTAAGGCATGTTTTTAATTATAAAAGCCGAGGGTTTCTCGGCAGATGTCCGGAGTAAATTGTTTTACGCCAGAAGAATAGTTTTATCGTGAACCATGGCACGTCTGTATCCTTTGTTTTGCAACTCGTCCAAGGCCTCTCTTTGTGTTGGTTTTGTGATCTCATCTACGATCTCACCGCTACTGAGACAAATTGATATTTTGCAATGGCCCCCAAGAGTTGTTTCTTCTGTGATATCGAACACTTCAAGCTTTACGAATGTTAAGGATGACATGGCGTTCCTTATGGAAGTAGATTAAGTATCGGCAAAACAATAGCAGGGGAAAACTATTTGGTCAAGTTTATTTAGTTAATATAAGGATGTATAAGTTGTCCCATGGAGTCACGAGAATTGGGATATCTAGCTGAGAATATTGTCGCCAGATATTTGGAAGACGGGGGATACAAGGTGACATCTAGAAACTACCAAAAACCATGGGGCGAAATAGATATAATCGCCAAAGAAGGAGATGTTTTTGTTTTTGTTGAAGTAAAAGCAAACAGCAAAGATTTTGAAGGTAATTTTAATCCGGAACTTAGGGTTGATGAAAAGAAAATACAAAAGATAAAAAGAACAGCTTCTCTTTTCCTTGAATATGAGGTCGCCGCCATGGATTCTGAATGGAGAATAGATGTTGTTTCTGTGGTTTTTGACTATGTAAACAAAAAAGCCAAAATCAAACATTTTAAGAACATTTAATTTCTTTTTGTCAACGTTTTATTTTATAAATCATCAGAGTAGGCTTGGGTTTATAGTTTTTTAAAAATATAACCAGAGGTTGCCATGAAAAAGTGGCTAATTGTTTTTGTATTAATTCTTTTTATTGCTTTAACGCCGTGTTCGGCTCTGGGCCTTCATAATAATTTGAGCCAGGAGAAACAGCTGACGGACAATAAACAGGAGCTTGTTTCATCTTGCAATGACTTTAACTCCCTGGTTTATAAAGACAATCTTTCTCTCGTCCCCGTGCGTTTTATTGGCAAACTTCAGGATGATGGCAGGCTGAACGCCATATTTGAAAGCAAGCTTATGGTCGAAAGACTAGAGTTTTTTTTACCAAAAGACCTAGAGCATGCTTTTTATGAAACTAGCGGCGATTGGAATGAAGAGATAAGCCGGCCGGCATTTCTTAAGAAAATCAAAAAGGATTTTTGGCTTATAACTTATTTAACCCCGAGTGATAAAAATTCCGAGAGGATTATTTGCAGCGCCCATCAAATAAAGAACTGGGATTCTCTGAGGGCCAACTTTGCCCAGGATAAAGAAGACGCCATGAAGACAGTTGATACCTTGGCTTTCTGGCTTAGCCTTAGGTTAAAAACTGTTATTTTTACTGCCGGCAAGGGCGAGACTTTTCAGTGGGCATCATTGAAGGTTGTTCAAGACGGGCCAGAATTTGATAAGGCGCTCGAAGATTATAGATTAGAACATAACCAAAACGGCTTAAGGTTGATAGTTAATTTTAATGATGGGAGTAAGGGTCTGGTAATCGAAAGAGGTAATTTCGGTCTAGACAAAAACTGTGTTTTTTATATGGCTATAGTTAAGACGCCACTTATAAAGGTTGCAGGTATCGGCAAATCAAAGGTTATGCATCGCTTTGTCAGCAGACCTTATTTTTTAGATAATTTTCTGAAATTTGCCTGGGTGTGCGTTTATGATGAAATTTCAAAGAACCTAGTCCAGGTTATTGGAATCTCACCTGATGACATTGAAGTAAAAGACAAGAAAACAAAAAAATAATTTGCTAAGCCCTATCAGGGGCTTTTGTTTTGAATTTGAATTTTTAAAATAAAACAGTATTATTTATTCATGCCAAATATCGGGGTACACGTATCAATATCCGGTGGGATTAATAACGCACCAGAACGTGCCAAAATTTTAGGTTGTGAAACATTTCAGTGTTTCACACGTTCTCCTCAGGGTGGTCCGGCACCCGTCCTTACAGACGAGGTTGTTTCTAATTTTAAAAAAGAAATGGAGAAGCATGCTTTTGAAACATTTTATATTCACACACCATATTATATTAACTTCTGCTCGATGGAGCCTCGTGTAAGGCAGGGATCCATCAGGGTAATAAGAGAGGAACTAGAGAGGGGAAGTTTACTTGGAGCGAAATATATAATGACTCATCTCGGTTCTCATGCCGGCCAAACATTAGAAGAGGGGATTGATAAAGTTATTGACGCCGTAACCCAAGCTTTGGATTCCTACAGCGGTTCAACAAAACTATTACTTGAAATATCTGCGGGAAGCGGGAATACAGTTGGCGATACTTTCGAAGAGATTGGCGAGATAATTAAAAAAGTTAAAAGCATAAAAGGTTTTGGCGGCGTTTGTTTTGACACCTGCCATGCTTTTGCTTCTGGTTATGACTTTCGTACCAAAGAACTTGCTCAAAAGATGCTGCAAGATTTTGATAAAAAAATCGGATTGAAATATTTAAAACTTTCCCACGTTAACGATTCCAAATTCGACTTGAACGGCAAGAAAGATAGACATGAACATATAGGCGACGGGTTCATAGGAAGAAAAGGAATTGCAAGCATTTTAAATACTAAAGAGTTTCAAAATATAGATTGGCTCTTGGAAACAGAGGATACTAAAAGAGAAGGGGATATCGCCGCTCTCAAGCAAATAAGGTCAAAAAAGGCCTAGTTTTAAGGCTATTTTTAATCTTGACTTTTGCCTGTATTTCTGATATAATTTATATATCAGGATGAGGAGGTAGAACTTTGACAACTTCATCTGTTTTCGAAAACAAAAAAGGAACCCGACGGGGTTCCCAAAGGAGACTTAGCAGATGCGAATCATTAAGGCGGTTTTGTTTATTCTTGCCCTGACTGGGGGACCGATTTTCGTTCAACAGTTAGAGGCGCAGGTTTACACGTATCCCACTGCTGGCGGCCCTCGGTCGTTGTGCGGTGAGGATCTTCCCCCAAGCGTCCGTGAGGCGTTGGGCTATCAGGCATGTGGTCCGATTCAGGGAAACTTGTCTGTAGGCGGAGTTGTTA
>CAYRDM010000044.1:0-4856 GCA_964423175.1 uncultured Candidatus Saccharibacteria bacterium | reverse complement strand
CTGGAGGTAACGCTGGAACATTATTGGATGGTTTGGGCTACAAGTATATTGCCGTAGGTGAGAATCTTGCCTTAGGGAATTTTGCTAACGATCAGGCGCTTGTCCAGGCTTGGATGGATAGTCCAGGGCATAGAGCCAATATTTTGAATACAAGATTTAAAGAAATCGGTGTGGCTGTTGCCAAAGGTGTTTTTGAAGGTCACACAACATGGCTTGGTGTTCAAATATTTGCCCTGCCATCTTCTTTTTGTCCTCAAATTGATTTGGTTTTAAAATCCAAAATTGATAATTCAGAAGCAAACATTGCGACACTAAAAACTGAAGCAGAAACGAAACTTTCGGAACTAGAAAAAATTGAACCCAAAAGAGGGGACACGTATAATCAAAAAGTTGGAGAGTACAATTCGTTGGTTACTCAGATAAATGATCTCTTGGCGGTATTGAAGAATGATATAGCTTTATATAATCAGCAAGTTCAAGCGTATAATTCCTGTATCGGACAAAAATAAAACGGAGCAATGCTCCGTTCTCATCTCTCTTCTATTTGTTTGACCCATTCCTCACCATCCATATCGGGTGGAAGGCGTAGGTTGGCTCGTGAACAAAGGTTAACTGTTCCAACTTGGGGAGAATCAGGTGCGTTCTCTGTTTTGAATCTGGAAGCGAAGAACCTCTTGAAGAATATCCTAAGCCACTTCAAAATTTCCTTGTCTTTGTAGATTTTGCCGAAGCCTTCATGTCCGAGATTCTTATTGGCCTCTTGAGCTAAGAAAAATATTTTTTCGGGTGAAAAACAATTCCGTAAAAAATGATGTGTGAAAAAATCTCGTAGTTCTAGCGGGCCGATCAGTTCATCTGTTTTTTGAGAAAGATTCTCGCCAGTGGGGTTTTCTATTAGCTCTGGTGAAGGAGCTCTTGTTATAATTCTGTTCAAAATTTCAGAAACTTTTTCACCGAACTCTTCCGTGTCAGCAACATGTTTGAGAACAAACTGGATCATACTTTTTGGAATACCGCCGTTGCCGTTGTACATCGCAGTTTGATCTGCGTTGTATGTGCACCAACCAACCATTAATTCTGAAAGATCACCAGAACCAAGGTTGAATCCCATGTCCATCAAGATTTTTGTTCTTTCCCTTGCTTGGGCATTTTCACATTGTAAGCATTTTTTACAAGGCATTCTTTCTGTATTCCTTGAGCAAAACGAATCAATGTCTCTTAGATGCGCAATGGTGCTGTCGACAATTGATATTTCATAAAAATCAACACCAAGTTCGGTGCAAAGTGCAACAGCATCCGCATAAGTTTCTCTAGACGTTCCAAATCCCGGCATCGTCACGGCCCTTATTTGTTTTCTTTCCCAGCCGAGGAGATCAAATGTTTTAACTGTCGAAATAAGAGTTAATGCTGAGTCTAAGCCACCCGATATTCCGATCGAGACTGGAATATTACTTCTTCTAGAAGATGTTGAGGCGATGTGTTCTAAGCGGTGACCGATAGCGGCCGTTTGAATTGCGAAAATGTCTTGGCAGTTTTGTTCCAAAGTTATTGGATCTGATGGAACAAAAGGTTTTGCCTTTACCTTCCCGCAGTAACCTACTTTTTTTATATCTAATTGACCCACATAACATTTGACCCTGCGATAAGGTTTTTTAAAATGTCCGATTGCTTGTCTCAAGCCACATTCGTTTTCACGTTCATGACCCAAAAAGTCGTAATCTATGTCAGCTATAATATAACCCTCTTGTCTTTGGAATCTGGGTTTTTCTGCCAACAGGTTTCCGTTTTGATAGATCAACGCATGTCCACCAAGAACTGCTCCGGCAGTTGATTCTCCTGAACCAAATGGTGTGCATGAGGTGCAAGAAGAATAAACATAACCGGCAAGGCATCTTGCGGATTGGTTTTCAACAAGAGACTTGCGATATGCTCCTTTGGCAACTTTTTCAGTTGAAGCTGAAAGGTTGAAAATAATTCTTGCAAACATGCAATCAAATGAGCTTGGGGGGATGGGCATGAAGAGATCGTGGCAGATTTCATCGGTAAGCGTTAGCCCTGGGCAGTTTTCCACATCAATTAGAACATCTGTCCCAATCGGAACAATTTGTCCGAATAAATTGATTGTTTTGCTTACGAGATTTTCTCCAGATGCAAACCATCTTGCTTCCTGGAATTCATTGTTGTTCGCTAAATAAATTTTTGGCCTTATTTTTAGTATGTTGGAGCCATAACAGGCAACTGAAACATTGAATCTCTGTTCATCTACCGTTAAGGGCATCCCCACGAAAGAAATTATTCCTAAATCTTCAGTTAGGGTTAGGTATTTGAACAGGGCCTCTAGAGATGCATCTTTTAGCCACCTTTGCTCAAAGTAGTCTTTGCAAGAATAACCAGTAATACCAAGTTCGGGATATACAACAGCTTGGCCCTTGCCATGATTTGCAATTCGCCTGGTCATATCCGCCATCTCAGTTACGTTTTTAATTGGATTGCCGACAAATACTCGCGGCACCCCAGCTGCCACTCGGAAAAAGCCCAAGTCATTTTTTTGCATGCTCACCTCCCTTTTAATTAATTATTTTTGCTATAGCACTCGCAAATATTCCCGAGACATTACAAGGTGAAAGTTTGGGGTTAGTTTTGTAGTATTGATGCCAATCATACATTTCAGGGTGAGAATTGGTACAAATGACTTTTGTAATGTTTGAGCTCTCTATACGATCAAGAGCTTCCGAATCAGTTAGGGCACAATGGCTAACCACAACGTACACTTCCGCCGCGCCGGCTTTAAAATAAGAATCCGCAGCCAATATTAATGTTTTGGCACTTCTAACCATGTCATCATAAATTATGACAATTTTGCCGGAAACATTTCCGATTACTTGCCCGGCATAGACTTGGTCAAAGTCTCTGTTCTTATCAAATAAGGCGATGGGGGTACCAAAGTGTTTGGCATATGACTTTACCCATGTTGGACGGCCCAGATCGGCAGAGGCGAATACGACATCTTTCACGTCTATTTTCTCGTCGTGTATAAGTTGTTCAATCGCTAAGACCAGTACGGGCTCTGCATAAAGTTCAAAAGCCGTGCAGTCTCCTTCAAAATAATGAACAGAACCAGCAACGTGCAGGTCCATCATCAAAAAATAATTTTCAGATCCTTTGGGGATGGCAGAAAATTTTCTTGCGATTCCCTTGAATTTTACCACTTCGTTGGGTTTTACCGCCCTTTCCATTGTTGAATAAGCAACAAACGGATTAACAAATATTCTTCTAGCGGTGCCTAGCTTCGCCAGAGCACAGCCGACATAGTATTGTTCTTCAATTGCTTCATCATTGACCAGACTGCTTACATAAATTACTTTTTTGCCCATTAAACCCAGGCGGTCATCTACTGCTATTCTGTGATATTTTTCACTGCCAGCAAAATCTTTACGTTCGATTTCTTGGACAGTGATATCATTCACATCAAGCAAGCGTAGTTGTTTAAGTAGAAGTTTAGAAAAAATGTCATTGCCTCTACCTGACATGAGGATGATTCCACTCATTGTTTTCTCCCGTGTTTAATTATTTTTTAAAGTCCTTCCTGCAGCCACCGACATTGAGCCAGTGGCTATAGAAAAGAGTGGTGGAGTTAACCACCACCTATTTTTAATATTAATATCGAGTTTTTTCAGTGAATGTATTGGTGCTACCGACAAAAGCTTTCATTCTTTCAACTTCTGATATATCGCCACTGGCTTTTGCTAAGTTGTCTGATAATTTGATGACAGGCAGACCATTAATGGTTGTCGGTTTGATTACAATTGATAAAGGTTCGAATCCTGGTCCGAAATCGTTGGTTAAATTTGTCCCGATACCATGACTGCCGATTATTTTTCCGAAAAAAGCCGCTTCAAGCTCAAGCATTAGTTTGATATCGAGACCATCAGCAAAGACTATTAGTTTTTGTTTTGGATCGATACCGAGTTTTTCATATTGTCTGATTCTCTTGAACGCATAAGTAAACGGATTGCCCGAATCATGTCGCGACCCCTTCCAGTTTATTAATTGGAAAGGCGTAACGATATTGTCGAAGAAATAATCGCTTGTGTAAGTATCGGGTAAAAATATAGACAGGCCTTCACCGTATTCTTCCCACCAATCTCTTAAGAATATTCTTTGAGATTCCAGATCGCCCTTTGTGTTGTCGAGACTTCTATAAATGGCTGAATAGAACATTGCAATTTTGTGCGCATTTGTACCCATGGGCATGAGACCATATTTCCATGCCAGGAATACATTTGATGTGCCTCTGAACTTTCCAGCTGACATATTTTCTTTTAGTGTCTCAACGTTATATTCATGCCAATTTCTGTGGGCACGCCGGCGTGTTCCGAAGTCAGAAAAAGGCCACCGTCCGGCACGGGAATAAAGACCGATTTTTTCTGCGAGACGATTTTGTCCTTCCGCCCAGATCAGATCTTTTTGGAAACGGCTCATGCCCTTGAGCTTAGACTCGAAATAAAGCTGTGCGATGATTGACATTGCTGGGGTTTCCCACTGGCTACATTCTTCAAATGGACCCGTGAATTCTAGAATTAATTGGCCGTCTTTAATCTCAAGATTGTATTCAGATGGCCTAGATTTTTCTAGGAATCGGATATATTCGATGGGGAACATGGTGCGGTCATATTCATAAATCCCGCAAAGATAGTGTAGCTCCTGTGTAGTGAAGCTAAGGTTACGGAAATGATCGAGTTGCTCTCTTAATTCGCCTATGTCTATTTCTTCAGCGAGCCTGACATGGGCATGCCTGTTTTTGAAGGTCATTGTTGCCGGTACATTTTTGTGTCTGCGATGTATGAGATTGAGCA
>CAYRDM010000043.1:0-5074 GCA_964423175.1 uncultured Candidatus Saccharibacteria bacterium | reverse complement strand
GGGACAATATTTCGAAGATATTAAAAAAGAAGCTGATGATTCTGCGAGAACAGTCAAAATAATGTCCTCGGACCCCATTATCGCATCTCTGGCCGCAAAACATAACCTTAATTTTTTAGAAGAATCAAAAAAAAGAATAGCAAAAAAAATAAAACCGAATACAGCTCTACCAACTTTGACAGAAGACGCAGACGAGGAAGATGAGATACCAGAAGAACCATCCGAAGAGTTATCTAATGAAGATGAACCTGTCGCAGATCTCGCCGTATCAAAAGCATCCGCCAAATCTAATTCGATTGGCAGAGAAATGCGAGATATTTTCAAATTTGAATCGGAAAAACCGCTCAAAATTAAAGAAGAAAAAAAGAAAACTTTTGATTTAGAGATAACCAGAGATGATGACATAACAAAGGTCTGGTCAACAAGAGAAAGAGAAAATGAGGATAAATTAAGTTCTTTTATTAAATCCAAGAAAAAAGTAATCAAGAGTGTGCCAAGAAGATTTATCCTACCCTTGATATTTGGAGTTGTTTTGATCGCAATTTTTTTAACTTACATTGGCTTAGGAAAGGCATCTGTTATGATTTTCCCTAAAAAACAAAACCTAGATGTTGCAATAAAAATTAGTGCTTCGAGTTCTACAACAACAGTTAACTTTGATTTTAATAAAATCCCAGGGCAATATTTTACTTACAAAGATACGGAATCAGGAACTTATCCTACATCCGGACAAAAAGAAGTAGTTCAGAAATCAAACGGTAGTATAGTTATATATAACAAGAGTAGCTCTGACCAAAGACTAGTGGCAACAACACGATTTAAATCTCCCGAAGGTTTAATATTTAGAATTCCGCAAACAGTAAATGTGCCCGCGGCAGGAAGCGTTGAATCTTTAGTTTATGCTGATAAAGCGGGGCCGGATTATAACATCGGGCCAACGAAGTTTACTATTCCAGGTTTTGACGGCTCGCCTAAGGCAGATCAATTTTATGCGACATCAGTAAAAGCAATGTCTGGCGGTGTAGTCGGTTTGGCCAAAATTGTTACTGAAAGTGATTTTGCAAAAGGCCAAGAAGAATTAACCGCAAAACTCAAAGATAAAATTTCTAAAGAAATAAAGAACCAAGCGGGGAATTTAAAAATTTTTGATTCACTGCCAATATCAATAGGCACGCCCACATCAAATGTAAAGGTTGGTGAAGCGGCTGACAATCTTCAAATGTCTATTGACGCAAAAGCCGATACGCTCGCATTTAGGGAATCTGACATCAAAGACATCTTTAAAGACTACCTTTTGAAAAATGGCGGTTTGGAAACAACGGATCAAAACATAAATATATCTTACGCCGACATAACCAACTTGAGTCCAGATCAGTCTCTGACTTTTACTGCCAAAATAAGTGCCCCGACATACACGAAAATAAATCAGGACAAAATTTTACAAGACATAGCCGGTATGGGTCAGAATAACATAAAAGATTATTTTAAGAACAACAAAGACATCAGTTCCGCCAGAGTTTTGCTTTCTCCATTCTGGGTTGGAAGCATTCCAAAAGACATTAAAAAAATCAAAATAAACATTGTCAGGAACTGATCTATTGACACAGAAAGATCATTTTGCTAAGATTAAAACAATGGAATAAGGTAGAGATTAGCCTGATTTCCAAGTGAAATCTGGTTTTTTCTTTATATTTTCCAGTCCTACAAGATTTGTCAGACCAAAAACCAAAAGAAGAAGGAATAGTAATAGACACTTTACCTGACACTAAGTTTAAGGTTAGGCTCAGTGACGGCAGAGAAATTTTGGCTTATCTGGCTGGCAAAATGAGAATGAACTACATAAAAGTTATAGTTGGCGACAAAGTATTGGTTGAATTAAGCCCAGACGGTAACAAAGGTAGAATTACATATAGAAAATAAAAATATGAAAGTTAGAGCTTCCGTTAAAAAAATTTGCAATAAGTGTAAACTTGTACGCCGAAAAGGCAAACTGTATTGTATTTGCTCTAATGCAAAACACAAACAGAGACAAGGGTAATTTATATGCCAAGAATTTCAGGAATTAACATTCCAGACAACAAGAAAATAGAATATGCCCTCGGGTATATTTACGGCGTAGGATTAACCGCTAGCAGGGTCATTTTAAAATCGGCAAATATAAATAAGGACAAAAGAGCCAAAGATCTTACCACTGAAGAGGTGAACAAAATACAAAGCGTAATCGACCGAAACTACAAAGTAGAAGGAGATCTTAGACGTGAAATTTCTGATAATGTTAAGAGATTGAAAGAAATAGGTGCTTGGCGTGGTGTTAGACATGCACGCAGGCTCCCGATTCATGGAAGAACTAAAACAAATTCTAGAACCATAAGAGGCAATGTAAGGAAGACGATGGGTTCCGGAAGAAAACCAACAGCGCAAAAGACATAAAATAAATGGGTAAAAAACGAATCACAACTGGAGCTGAAAGTTCTGCAAATGCTGAAAAAGAATCAGGCCAAGTTAATGCTGCCAAAAAGGGTAAAAAACAGATATTCAAGGGTATCATTAATGTTTCTTCTTCCTACAACAATACGATTGTTTCTATAGCAGACCCGAATGGTAATGTCTTCGCCCATTCTTCAGCCGGAATGTTGGGCTTCAAGGGTGCCAGAAAATCGACTCCCTACGCCGCGACCCTTGTGGGCAAAGATGCTTCAGAAAAAGCAAAAAGGGTAGGACTTCAAGAAGCAAAAATTTCAATAAAAGGAATAGGTCCAGGAAGAGAAGCTGCAATTAGAGGAATCGCAAGCAGCGGTATCAATATAACTTCAATAATAGATGCTACGCCTATGGCACATAATGGTGTCAGACCGGCTAAGCCTCGCAGAGTATAAACATGGCTAGATATACAGGACCAAGAGAAAAAATAGAAAGAAGATTGGGTGCAAAGCTCTTTTTAAAGGGTGAGCGTTCATATTCACCAAAGTCAGCAACCGTAAAAAGAATGTACCCGCCTGGAATGCACGGCAAAGCTTTTAAGAACCGCTCATCTGAATTCGGTCTTCAATTGCAATCCAAACAAAAAGTAAGAAACTCTTACCGAATGATGGAAAAACAATTTAAAAACTGGGTCAAAGATGCAATAGAATCCCGCCAGGAAACTGGAGACACGTTGATTAAAAAGCTGGAAAGAAGATTGGATAATGTAGTTTTCAGAGCAGGGATAGGCCAGTCCAGAGATCAGGCTCGACAAATTGTTAATCACGGCCATATCCTGGTAAATGGAAGAAAAGTATCAATTGCCTCTTATGAAGTTAAAACGGGGGACATGATAAAGATAAGAGAAGGTAGCTTGAAGACAAAACTGTTTACAAATCTAGTAAGCCAGTGGATTAAAAAGTATGAAGCACCAAAATGGATTGAGTTAGATAAAAATAGCTTAACTGCCAAGATTATAGGAATGCCGACAATTCAGGATAGCGGACTAGAAGCAAAAGACATCCGATCATTAATTGAATTTTACTCTCGATAAAAAGGTAATAGGTGATTCTAGTGAGTGTTAGGAATCTGCTTTGCAGACTAAAACTCAATAATCAAACCTAAAGCCTCTCAAGATCATGATTCAACTGCCAATAGAACCAAAAATAGTTTCCAAAAAAGACAATCAAGCCGTATTTGAAATAGGGCCTCTTTATCCTGGCTACGGCACAACCATCGGCAACACTTTGCGCCGTGTTTTGATGTCCTCATTGGAAGGCGCAGCTGTTACTTTTGTTAAAATCAAAGGAGTTGATCATGAATTTTCAGCAATTTCTGGTGTTCTAGAAGATGTAATCGAAATCATAATTAACCTTAAAAGAGTCAGGTTTAGACTTTTCAAGGATGAGCCGGTAATACTAACATTATCAGCCAAAGGCGAAGGAGATGTAACAGCAGACTCCATCAAGGCAACTTCTGAGGTAGAAATCATAAACAAGGATCAGAAAATTGCAACAATAACTGACAAGAAGACTGAGCTTGAAATGGAAATAACAGTTGAAAAAGGAATCGGTTATATTCCAGTAGAACAAAAACAAAAAGAAAAATTGACAGTCGGTAAAATAGCAATAGATGGTATATTCACACCAATTCGAAACGTCAATTTCACAGTTGAGAACATTCGTATTGGACAAAGAACAGATTTTAACAAGGTTCTTTTAGATATTGAAACCGATGGAAGCATAACCCCAGAAGAGGCTCTCAAAAAATCATCTGACATATTAGTTGAGCATTTCAATATAATTGGTAAGGTTGAAGTTCCAAAAGAAACCCCAACTTCTGAAAAGGCCAAGAAGCCTCGCAAGAAGAAAGAATAAACAATGAATCACGGCAGAAAAAACAGAAAATTTAGCAGGGAGAATAAACAACGCAAAGCGCTATTGCGTGATCTTGCAAATGCCCTTATAACAAATGGAAGGGTATCTACAACCCAAGCCAAGGCTAAAAGCTTAAGACCTTATATTGAGAAGATGATAACTCGAGCCAAAACAAAAAATTTGGCCAACACAAGGCTTTTATCTTCCCAACTAGGTGTTGCTTCAGCCAAAAAATTATTCAGTGAAACTGGTGATAAATTTGCTAGCAGGAACGGTGGATATACAAGAATCATCAATCTTCCACCGAGACTCAGTGATGGTTCGAAGATGGCAATAATAGAGTTGGTTAAATAAAAACATGAATATCCATAATATAGACGCAACAAACCAATCATTGGGTAGGCTAGCCAGCAAAGTGGCTGTAATTTTGCGTGGGAAAACAAATCCAAATTATAAGCCCTATATGTTACCGGAAGAAAAGGTTTTAATTACTAATATTAAGAAGATAAAGTTAACCGGAAAAAAGACCAAGCAAAAAACATACTATCACTATTCCGGCTTTCCAGGAGGCATGAAAGCAGAAAAGCTTGAAACCTTGTTCGAGAGAGACCCCAAGAGAGTTTTGAAATTAGCAGTCTATAGAATGCTAGCGCCAAATAAGTTAAGAGATAAGATAATAAAGAACTTGGAAATAAACTAATGCCAACTAAAAAAGTTACAACAAAAAAAGAAGAGGC
>CAYRDM010000042.1:0-5140 GCA_964423175.1 uncultured Candidatus Saccharibacteria bacterium | reverse complement strand
TTATATTCAAAGAATCTAAAAAAACTCCTGAGTATGTAATTTTTGGGTTCGTAGTCTTGATATTTATTTTATTGGGTTTTACTTTGTATCTCATATGCCTATCCAATCTTAGAACGGGCCTGGCAATCACAGAAATACAGGAGGGCAGTTATAAGGTCGGCTTTGTTTATGTGGCTGGTGATACGGTCAACCTGGGCATAGAAATAGAAAAAGTTTTAGAAATAGATCGATCCTCAAAACGAGGACCTGAAATTTTATTTTTATATCAATTGCCTAAGAAAGCATTCAACGGGCAGATAGATGTAAATTCAAAAAGATTGATTGTCAGCCAATCCGGTAGCTTTAAGACTCTGGCTCTCAAGTTGGAATGAACGGGATTAAAGCCCGTTTTTATTTGACTATTTTGAGGCGCAGGATTATATTTGTTTTGTCTGAAGGGGACTTTAAAAAGGATCATTTGGAGGTATTTTGTCAGCTAAGGAAGAGGAAACTTTTGACGTTGTTCTTTTTCTTGATGCCAATATGCCAAGGTTTGACCGCTGTAGTGAAAATTGTGCCGATAAAAGTTTGGTACTTTGCGCTCACAAGTTTGATTTTAAGGCACTTGTTATACATCCAGGAAAGGCCCTAGAGGGTTTGAATGATTTTCGCGTACTTCAGCATATTTTTAAAATCATACGCAGAGGCAGGGCTTGGACTAGAGGCAAGAAGAAGCCACTGTTTTATTTGCTTACAAAGGATCACGATTTTTTAAATCGTGATGCTCCAAACGCATACAATTGTGCTGTACGTCGTGGTGAAAATGAGGTTACACTCGAGTTTAAAAAGGGTTCAGTTTCTGACGGCGAGAACGAGATTTTTGTAAAAGTCGTCGGTTGCAAGAGCTATGGTACTAATCGGCAAGATAATTTGCGTTGCGCAGTTCAGATAATGAACAAGGTTTGGTCAAAAGTCGAAGACTCCTAATGGGGTCTTTTTTATTTTTGCCCGGCCTGTTATGGTGGTATAATAAAGTTTTATGAAGGATTTTGACTTACATTCTAAAAATACGACATGGATTTTTATAATTTTTGTTTTAGCGGTTTTCGCTTTGGCTGTTTTATACTTTGGCCGTAATAACCCAGATTTATTAAGTGGCGGCCAAGCCTATACGTCTAAGGCCGTCGTCTCAAGAGAACCCAGATCTTATACTGTTTTTTATGGTTCAGGAGTTTTTAGTCCAACCAACATCAGGATTCATGTGGGGGACAGTGTTAAGTTTCAAAATGATAGCAAGACACCCTTGAGAGTCATTTCTGATTATACAAGTGGTGTGCCAAATCTTGCCGGCTTTGATAGCGTTGCTGATATTCCAGCGAAAGGCATTTTCAATTATACTTTTAATCAGTCGGGAATTTTCGGTTATCACAACGCTTATACCCAATCCGAAGAGGGTACTGTAATAGTTAGGCCTTAATTCTAACAATGAGAAATCCGGCAACATTTGTGATCGAGTCTTGGGTGGGAGGCGTTTTTGTTTTAATTTTTTCGATGTTTTTTATCGGACTGTTTTTCATAGCGCTTAAAAATTTTGATTCAGATAATTTGATTTTGAGTGCTTCCGCCAATAATTTAAAAAACATTTCTTCATCGGAAAGAGAATTGATTGATGAATGGGTCTCGGCCAATAACCCAGGTCTGTCAGTGCAGGAAGTGGGTTATAGGTTCATAATTAAAAAATATCCAGACAAACCGTGGCTTAAAAAATGAATTTCAAACCAGAAAACTTTGTAAGAATTTTTGTGCCCTTTGCTTTAACCCAAATTCTTGGAATTTTTGTTGCACATAAGTTTTTGCCGAGTCTTGGGCCGGTTGAGGCACAAGGATTTTCGGCCTTTAATGTTTTGGATTTTATAATCTTAGCCCTGTTTATATTTCTTATTGTCTTTTTGGCAACTAAATTCCAACGGGCAGGTTCCATATTGTTTAAGATTTTTTTCGCAGTAATAGTGTTCAGCGGAGTTCAGGCGGTAGCAAGTATTTGGTTTGCTCCTATTATTGCCACACTTCTTGCTTTGTGGGCTGCTGTTTTGGTTTTATTTTTCAATAATGCGATTATACAGAACTTGGTAATGGTAATTACTCTCGCTGGGGTTGGTGCCGCTTTCGGACTTTCTTTAACCCCGGTTACTATAGTTTGGATTTTAGTAATTATGTCCTTCTATGATATCGTCGCGGTTTATAAAACAGGACATATGATAAAACTTGCAGAAGCGATGATAAGATCGCATGCGATTTTTGGTTTTGTCGTGCCCGAAGAAGGTCGCAGTCACACTGAGAAAATAGCAAATATTACCCCAGGACAAGGTTTTATGATATTGGGTTCTGGCGATGTTATTTTTCCTCTTTTGCTATCCGCATCACTGGTCAGGTACTCTATTAAACAGTCTTTGCTGGTTGGATTTTTCTCACTATTGGGGCTATTTCTTATGCATTTAATTTTTAATAATCAAAAAGTTCGCAAGCCAATGGCTGCTCTCCCGCCGATAGTGGCAATAACAATCATTGGTTATCTTTTTTCTTTAATATTATTCTGATTTATAAATGAAAATAGTTTTTTATGGAGGTGCCAGAACTGTTACCGGTGCTAATTATTTTTTAGACACTGGCACTACAAAAATTCTTGTAGATTGTGGTTTGAACCAGGGCAGTAAATATGCTGAAGATTTGAATTATCAACCTTTCAAATATAATCCAGAAGAAATTAAGTATGTTTTTATAACCCACAGCCACATCGATCACATAGGACGTTTACCCAAACTATACAAGGATGGTTTTAGGGGTAGCGTTTACACAACAAAAGCAACCAGGGATTTAATGTCGATAGCTTTACCAGACAACATGAGACAAATTCAAGAAGAGGCGAAAACTTCTGGACATCAGGCTTTGTTTCAACAGGAGGATGTCGATGCTTTGATGTCTCTTGTGAAGGGTATCGATTATGGCGAGGCTTTGGAATTCGAAGGATTTAGGGTTGTTTTTCATGACGCCGGGCACATATTGGGATCTGCTATTATAGAAATTTCTTGGCAAGAAGAAGGAACAACAAAGAAAATTTATTTTTCAGGAGATCTAGGCAATCCGCCTACACCTCTTCTTAGAAACACAGAGCAGATAGCAGACGCCAATTATATAGTTGTTGAGTCCGCTTATGGTGATCGGGTTCATGAAGATAGGCAGGAGAGAAAGCAAAAACTAGCCAAAATAATTACGGAAACCATAAATAGGGGAGGTGTTTTGATGATACCTTCTTTTGCGATTGAAAGAACGCAAGAGCTCCTCTTCGAGCTTAACGATTTGGTAAACAAGAGCCTCATACCTAAAGTTCCTATTTTTGTTGATAGTCCTTTGGCGATTAAAATGACTTCTGCTTATTCAAAAAATTCAGATTATTTTAATAAGGCCACAACATACATAATCAACTCGGGGGATGATATTTTTAATTTTCCTGGATTAAAAATGACCAGTTCGACTGAAGAATCAAAAGCAATTAATAATGTTCCGGCGCCTAAAATTATTATTGCAGGTTCTGGAATGAGCCAGGGGGGTAGAATCATTCATCATGAGATTAGGTATTTGCCTGACTCAAGAAGTACGATTTTGTTTGTGGGTTATCAGGTTGACGGGAGTTTGGGCAGAAGAATACAAAAGGGTGATAAGGAAGTAAAAATTTTGGGCCAAAAGGTTGACGTGAAATGTCGTATAGAAAATCTTTCGGCGTATTCTGCTCATGCGGACCAGATCGGTCTTTTGAAATGGATAGGCGGTTCTGCTGGCAATCAAAAAAGCGGCGGTTTAAAACAGGTATTTGTTGTTCAGGGCGAAGAAGAGTCATCTAGTACGCTGGCAAATTTGGCCCATGAAAAATTTGGTGTAAATGCTGTTGCGCCACGGGAGAGTGAGACTTTCGTGCTGTCATAGTATTGTTATCAAAGTTAAAATATAAAATTGGCCCAGGCCATTTTATTTTATGTCCAAGACCTTGATTTTATCTGTAAATTTGCTAAAATATATATAAAAATCATATGCCATTTAATTCCGGAAATACGACAATCCAAGACGAGTTGCCATTAATACCACTTAAGAATGTGGTTCTTTTCCCTAGGGTTGTGATCCCTCTTCTAGTGCAGAGGTCAAAATCAATGGGAAGCCTTGATGCCGCAATGCCTAAGGATAAGTTAATTGTTTTTGTCGCTCAGAAAAATATTTATGATGACGTTGATCAGAAAGACCTTTTTCGTATCGGTACTGTCGGTAGAGTTTTTGAAGTTCACAAATTACCAGATGGTTCATCGAAGATTAATGTCGAGGGTATAGCCAGGGTTGTGATAAAAGAGTTTTCTCAAATTGAACCATTTTTTAGAGCAAAAATAGAACCAGCCAAAAACATTACCAAACATGGAGTTGAGGCCGAGGCCTTAACGAGGGCGACCATAGAACAGTTCAAGAAACTGTTGGAGATTCGCCAGACGCCGGCGGCTATTAGCGATTTAATAGACGTTTTGAATCAGGTCAGAGATCCCGAGCAGGTTGTTAACTTAATAACAATCAATCTTAACTTAGAATTAAAAGACCAGCAGGATATATTGGAAGCTCTGGATCCACTGGAGGCTTTGAAAAAAGTTAATTTTTATATTTCTCGCGAGACAGAAATAATCGAAGCCGAGAGAAAGGTTTTTAAAGAAACCAAAAAACAACTTGGTAAAATGCAGAAAGAGGTCTTTTTGCGAGAGCAGATGAAAAGCATTGAAAAGGAATTAGGTATTGATTCTGAGAAAAGCGATATCGACACACTCAGATCCAAGATAAAATCTGCGGGTATGCCAAAAGAAACCGAAGCGAAAGCATTGAAGGAATTGGCGAGACTTGAAAAAATGCCCTCATTTAGTCCGGAGGTTTCTTATTTAAGGACTTATTTAGATTGGTTAGTTGAGCTGCCTTGGAACAAGAAATCTACTGACGGTGAAAACAAACTGGAACTTAAAGATGCTGAAAAAATTCTTAATCATGATCATTATGGTTTAAAGAAAACCAAGGAAAGAATTTTGGAATATCTGGCAGTACAAAAACAAGTAGGGAAAATAAAAGGTCCGATTCTTTG
>CAYRDM010000041.1:0-5228 GCA_964423175.1 uncultured Candidatus Saccharibacteria bacterium | reverse complement strand
GTCGCCGGCTTTCCGGTTATGGCTGGGTTGGATAAGATGACTCATCTCCTAATTGCCGGAGCCACTGGTACTGGTAAATCTGTAACAATAAACACAATTCTGCTATCGCTTTTGTATAAACACTCCCCTGACATGCTCAAATTTATTATGGTCGACCCAAAGCGTGTTGAGCTATCTTTGTATAATGGTATTCCCCACCTCATAACTCCGGTTATTGTTGATCCCAAGAAGGTTGTGAACGCACTTCGTTGGGCTGTTAGAGAAATGGAAAAGCGTTATGAGAAGTTATCTTCCGTCGGCTCAAGAGATATTGTTTCCTATAATACAAAACAGGCGACATCTAAAGAAGAATTGATGCCATATATCATTGTTGTTATTGATGAGCTGGCTGATTTGATGGCATCTCATGGCAGAGATGTTGAGGCGGCAATTGTCAGGCTTGCGCAGATGGCCAGAGCAGTCGGTATCCATTTGATTGTTTCAACTCAGAGACCGTCAGTCGAAGTTATTACTGGTTTGATTAAGGCCAACATCACTTCACGTATAGGTTTGCAGGTTGCTTCTCAAATTGATTCTAGAACTATTTTGGATATGGCAGGTGCTGAAAAGCTTCTCGGAAATGGCGATATGCTTTATCTAGGCGGTGATGTTTCTAAGGCTAAGAGATTGCAGGGCGCTTATGTGAGCGAAAAAGAAGTTAAAGAAGTTGTTAAGTTTATCAAGCAACAAGCAGAACAAATTGAAGAAGAAAATGGTGAAGATGAGAAGACCGAAGAATTAACTCTTAATATTGATGAACCGGTGTCAGGTGTTTCGCTTGCGTCAGAAGAAGGAGATGGCAGTGACGCTTTGTTCGGGGATGCCAAAGAGGTTGTTGCTCAAGCAGGCAAGGCCTCGGCGTCATTGTTACAGCGTCGTTTGAGAGTGGGTTATGCCAGAGCCGCAAGGTTGCTTGATTTGCTTGAAGAAGCTGGAATTATAGGCCCAGGTGAGGGTGCCAAACCTAGAGAGGTATATATAGGTAAGGGTGGAGGTGTGCCTCCAGCAGAAGATCATTATGTTGACGACGGTTCGGTAGCAGAAACAGCGTCATCTGATTCAAGGTTGGATGATAAGATTGCGGTCGAGGAATAAATTTGATTATGACGGCTTTCGGCTACGCTTAGTCGGATGCTATCATATTGACGGAGCATTGCTTAATTGATTTTCAAGAAAGGTTAAATTAGAATAAAAATATGGAGAATAAAGAAAAATTTGTGACGGGCAAAATTGTTCCAAGCGGACAAAAAAGTGAACTCGAAAAAGAGAGAATATCTGCTAATGACTTTTTGCGTTCTTATGAGGAGGTTTTTAGAAAACAGAAGAGATGGTAATTGGCTGATCTCATCGTTTCTATAGAAATGGGGGCAAATGAGAGTGCGACGTTGAATATCAGGCAAAGAGCATTGTTGATGGATGTAATAGGATCTGCGTCGTTAGGTCTTTCAATAAAAAATCACGCAGAAAGAGCAGTTATGATAGCGACTTTTATTAACGGTTGTCACGAATAATAATTTCTATGGTTAGGTGCTCCGGATCTACTACTTGGGAGGGTGGTGGATATTTTTTTATATCTCCCTTGATTAATAATGGAAAAAATAAATAAACAGAAAAGGCAAGATTGCTTGTAAAAATTTAATTTGGTAGATTGGTCTAATAAATAATCAATGGTCGGGAGGGCATTGATTGAAATAGTTTCTATGGCTAAAGATAAAAAGAAAGAAGAAAAAGAATCAAAAAAAATAGGTGATGGAGGAAGTCGAAGCGTCGCCTTGGCTGTCAAAGAAATTCAGGATAAATATGGCGAGGGCTCGATTATGAGATTGGGCGATACTCCAAAAGTTGATGTAGATGCCATATCCACTGGTTCTGTTTCTTTGGATTTGGCGCTGGGTGTTGGGGGAATACCAAGGGGCAGGATAATTGAAATATACGGACAAGAAAGTTCTGGCAAAACAACTTTGGCACTTCATCTCGTTGCTGAAGTTCAAAAGGCCGGTGGCGTTGCCGCTTATGTTGATGCTGAGCATGCTATGGATCCGGACTATGCAAAGAAGATCGGAGTTAAGATAAATGATTTGCTCATCTCTCAACCTGACACTGGTGAACAGGGGTTGGAAATAGTTGAGACTTTGGTTCGTTCCGGCGGCATAGATTTTGTTGTGGTTGATTCTGTTGCCGCTTTAACTCCACGCGCAGAAATAGAAGGGGAAATGGATCAGCAGCATATGGGTTTGCAAGCCAGGATGATGTCTCATGCCTGTAGAAAACTCACTGGGGTTATCGCCAAGACCAACACTACTGTTTTGTTTATAAATCAGATAAGAAATAAAATTGGTGTTATGTATGGTAATCCTGAAACTAAACCAGGTGGGTTGGCTTTAAACTTTTATGCTTCGGTTATAGTTAAAATAAAACGTTCGGCTCAGATTCAAAATGGTGATAAGATAATAGGTAATCGTCATAGCGCCAAAGTAGAAAAAAATAAAGTCGCTCCCCCATTTAGAACCGCAGAATTTGATATTATATACAATGAAGGCATATCTCGTCATGCAGATCTGATAAATACGGGTGTGACTTTGGGCGTCGTTGCTAAAGCTGGTGCTTGGTATAATTTCAATGAGCAGAAACTTGGTCAGGGCATGGAAGGCTCAAGACAATTCCTCAAAGAGAATCCAAAAGTAGAAAAAGAAATCCTAGCCGCAGTTAAAAAAGCCGCTACAGTTGCTAAAGAGGCTTAAGTTTTGAGATTTAGTTTTAGGCAAGACCCGCATTGAAAAGCGGGTCTTGTTTTTTTAATTTCGATTTGATATATCGATAGAGTACTTTTAAATAAAATAAGAGGGCATAGTTATGGCGATAAGTAAGGAAGATGCATCTATATTAACAGAAAAACAACGCCGGGATCTTAGTGAACTAGAGGCGCGAATAGATGCGAGGTTAAGAGATGATTATCACGGCGAGCCGCTCTCTTTTAATTTAGCAATTCTGGTTCCGGGTGAAAAAGTTTTGACAGAAATTATCAGAAGATATATTGACCGTGGCTGGAAGGTAGAGTTGAATAAAGGCAATACGAATGAAAGGTCTCTCCTCTTTAGTTAGGGCTCAAGCTTGAGTACTGCAATATTTAAAACCGCCTCTAGGCGGTTTTTGTTTGACGGTCCTATTTCTTAATAGTTTGCAACTTGGTGAACGGCATCAGTGCCATAAAGCGTGCTAGCTTGATAGCGTTGGAAACCATTCTCTGGTGTTTCTGACAAAGTCCGGTTCTAACGGAAGATGAGATTTTGAACTGGCCCGAAACAAACTTACGGAGTGTATCCGTTTGTTTGTAATCAACATAATTAATTTTTTCTTGGCATGCTTGGCAAGTCATATTTTTGCAGCTGCAATGGGGTTTAATATCATTGGAGCCGAGTTATTAATTAAAAAGGTATGTCTTTTAAATCTATTTCTTTTTCTTCTATGTCATTATCACTAATAATCGGGTCGCTGGTTACTGGTGCATCCTCATCGATTACCGGGATGTCATCTTCTCTTATTTGCTTTGGCGGAAAATTATTTTTTCTTGGGGGATAGTTATTTGCTTGGACGCTCTGATTGAAGTTCTGACTTGATGTCGTTGTTCCCATTGCTTTTGGTCCAAGTTGTAAACCTTCGGCTATGACTTCTGTTCTATATCTTTTGACTCCATCGGAACCCTGCCATGATCTTGTTTGTAGTCTTCCCTCAAACAGTGCTATTTGGCCTTTGCGTAAATATTTTGAGGCGACTTCTGCTAATCCTCCCCAAGCGATTACAGTATGAAATTCAACTTGTTCTTGTTTTTCTCCCGTGGCTCTATTATTCCAGACTCTGTTAGTGGCAAGTCTCAAAGTCACAACATTTTGACCATTGGGAGTTGTCCTGGTTTCGGGGTCTGCCGCTAAACGTCCTATTAAATATACCTTGTTTAAATTCATTTTTATAAACCTTCGATTACTTTTTCAATGTCTTGTTCTAATTTTGCTTTTTCTTCCGGTGTTTTTTCTTTGGCCGGTGTTTTGGGAACTTCGTGTAAGCCGGTTTCGTGCGTTTTGGTTCTTGCTCTCGATCTGTGCTGGCCAAGTATTCTTAACTCTTTGCTATCTGCAGGCTTCTTTATTATTAGGAAGCGCATAACGCTATTCTGGAGCTTTATCTGAGACGATAGCTTTTCTACTGATTCCGCCGAAAGTTTAAATTCTATAACACCAAAGTTTGCGTATTGTTTGTTTTTTATTTGATATGATAGGTGGGTTTTTTGGGGGGCTTTAGAATTAATAATAGCTCCACCATATTGGGTTATGAGGTTAGAAATTTCGTCAGCCTGAACTTTAAGTTCGGCCTCTTCGAGGTCGGGGTTTAGGTGATAAGCAAGTTCATAGTTACTATTTGTATTTAACTCAGCCATTGATTTAAAGAAGGTTATCAAAAACATTTAAAATAGTCAATTCTTTATATTAGGGGGTTGAAACAATTTTAAGCTTTTGTTATAAGTAAAACTATGGATTTCATTAAACTAAAAGAGCTGACTAAAAAACTTGGCAGCCTTTTGGTTATGGAAGGCGACAAACCAGTTTTGGTTGTAATGCCTTATGACAAGTTTGAAAAGCTAGAATCGGGGGAAGAAATACCCGTTTTAAAAAATGGTTTTGATGAACCAGTCGCGAATGCCATAGATTATGATGAATCTGCCGTTGAAAGCCTGAATAGAGAGATAGCTGCGTTAAAAGAAGAGATAAGACAAAAGGAAGAAGCCGAATTAATAGAAAATTCAGACAATCAGGATTTATTCGCAGACACAGTTGACTTAGATTAATCTTTAGATTACAATAAAATCACCCTAATTTTTATAAAGGTTTTAGGTTCCAGGTTCTAGGTATCAGTATTCTAAACTGAAACTTGAACCCTGTAACCCAAGCCCTAAACTTAGAAAATGGCAGGAAAATTTGAAAGGAACAAGCCGCACCTAAACGTCGGCACAATCGGACACGTTGACCACGGAAAGACCACCTTAACGGCGGCCATTTTGCATACCTTGGATCTTTTGAAAGACGAAGGTTATGGAGCTAGAGTCGAGAAGATTGATCAGATTGACAATGCTCCCGAAGAGGGAGCCAGGGGTATTACAATAGATTTGCACCACTCTGAATATTGGACACCAAAGC
>CAYRDM010000040.1:0-5269 GCA_964423175.1 uncultured Candidatus Saccharibacteria bacterium | reverse complement strand
CCCCAGAGAATACAAAGGTTAGCCTTTCGTTAAGCAAAGAGAATGATTTTGTAAAAATTTCTGTAACTAATCACGGTGAGGAGATTTCTGAAAAAGACAAAGGTAACATTTTTTCGAAGTTTTACAGAGGGAGCGCTGGGGGATCTAAAACAGAAGGAAGCGGGCTGGGACTTTATATTGTTAAATCTTTTGTCGAGGACATGGGCGGTAGTGTGGGTTTTGATTCTAATAAATCCCAAACCACCTTTTGGTTTAAAATCCCAATTAATAAATAAGTTTAGATGATCATCCTCACATTGGTAATGTGACCTTGCCTTATAATACTGTTTTTTCTTTTTTCCTAAGGGGTGGATAAGATGTTTGGGCCTAAGTTCACAGTGGGTTATAATTATATAGTCGAAAAAATTAATCTTTATTAAGACTAGTCGAAAATTATGCTACATAAACAAACAATTAAGACCGCGTTAGTGGCGACAGCCTTTGTGTTGTCTTTGGTTGTGGGTTTGAGCGCTTTTGCCAAGGGCGAAACCGGGGTGGAAAAAAGTAGTGAGCATGGGAGTGTAATATCTAATTTGGCAACGGAACTCAATCGTATCGCCAACAGAGACGGTGGTATAGGCAAGGATTTGAGAGAGGTGGCCAAAGAACAGAATGAATCAAAGAACGAAGAAGTTGATGCCATGGATCAGGTAGAAAACAGAAGTTCTTGGAAAACGTTTTTTATAGGAACAGATTATAAGAACCTGGGTATTTTAAGAAGCTCTCTTGTAAAAACTGCTAACCAAATTGATAGGTTAACCAAGGCCAAAGCAAGGGCGGCAGATTCCGCAATTGTCACCGAGCTTGATAAGCAGATAACTCTGCTTAAGGCGGAGAAGGACAAAATAGAATTATTTATCAAAGACAATGAGGTCAGGTTCAGTGTTTTCGGCTGGTTTATAAAATTGTTCAATAAATAAAAAATCAGAGAAAGCAAATTCATAAAAACTGGGAACGTTTCCCAGTTTTTATGTTAATGGATTATAATACGAGAGTGTATAATATAAGAATATGAAAAAACTGCTTAAATTTATTCCTGTTGGTAGTGTTGCATTGGCTGTTACAACTCTTCTGTCATATTCGCTTGGATTATTGCGAGATCACATCTTTGCAAATACCTTCGGAGCATCAAGATTGCTAGATGCATACAATGCCGCTTTTTTGATTCCTGATCTGCTTTTTAATATTTTGATTGCGGGTGGAATAGCGGCAGCATTTATACCAGTTTTTACTGAGCTGCTCAAATCGGATCAAAAAAGAGCTCAGGAATACGCAAATTCAGTTACAACGGCAGCGGTTGCAACAATGACCCTTGTTGCTGTGCTGATATTAATTTTTGCTAAACAAATAAGTTTTTCCGTTGCTCCTGGGTTTGATTTGGCGAGCAGAGACTTGGTTGTAAAAATACTCAGGATCTTGGCTTTATCGCCAATATTTTTTGGCGCTTCAAATGCTATCGGTGCCATACTCATTTCCAAGAAGAGATTCTTGTTCTATGGATTATCACCGGCACTTTATAATTTGGGAATAATTTTAGGAGCTTTGCTACTCGCACCTCATTATGGAGTAATGGGTGTAGCTTTTGGAACTCTGGGTGGAGCAGTTTTGCATCTTGTCGCACGTGTTATTGATATTTTTCGTTCTGGTTTTAACCTCAAGCCGGAATACAATTTTCGTGCCCCGGAGTTTCTTAAAACCATTAAGCTTATGATTCCCAAGATGTTTGGTCATCCAATAGAGTTGGCAACTTTTTGGGGATTTACTGTGATTGCTTCTACTCTTGTTCCTGGTTCTGTTGCTGTTTTAAGTTTTTCTCGTAATTTTCAAAGTGTTGCCGTCAGTTTGATAGGAATCACGGTTGCCACTGCGAGTTTCCCAGTTTTGGCGGGAGCAATAACAGGTCGTTCGGTGCATGTTTTTTGGCAAACATTTAGAAATTCATTTTGGGTCATAACTCTAGGTAGCGTAATGTCCGCGTTCCTTATTTTTATTATCAGAGAACCATTAATAAAATTTTTTCTGGGGGGCGGAGCATTTGGGGCGGATGATATTCATAAAACCGCTGCGACATTGGGAATGTTCTGTTTAAGCATACCAAGTGAATCGCTTGTTCATCTTGTGGCCAGATCTTTTTATGCTACAAAAAACACCGTCGTACCGGTGCTTATAAGTATTATCGGTATAGTTATTGCAATCCCAAGTGCTTATTTACTTTCTACACACATCGGCGTCTTGGCTTTGCCATTGGGGTTTTTTATAGGCAGTGCAACCGAACTTTCTATATTGTTGGTGTTACTTTTTTGGCGTATGCGCAGGCTGATTTTATAAAAGGTGTTTAGCCAACTATTATAATAACTTTTTTACCTAGTTCTATATTGCCATTATTCCAGTCGTGCATAGCATTCATGAGCACGTCAGCATTGTAAATATAATTAGCACCATGTTGTGTGCCCGGATCATTTGTTATGAATTTACCATTGGCTGTATAACCCTTGATGACGAGCATGTGATACAGAGGACCGGGGTTCTGGAAATAAGGATTGCCCAAATCTCTGCCGGCAGCCGGCATTATGACAGCCTTGCCATCAGCTAGGGCTGTTTTTATATCTACAACGGTTGGATTGTATAATGTTCTAACTTTGGGAAGTTTGTAAAATTCCCGGAGAATTATGGCCGTCTCTTCTGCGGTAGTATCTTGATAGTAACCAAACCTTCTTTCTTCAAAGGCTTTTATTTCAAGCAATCTCGCATCTGCAAAATTAGCAGTCGGGATAGACAGACCCCTGATGTAGCTGGCAGCCATTAGAGAGGATGCTTCTTCACAGAACTCGTTGTAAGGTAAATTCCAGTTTTTGTTGGGAGCCTGTGAAGTGAAGGGTACATCTAAGTTAACTTGGGCAGGAAAAAGCGGCTTAGTTGAATTTGAGGCTTGAGGAGTATTTGAAATCAATGTGCTTTTATAGGGAGAGGCGGTTGGCAACGGAGCGGATAAATAGCCGCGAAGATAAAAAGCAAACCCTATGACCAAGACTGCAAGAGGCAGAAGAAATGAAAGAGAAATTTTGTGCATAATCTTATTATACTAGGTTTCCGAGCCGGCATATAGGCGTGAGCTTTTTGCATTGACTCGTGGTGTTTATTATGATATTATACAATTATGTTTATGCATAAGTCCCAAATGAATATTGGTCTTACAGACGCCGTTTGTAACGGGCCAATTTTTGTTGGGACAATATGTGCAACTCTAATTATTTAAACTTTATTTAACTGGGTTACAGAAATTGCCTCAGCAATCAAGCTGAGGCAATTTTGTTATTTAACAACGGAGGAAACATGTCAGACAAGAAAACAGTTTTTCTTAGAGGCAAAAAAGTTAACCTTCGGCCGATAGAAAAAGGTGATAAGGATAATTTCTACAAATGGATAAATGACCCAGATGTTAGGCATTTCGTCATAGGCACATTCCCTAAAACATTAACTCAAGAAGAAAAATGGATTGAGGATTTAGACAAAGATGACAAGAATATCGTCTTTGTCATTGAGACAAAAGATGGTCAACCAATTGGAACTATGGGAATACACAGAATAGACTGGAAAGACCGAGTGGGAAATACAGGGGCACTTATAGGGGAGAAAGAATATTGGGGCGGTGGTTATGGCACTGACGCCAAGATGATTCTCTTGGATTATGCGTTCAATACACTAAATCTACGTAAGATTTGTTCTGCTGTTTACTCTTTTAACAAAAGAAGCCTTAACTATAGTTTGCATTGCGGTTATGAGGTTGAGGGTAGAAGAAGGAGACATATTTTCAAGCATGGCAGATATTGGGATTTGATAGAGCTGGGACTTTTTAAGGAAGATTGGGCGCCGATATGGAAAAAGTATAAAAAAAGTGGAAGTATCCGCTAGCGCCTTACGGTCTGATCAACTATTTACTTTGTCGGTTAATCATGTTATAATTTTTTATGTAGTAGGTTGTGGCATAATATAATAAAGGAGAAAAGCGAGATGGGTATCGTTTGCGAGGATGCGCCCGATGAAGAGATCCGCGAATCTATTCTTGAAATTATTGGAAGATCTCCAGATGAATCTGAGACTGGTCACAGCACAACCTTAGCTGAAATTCTTGGGATTTCTGATCCAGGAGATGATTCGGAACAAGCTGAGAATAAGGTTTTTTATGAATTTTGCCGGCAGATGCCGGCTGTCGAATTTAAGCTCTAGTTGGGAGCGTGTTAACTTCTGCCGGGTCAAATGACCCGGCGTTTTTTATGGATTAAAAACTCGCCCTGATTGTCCGGGGCTATGGCAATATTTTTGTTTTTGTGGTTTAATAATTATGGTATTTTAAAATATTTGAGAGGAATCCATTGTGCCAGAACCGAGAATTCTTAAGTTGAGGTTCGCTGTATATATACAAAGTAATGGTGACGGCAGTGCAACTGCTAAGTTTTTTAAGGATGAACAAACTGCCGAAAAAGCTGCCGGAGATGATGACGAAAGACTTTGTGAAGATGTCTCTAGCCACGAAATAGAAATCGACCTCGATAGCGGTAAGGTAATTTCTGGTATAAGCGACTCTGCAGAGGAGGAGGAATGATTTTATTGTTAATCTATCTTTTTGTGACTATTTTTTTTCTTATACTGCTTGGCTGGCTGGAGGCCCGTAAATACCGCAAGACAGGTTATGCCAAACATTTTCACAGACATCGCATATTAATGACAGTCGGATTCTATATTACTGTTTTATTTGGACTTCTCATAGAACTTTCAATTGATGTGGGTATTATCAAGAGACATTCTGAGTTTCTCTGGGTTCATGTTCCATTTGCTTTTGTCTTCTTTGTTTTATTTGCTTTACAAGTTTTTTGGAGGAAGGGTTCCCGATTGTATCCTCATTTACATCGTAGGATCGGCTATGTTTGTTTGACTGCTTTTGTTGGAACAGTCGCTACTAGCTCGTTATTCTTAATGATGGTGTAGTTTGCGTTTTTAGGCGGAATTATTTTCCGCTTTTTTTATTTGACATAATTGTATAAAATGCTATTATCTTAATCGCTCTTTTAATTTAAATTCAGGCGACCTTAACATGAATCCCGTGAACAACCTTAATACCAGAATTTTTTTGGGATCAGAATCTCAAGGAAGAAAAAGGGTGCTTAGAAAGATTTTGGCTGATTTGGGGCTAGATTCTTCATTTGAAGTTTTACCTCCCAACATAAATGAG
>CAYRDM010000039.1:0-5318 GCA_964423175.1 uncultured Candidatus Saccharibacteria bacterium | reverse complement strand
TTGGGCCCAAGACTATGAAACTATTGAATGCGTTGGTGGGGAGGTAGGCGAGTTCGGGACTCACTATGTGGATAACTTGTATATATAGGAATTTAATAAAAAATAAAAAATAAAAAAACTAACAGAAAAACGCTTATTATAAAGCGTTTTTCTGTTTTTAAGCCAAATATCGGATTGACTCAATAGTTATGCACATTGCAGAGTATTGTAAGCTCATTAACTGGTGGTATATAATGAGTACATAGTGTAATGAAGTGGATAATAGTGTTAACAAGTAAATATTTTTGTTAATAAACATGTATAAACAAGAACTCAAAATCGTAGACTATGTGCCTTTTGAAAAGATAGAAAGAGAGAGAAAGCAGAAACTAATTTATTACTTTTTACTAAATCTATGTTTATTGGAGAATACAAACACATACTCGACCCTAAAAAGAGATTATCAATTCCTGTCAGACTCAGAAAGGAAATTGGAGAGAGAGCTGTCCTAACAAAAGGTTTAGACAATTGTTTATTCCTTTTTCCTGTAAAGGAGTGGGAACAGCTTGCTGAAAAGTTAGGAAAGTTACCATTCGGTCAGCAAGATTCAAGGGGATTGGCAAGATTGATGTTGTCGGGTGCTTCAGAGGTGGATTTAGATCAGCTTGGTAGAATTCTTGTTCCTGATTTTCTGAGAGATTATGGATTGCTTAAAAAAAATATTGTTATTGCCGGTGTTTTTAATAGGTTGGAAATATGGGATGAGGAAAGATGGGCTGCATACAAAAACAACTTGGAAAAAAATGGAGATAGAATTGCAGAAAAGTTAGGCGAGTTGGGAGTAATATGATTCACAAACCAGTTCTTCTAAAAGAAGTGATCGAATATTTTAATCCCATACCCGGCGGTAGATTTATCGATGCGACGATAGATGGTGGTGGACATGCAGCCGAAATTTCTAGAAAGATATTACCGGACGGCAAACTACTCGGCATAGAATGGGATAATCAACTGTTTAAAGAATTGGATGAAAGGGTCAAAAATTCAGAATTCGAAAATATACTTTTAGTAAATGACAGTTACGTAAATTTAAAAAAGATTTGTGGAACGAATGATTTTAATAATATAGATGGAATTTTATTTGATGTTGGTATGTCTAGTTGGCATGTAGACCAATCTGGAAAGGGATTCAGTTTTCAAAAAGATGAGCCGCTGGATATGAGATTTAACAATCAGGAAGAAGATGGCATAACGGCGGAAGAGATATTGAATACTTGGTCAAAAGATAGATTGGCCAATGCGATCAAAGAATATGGTGAAGAAAGGTTCGCAGACCCCATCGCTGTCGCTATCGTTAATGCAAGAAGGAGAGGGAGGATAGAAAGAACGTTACAGCTTGTTGAAATAATCAAGGAAGCTGTCCCATTTTGGTACAGAAGGGGAAGGATACATTTTGCCACCAGAACCTTTCAGGCTTTGAGGATAAGCGTAAATCATGAATTGGAGAATATCAGTTCGGGTTTGGAACAAGCTATTGATCTTTTGAAAGTAGGCGGCAGGTTAGAAGTAATCACCTTCCATTCTTTGGAAGATAGAATAGTTAAGAATTTATTCAGAACAAAATCCAAAGAAGGAATTTTAAAGATCATAACAAAAAAGCCAATTCGTGCTGATTTCACTGAAATAAGAGAAAACCCTAGATCCAGAAGCGCAAAGTTGAGAGTTGCAGAAAAAATAATTCTTAAATGAGCCGAGAAAGAACGCCTCAGCTCAAATAATTGACGGTTTATACAGGTGTTTTAAGCCAAATAAAACAAAAAAGTAGGACAATAGCCAAAGAGCCTCTTAAAGAAGACAGGGTTCGCGGCACAATAAAAATAAGCCAGGATAAATTAAACATTTTTTTGATTGGCTTAATCGCATCTCTCGTACTGATCTATGTTTTCTTGGCTAATTTTCTTGTTTTTCAAAAATATAATCTGAGTCTGCATAAAGGCGAAATTGATCAAGTTAACTCTAAATTGGCAGCAATGGATGTTAATAGAGAGACCCAAAGTTTAAGCGAATTGTTGAATTTTGCTCAAAAGAATGGCTTGGTTGAAGCTAAAGACACTGGAGCAATGTTGGACAATGACGGTTTCGCTTTTCATGAATCTCGATAGGTGCTAGATTTTAAACAATGACAAGCAGAAATTCAGGAGATAATCGTGCCAATATATTTTTGGTAGGACTTTTTTTGTTAACAGGCCTAATAACTTATAGGCTTTTTAATTTAACTTTTGCCCAACATTCGACTTTTGTTAAATCTGCTCAAAATCAATACAACAATCCGTCTGCTCTTCTTTCCGGGAGAGGTAATATTTATTTTTCTGATTTGAGTTCTGGTACTAATAAGATAGTCGCAACTAATCGGTCGTCTTTTTATTTATATTCAAATAATAAAAACATAAATTCAGCAAAAGAAAGCGCAGAAAAAATTAGTCCTATAATTAAACAAAACCAAGAAGATGTTGAAAATATACTTTCTGATAAATCCAAATCCTACATGGTTATTGCCAGGAATTTAAATAAAGATCAGGCGAAGCAAATCAATGATCTAAAACTTAAGGGTTTGACCGTTGCTTCAGAAGTCGGCCGTTATTATGCTGGCGGTAGCTCAGCCGCACATACCTTGGGTTTTGTCGGCTATCAGGATAACCAGAGGGTCGGCAGATATGGTGTAGAGGCGTATTATGATGATATTTTAAGTGGTGAAACTAAGACTCAGGATTTGCTCGGGAATAAGACCTATTCAGATATTTTTAAAACTCTTAAGTTTTGGCAAAAAGGACAGCCTGCTAAAACCGAAGAGGGAAGTAGCGCCGGCGACGACCTGGTTTTAACCATAGACCAGAATATTCAATCATTAATTGAGCTGTCTTTAGATTCAGTTTTAAAAAAATGGCATGCTTCAAAGGGGACCATAATAGTTGAGGATCCAACTACTGGGGCAATTCTCGGAATGGCTTCTTCGCCAAGTTTTGATCCTAACAGCTATTCTTCCTATCAGCTCCAAGACTTTATTAATCCGGCGGTTCAAGAAGTTTTTGAACCCGGATCATCTTTTAAACCCATTACAATGTCGGCCGCCGTGGATTCTGGTGCGGTTACCCCCGATACGACATACAATGATACTGGTGAAGTAAAAGAGGCAGGCTATACAATTAAAAATTTCAATGAAAAAGCCAATGGCATCCAAACCATGAGGCAGGTTTTGGAACACTCATTGAATACCGGTGCTATTTTTGCTGAGCAGAAAACTGGCGACGATGCTTTTCTAAATTATGTCGTCAGTTTCGGTTTCGGTCAGAAGAGCGGCATCGACTTAAGCGGCGAGGTCTCTGGGAATATCTCTAATCTTTATTCTGGCCACAGGTTAAATTTTTTAACCGCTTCTTTCGGACAAGGCATTGCCGTTTCGCCGATACAATTAGTCAACGCTTATTCTGCGATAGCTAATGGCGGTAAATTAATGAAACCATTTATTATAAAAGAGATATTGAGGCCAGATGGCACTTCTATTGAAACAAAACCAAAAGTCCTCGGGGCTCCCATAACAGAAAAAACATCCGAACAGATTAAATCTATGCTTGCTGATGTCGTCGAAAAAGGTTTCGACAAGGCGAGGATTAAGGGTTATGATATCGCCGGCAAGACTGGGACTGCCCAGATACCAAGCCCAGATGGGGGTTACTTGGGTAACGACCAGTTTATTCATGATTTTCTGGGCTTCGCTCCGGCATATTCACCTCGGTTTGTCGTTTTGATAAAGATGGAAAAACCTCAAGGCATAAAATTTGCAGCAGACAGTTTGTCCCCAGTATTCGGTGATATCGCTAGGTATTTGATAAGATATTTTAATATTCCACCGACAAGAAAATAAAATGAGAAAAATTTTAAAGAAAACACTAAAATTTTTGGCACAAAAGGTGATCACTCGTTATAAACCTATTGTAATAGGAGTGACTGGGTCTGTAGGTAAGACTAGTGCAAAAGAAGCAATATTTTCGGCGCTAAGCTACAAGTTTTGGGTGGCCAAAAATGAACAGAATTTTAATAACGAACTTGGCGTTCCAATGGCTGTTTTGAGGATAAAGCCACATTATTTTAAAAATTCTAAATTAAAACTAGCTTTATATTTGGGAGAGTCTTTATTCAAGGCATTTTGGCTTACTTTTGGCTGGCCCAAGCAAGAATATCCTAAATTTTTAGTTCTAGAACTTGCGGCTGACAAACCTCGAGACATTGAATACCTAGTCGATACTGTTAAGCCGAACGTAGGTGTCGTAAGCGCTGTTGGTGATATTCCTGTTCATGTTGAGTTTTACGCTAGTCCTCAGGAGGTTGCAAAAGAAAAATCCAAACTAATTTCTTCTTTGCCTTCAAGCGGGGGATTGGCTGTTTTAAACTATGATGATCAAACGGTTTTGGATATGAGAGAAAAAACTTCTGCTAAGATTATGACATTCGGTTTTTCTAATAATGCGGATATTTGGGCTTCGGATACATCCTATTTTGCAAACGAAAATAATGACAGTATTGGTGGTTTGTCATTTAAGATAAATAGCGGAAGTACTTTTGTGCCAGTAAGGGTAAATAATTTAGTCGGCCTTCATCAGATTTATTCAATTTTAGCTGGTGCAGCAGTCGGCATGCATTTTGGATTAAATTTGATTGATATATCAAAGTCAATTGAAAATATTGAATTGCCACATCATAGGATGAATCTTTCCAGGGGAATAAAGGAGACAGCAATAATAGACGATACTTATAACGCTTCGCCACTTTCCATGCATGCTGCTCTGGATACTTTAAGAGATTTTGCCAAAGCAAGAGAATCTTTTGGTAAAAAGGGTCGTCGAATAGCTATTCTAGGCGATATGAAAGAGCTTGGTAAGTATGAAGTTAATGCACATCATAGAGTTGGTAATTTGGCCGGGGAGCGCTGCGATGTTTTGATTACGGTTGGTTTAGCGGCAAAATTTATTGCAGATTCTGCTGTTGATCAGATGTCCGCAGAAAAAATTATGAGCTTTAGCAATTCTGAAGATGCTAGACTCAAGATTAAGGAAGTTATTCAAGAAAACGATGTCGTTTTGGTTAAGGGCTCAAGATCTATGAAGATGGAGAAGATTGTGAACGAGATAAACATTCCACAATAATCACATCATTGTGGATAATCTCAATTTCTTAACTTTATTATTAAAATTTGCTAGATTGTTATCGATCGCTCCTATCGTCTAGCCTGGTCTAGGACGGATGGTTCTCAGCCATCAAACTCGGGTTCGAATCCCGATGGG
>CAYRDM010000038.1:0-5342 GCA_964423175.1 uncultured Candidatus Saccharibacteria bacterium | reverse complement strand
TATTCCAACCCTTGGAGTGAATATTAGAAAAACTGGACAGTAACTGTTCCCCGATGGAGATTAATTCTTTTTCTTGTTTCTGAGCTCCCTGCTGTTTATCTGCTTCGCGTGGTACACGAATTAAAAAAAGCGTCATATTCAACGCTCTCTCAACCTGGCCACGAGTTCTCATGCTACCTATCAAAACCAAAGCAGCGACAAAAATTATCGCCAGCACACCAAATAAAACTAAAATTATAATCAAACTCATCTAGAAATTTAGGTCTTTTTTAAGTTGATCTTTAATTTTATCTTCGGCATTAATTCCTTCTAATACATGTCGGCCCATAGCTTTAATCCCCGCCTGATTTAACAAGGCTCTTTTTGTAATAAATTTAGAGGTTCTTGTCCATCCTTTTGCCACAGAATCCCAATCTTTATAGAATACCCCCTCCGATCCATCTGATTTAATTATGCCTTCTGGAGAAATCAAAACCTTGCCACCTTCGGCGCTCAAGGTACCAGCGGCTTCAAATAAAAACTCTTTTCCTTTTATTTTCTGATTTAAAGCGGCATAAAACTCTTGCTCAAGAAGTTTTTCGTCCTCAATTTTTGATTTTGATTTACCTTCCAATACCATGGTTATATTTTTTTGAGTTTTCCTCTTTCCACCAGATAAGCATACAACTCATCTACAAGAGCATCGTGAAAAGCATCTATCAAAGCCGCGTTGTTGGTCGCTTTTGCTTCTTTCAACGCCTCCGTCAGCCCCTTGTTAAAGGCCGCATCTATAAGGGTCTGAACTTTTTCTTTTAATTCAGGCGAAAGATAGGACGGGGAATTGGCTGAATAGTTCTGCCCAACAGGGACTTGTTGAGATTGGTCAGTCTGTTGTGTCGGGACAGATGAGGATGGTGAATATTGTTCTTTGATAATCTCTTTTAGGGTTTCCTTCTCGTGGGGTATTTCGGATATTTCACCTGATTTTTGCTGACTTTCAAGAGCAGCTCTTTTGGATGCCAAATCCTGTTCTATTCGAGCTATTTCTTGCTCTAAATTCTGTGGAATTTCTTGCATATATTCATTATATCACAAAACGCAAAAGCCAATAATCATTTATCCATAAGTTCTCCTACGGCTGCCTGTGGAGGAAATGACTTTAAAATCCCGCCATCAGTTGTTATAATTTAATAAATGAAAAAACAATTTCTGGTAGTACTCATTATCCTGTGCGTCGCTTCTTTCTTTAGGCTACAGAAAATTAACTCTATCCCAAACGGGCTTTACTATGGTGAAGCGGCAATAGGTAATTCTGCGAGTCGATTATTTGAAAATATTTCTATAAAATCAGAAAAAATATCTTCATACACGACTTTCAATAAAATCCAGGCGGTCTCAATTTGGATTTTTGGCAAGAAAATCTGGGCTCTCAGAGTTGCGCCCGCATTGATAGGAATCTTAAGTGTTTTGGGTCTTTTCCTGCTAACAAAACAACTTTTGAATTGGCAGATTGCTGCGCTTTCAAGCCATCTGATGGCTATTTCTTTTTGGCATGTTAATTTTTCGAGAATGGGCCTGCCTGATGTTATTTTGCCGTTCTTTCTTATTTGGTCATTTTACTTTTTATGGAAAGGCCTATCATCGTCAAAATTATTTAATTTCGGATTAAGCGCCATCTTCTGGGGTCTAGGTATTTATACCGGCACTTCATTCTTATTCATGTTCTTAGTTTTGGCGTGTGCGCTTCTGGCGTACTGGGATGCGGTTAGAAAAGACTTTGAACATGAAAAATACGAACACTCCAAAAATCAAATTACCCGTGGTCTTGGCCTTTTTTTAGTTGTGCTGGTGTTACTTGTGATCCCCTTAGTTTATAAGACGCTTATCAATGGGGTCAGTTGGTACTATCAAACAACTAGCGTAACGATCTTTAACACTGCGAATCCGCTCCTTTCATTATTAAAAAACAGTGCACTATTATTTACGGCTTTCAACTCCCGCGGAGACAGCAACTGGCTACATAATTTACCCGGGCAACCACTTTTGATTTGGCCCGTTGGTGTTTTATTTATTTTGGGTTTTCTAAGGAGCTGGATTAAAATTTTTGCCATTAAAAAACGCCATGGCCATTTCTCAACAGTACAAATTTTGCTAATGTCCTGGTTCTTTGTAGGCATCCTTCCGATAGCATTCATAAATGAAGGCCTGCCCGATAGCTTAAAAATGCTGATAGTCAGTCCGGTTGTATTTATTTGGGCAGGCGAAGGGCTATGGTGGATCCTTGATAAAATCGGCAATTGGTATCATACAAGAGATGTTCATGAATTCCATATTAAAAATAGGTGGATGAAAGAAAGCTCAATAGCGGCTCTGATAGCCCTGATCTGCCTACTAATCTCTTTAACCGTTAGTGAGTACAATAGATATTTCAAGGAATGGGCGGGTAATCCAGCTGCAGCAAATGCATTCGATCAAAAAGCGATTGAATTAAGTTCGGTTATTAGTCGAATGTCTAACAAAAATAAAATATACATACTAATCAGAGATAACAAATTAATCGACGGCTTACCTGCCAAAGCTCAAACGATAATGTTTCTAACTGACACCGAAATACCAGAAAAACAAAAAATAAAAAATATATACTATTTGAACGAATCCCAATATCTCTCTGGGGGCTATGATAAAAGAAGTACAATTTTAGAATTAAAATAAAAAGCCCAACAGGGCTTTAGGGATAGGCCAGAACAATCATAGCTTTTACAAAATCGGCGAAAGAACCGGCAAAACATGTGAGAAATATTAAAATGAAATAAATCAGTGTGATATCTTTCGGCATATTTTTAAAAAAAAGTTGGCCCAAGAAAAGCGAAAACATAAGTTCAAAAAAGAACCCAGCAAAATAAATAACGGCTAGTTCTTCCTTTTTAACTCTTGAAAATCCAAAGGCATCATCAAGTTCATCGAGACCTTTAATTTTTACATAAGCGGCTATACCCTTAAGATCACTTTCTGTTAAGGGTGGTCCGAACCAAAAATTAGTATTTTGGAATCTAAAACCCACTCTAGCATCGCCGAAAACAACCCTATCAACTTCAAACCCAAATAACTTAGCCCCAACGAAATGTCCTATTTCATGGATATAAGTACCAATAACAAAAATGATAAAAAACATAAAAAAACCTCTAATAGTATCCTTCAGAGATTTCCAGAATCTTTTTCCTCCCAATCAATGACCTCATATTATTTTAAAGTTCTCTGTGTTGTACAATAAAATAAACTAATAAAAAAGTCAAATGAATAAATCAATAAAAATTTTTGCAGGATTAGTAATAGCCTCGGCAGTAGTTCTAGCTATTTTAAGTCTTTGGAACGACTCTATAATCGTCGATGAAGTCCCACATATAGGCGCTGGCTATTCTTATTTGGTAAAGCAGGACATGCGTCTCAATCCCGAACATCCCCCTTTGGCAAAAGACATCGCCGCAATTCCTTTACTTTTTATAGCAATCAAACAAACAGCATTTGAATCTAGATTCTGGCAGGAAGATGTAAACGGCCAGTGGGATTTCGGACGCCTTCTCATATTTAACTCCGGCAACAATGCTGATCTTATAAGACACCTGGTCAAACTGCCACTTTTAATATTCTTTATCTTATCGGCTGTTTTAATATTTAAATGGGGTAAAAAATTATACGGCGACACGGGTGGAATTACTGCTCTAATATTATTTGCCTTCTCTCCAACCATAATCGCCCATTCGCGCCTGGTAACGACTGACATGGCCGCACTTTTTGGAATTTTTTATGCGACATATTTCTATATAAAATTCCTAAAAAACAAAAACAAAAAAAATATGATTTGGGCATCCCTGACATTCGGCATTGCCCTGTTACTAAAATTTTCGACCTTCCTTCTAGTACCGTTCTTCTCCTTGTTCTCATTAGTCTACGGTTTTGTTGAAAAACCCAAAGATGATCAAAATTGGTTTCGAACAAAAACTAACAATTCGATTAACACCGTGCTTCAAACCTTTGTTATTTTTATAATTGGTTTAGTTTTTATCGTGTGGCCAGTATATTTCTTCCACACGCACAACTATCCCCCTCTACGCCAAGCCGCTGACACAAGATCAATCCTAACCTCAATCTATGGTGACTCTTACATGAGATTCAGCTCTGTCATGGAATTGGAAATAAAAGCTGCCTCGAATCCGGTTTTACGACCATTGGCTGAGTATGCGCTCGGTTTTCTAAGGGTCCTGCATCAGACAAGCGAACCTCATGACACATACTTCCTGGGTAATATAGACAGGTACGGGAATCATCTATATTTCCCGATTGTCTATTTCCTAAAAGAAACCCTTGCGTGGTGGACACTGGTGATAATCGCTCTGCTGGCAGCGGTGGCAAGATTACGATATCCATTAAGAGAATGGGTCAACCGTTCTTATCATCGTATGCGTAATCATACGGAGGAATCAGCAATGATATTGTGGCTCATTATTTATTGGTCATTGAGTATAAAAAGTACTCTCAACATAGGTGTTCGCCACCTGCTTCCGACATTCCCATTTGCAATTCTTTTGGTCTCCGGCCAAATCTCAAAAGTAATTGAGAGCGCAAAAATTAAAGGCAAGAATGTGCTCATGGCCTGCTCTCTTATACTTTCCGTTCTTCTTGGCTGGCATGTTTATGAAAATTTGAAAATATTCCCTTATTACCTTACCTACTTTAACCAGGTGGCCGGTGGACCGCCCGGAGGATATAGATATGTGGTTGATTCTAACTTAGACTGGGGCCAAGATCTCATCAGGTTCAGCAAGTGGGTAGATGAAAATAATATTTCTAAGATAGAATTTGACTACTTCGGCTGGGCTGACCCTTCTTATTATCTGCATGAAAAATATGTTTGGGCATATTCAACAAAATTCAAAGATGCCAACGATTTTAAAATACGCAATCAATCCGATGGCTGGCTTGCAGTATCCGCTACATTCCTAATGAGTTCTGCAGGTTCCGATGTTATGCCCAACAAAATCAATTATCTCTGGTTAAACTCATATCAACCAGTTACAGTTATAGGTAATTCTATCTTCGTCTATCATATTAAATAACTCTGCTCAACAGCTAAGCAAAACCTGATTGCGGGTTTTGACTTATTGAGATGAGTTATAAAAATCTGTTAAAAAATAAAAAAACCGCAGAGTTGGGATAATAGATTCCTTACTATGCGGGGTTAGGTTTTAGATTATAGATTTCGTATGATCTTTTGGAACTCATGATGAGTCCCGACAAAACGGCTGCCCTCCAACACTTTAGCGATGGTTTGCAACCTCAATTTGAGACCAGGCACATGAGACCCG
>CAYRDM010000037.1:0-5450 GCA_964423175.1 uncultured Candidatus Saccharibacteria bacterium | reverse complement strand
ATTACCAATCTTTTTTTTACTAAAACCCCAGCCATCCAAAATAACGAGAAGAAGAGGAGTAATTTTATTTTCCATCAATTCAGTATAACAAAATCAGTCTGTTTTAGTCCTTGACTTAACGGATATAATATAGTAAATTATATTTATACAAGGAGGTGCCAGTGGTGGAAAGCTTAAATGTTAACAAGCTATTTAAAAACCCAGATAATCCCTTAAGTTCCCTGGATTTGGCGATAATTAGCCAATCAAAGAAAGATATCCGGTCTTATAGAAGTTCTGATTTCGGCTCAGCAGTAATTTTTTGGTTCTGCGGCGGCGGCATTGAAGATGAAGCTGAGGTGTTTTCTTTGAGAGCAATCTGCAATCGTAATGGCTTTGACGCCGATAGCGCCGCTCGTAGATTTTTTAATTCTTTGCCAGAAGACATCAGAAGAAGGGTCAAAGATTTCTTGGGGCCTATCAGACAATGGGGGATTGATCATGTTGAAGCTTGAGCAGGAAGTGGTGAGGAGCAAAACTGGAAAATGGCCCAAATTTTTTCTTTTAGAACAAATGGGCAGAATTCTAGTGGAGCTTTCCGCGTCTCATAAACTCAGGAGATTTATAGCCGAGAGTCTAAGAGAATGCACTGAGCTTGCCAGAACAAATGACGGTTGCACCGAAGTTCTTGGAAGTAACCCTGGAGACCAGGGAAATCAAAGCATTGAGATAGAATTAAACATGCTGTTAGAAGATAAATCCGTAAAAAGGATAGCAGAAATGGGTCCGGCTCTTGAAACTTTGTGGGCAGATATCAACTCACCCTCGAGAAAGAGGGAGCCTCACGGATACGGATTGTGTCGCAATATAGGCTGTGGGGAAACGATTAGCGTGATTCGACTCAGGGCTTTGCCCTGGGCCACTAAGTGTCTTGTCTGCCAACAAAAAGCTGAGTTTCTAAAATGACAAATTGGTAAATTGATTGTGGCGCCCTAAATGATGAGGGCGCTTTTTAATTGACAAAACAGGCTTTTAGGAATAATATTGGCCTAGGTCTATTTTAAATTTAAACTTTATTTTAAAACAACTAATCAGACTATCACTCTAAATTTTGAAGTGATAGTAAATAAATTGGCTGTATTTAATTCTTCAAATGAATATTGGAATCTACTCCGTGATAGGAGGGGTTTTAGCTTTAGTCTCTGGTCTTGCCATAGGTTATTTACTTAACCTTTTTCTAACAAATAAACGCATAAGTTCGGCTAGTACACGAGCCGAGAATCTCTTAACAGAAGCCAAGAATAAGGCCCAAGATTTGGTTTTAGAAGCCAAGAATAATTCATTAAAAATCTTAGAAGAATCAAAAAAAATAGAAGAAGAGAGACATGGGCAATTGGTCAGGATCGAAACCATGCTCTCCAAAAGAGAAAATGAGCTTGAATCCAGATCCCGTGAATTAGACAGGGAAAGGGGTAGTCTTGTTAACAAAAATACTGAGGCTGAAAAAATAAGAGCCGACCTGTCCGCAAAATTGGAGGTTCAGAACCAGGAATTGCAAAAGGTTGCCGGTCTCAAAAAAGAAGAAGCCAAAGAAATACTTTTCAAAAATATTGAAGAAGAATACTCAAAAGAATTTCAGGACAAAATGAGGAAGTTTGAGCAATCAAATAAGGACGAGATAGAAAAAAAGGCGAGAGAAATACTTACCCTTTCCATTCAGCGTTATGCTGGTTCTCACATAGCAGATGCAATGACAACGGTTGTTGCTTTGCCTTCTGATGAAGTTAAGGGCAAAATTATTGGTAAAGAAGGTAGAAATATTAAAACCATCGAAAGATTGACCGGGGTAGATGTCATTATAGATGACACTCCTGAGGTTTTGATTGTTTCTGGTTTTGACCCTGTTAGACGACAGATAGCTAAACTTACAATAGACAAATTAATAGCCGACGGGCGCATTCATCCAGCTAGGATCGAGGAAACTGTAGAAAAAGCGAAGGCGGAAATAAACGAAAAAATTAAACAGGCTGGAGAGGCGGCACTTTTTGAAGTTGGCGTAGGTGTCGTTGATCCAAGACTGACATTTTTGTTGGGTAGACTTGCTTTTAGAACTAGTTTCGGTCAAAATGTATTATTGCATTCGATTGAGATGTCGCACATTGCCGGCATGCTTGCTTCTGAGATTGGAGCGGATGTCATGGTTGCAAAAAAAGGCGCATTATTCCATGATATAGGTAAGGCAGTTGATCATGAGGTTCAGGGAACACATGTCGAAATAGGCCGCAAGCTTTTACAAAAATTTGGAGTTGATGAAAAAGTTGTCGCCGCGATGGAGGCCCATCATGAGGAATATCCTTATTCTTCCTTGGAGTCCCGAATAGTGCAGGCGGCCGATGCGATATCAGGTGCCAGACCCGGAGCGCGCAGAGATACAGTTGAGATTTACTTGAAACGCTTAGAAGATCTAGAAAGAATCGCAAGTTCATTCGATGGTGTAGAGAAATCTTATGCTATACAGGCTGGCCGTGAATTGAGAATATTTGTAACCCCGACAAAGATAGATGATCTTACTGCAATGAAGATGGCGAGAGATATAGCAAAGAAAATTGAATCAGAGATGAAATATCCTGGCGAGATCAAAGTTAACGTTATAAGGGAGACAAGAGCCATAGAATACGCCAGATAATTATTTTATAACAGCTAGTGTTTGCAAGCTCGGATATAAAATATCTGCGCTCCAAACATTTAAAGCTTTTTGAAGGGAGGTGACTTATGCCAGTAAAGAAAAACCAATTTGTACAAACTTTGGCTGAGAAATGGAACGTTTCCAAGAAACAAGCCGGGGAAACTTTAGATTCAGTTTTGGAATCGATAGTCAAAGTGATGAAGACAGGTGACAGGAAATTAAATTTGAGCGGTTTCGGAGTTTTCAAAGTTGTTGACCGTCCAGCAAGGATGGCCCGCAATCCAAGAACAGGCGAAAGCGTTCAGGTTAAAGCCTCCAAAAAGGCCAAATTCTTGCCAGCCAAAGCTCTTAAAGAAGCTGTCCTCAAATAATATTTCGGATCCGATATATTATTAAAACAAAGCCCTGCTTTCGCGGGGTTTTGTTTTGGATATTGACCAGGTAATCTTAATTTGTTTGTATTCGAACAGAGAGAGCTCTTTTACATAGAGGTTTTATGAAAAAAGTTGGAATCATCTTACCGTCTGAATTTAGAAGACTTCCTCTTCATGTTGGCGCCCTATATGCTTGGTCACACTTCTTGCCCAAGCCCGACGTGATTATAGGTTGTTCGGCGGGAGCTATTGCTGGCGCGAGTTGTTTACCTTGGTCAGAAGAAAATTTTAAAAAAATATCAGAGATTATCCGCAATCTTAAGACTAGGCAAATTTATTCTATGTTACCGTCTTTGGAAGCGCTTCTTGCCCTAGGTGGCTCGGCGGCGCTATTGCCATTTATAGATTTAAACGAAGCCTGGTCAAAAAAGAAGAAAATTTTAATACCAGCAATTGCTGCAGGCATCTTGGGTATTGATGCCTTTACTTTTAACCAGTTTATGAAAAGAGAATCTTTGTTTTCCAATGAGCCTCTTAAACACTTACTTTTAAAAAATCTAGATTTTGAGGCTATATTTAATTCCGATATTGACTTGAGCATAGTTTCTACGGACATGGAAACATCCGAAGAGGTAATTTTTACCAATTATCTTGAGGAGGATCGTTTTAACAATGAAAAATTAGTCAGCGGAATACTTGCTTCGTCCAGGTTGGCCGGCAGATTCACTCCAAGGATCACAGACGGCAAATTTTTGGGCGATGCCGCCATACTTGGCAATGCGCCTCTGGATTTGGCAGCTGAACAGGATTGCGACGTAGTTTTTGTTTTTCTTTTCAGCCAATCCAAAGAAAAGCGGAATTCTCCCAAGACATTCATTGGCGATATTATCGTGGCCTCACAGATAACAGAGGCAGAATTGACAAGATTCCAGATTGAAAATTTTAAGCTTCGAGCTAAATTGGGAGAAAAATTACCAGAGGTTTTTGTTATAGAGAGCCAACAACCCTTTGCAGATCTAAACTTTAGAAATTTTGATTCTGTTACAATGACCGAATCCCTCAGTATCGGGTACGATAGTTTGGTTGGGCAACTGCCCCAAATGTGCAAACTTATCCAAAAATAAAACAGCCAAATGGCTGTTTTTAAATTTTATCTGGTTTGGAAAAGTGATACAGAAATAATTCGAAATGCACGAACAGGATACTCACCAAAATGAAACCATTATAACTGTTTAGTTTCATAAGTGGTTTTAAGAATAACCCAATGACCAGAGAGGCACAGAAGGAAATGAGGTCATTTTTGTTAATCTCAAAGTCATTTTTTTGTAAATCATTCAGGGGTTCATTATTTACATGTTTTATCCAAGCGTTAATAATGCCTAGAAGGAGAGATGTTCCGAATAATACTACTAAAATTACCCAGCTCCATCTTTGTAAAAAGATAGCTACAATAATGGCGGCAACCTCTGAAATATAAGTTGCATTCATGGGATCCTCACAAAAATGTCTGAAAGTTGTCGAAGACATTGGCGACTCGTTTTAAAACAACATTTTTTATTATTATGTCACAAAGTATTATAAATGGCAAACAGGCAAAGGCAATTAAAAACTGACCAAAGGGTCAGTTTGCTTGAGCAACTATTCTATCTATAACCTCCACGAATATTCTTACCCCCTTATATTCGCTTGGTATGGGGTTGCCATCCGAGGGAGGGGAGTAAAGTCCTATATGTATGCAGAAATCATCTCTTGTGTCTTCATCCGCATTCGGACAGTGTAGATATACCTTTGATATCCCGATCGTATTGGTATTAAATAATTCCTTTATTTCTCTCTTGAGTCTTTCAACTTCTTCATAAGGAAGGGACATCTCAACTCCACAAATTAATAAAAGACCGATACAATATAATGACGTATCGTTAAAAATAAGTCAACCATGGAGCGGGATAGTTGGTTAGAAGCTAATTAAGGCGTGGGTTAAAGAGAAAGAAGAACACAACATTGATCTCTCATAAATTCTGGGTATAACTCTAATTTCGGAATACCTTTATCAATAACATCTGCCGCAGAAATCATAATTCGCCATGGGAGTTTTTCTGTTCTATCTTCTAGACTTAATCCGTAAACAATTCCGTCCATTTTGGCCCAAACAGCAGCTGAGGTGCACATCGGACACGGTTCATAAGTTGAGTAAAGGTAACATCCGTTAAGCTTTGCACTGTCTAACTTTTTTGTAGCCGCTCGAATTGCACTTATCTCTGCATGGCAAGTAGGATCTCTTTCTTTTCTAACAGAGGCATACCCTTCAGATATGATTTCGTCATCTTTCACAATAATCGCCGCAACCGCAAAACCAAAATCTTTATGAGCCCTCTTTGCTAACTCGATAGCCCTTCCCATTATCTCTTTAT
>CAYRDM010000036.1:0-5602 GCA_964423175.1 uncultured Candidatus Saccharibacteria bacterium | reverse complement strand
GATAGCTGCCCAGACTGCCAAGCAAGTCATAATACAGAGGTTAAGAGAAGTTGAGAGAGAAGCAATCTCTGTTGAGTTTAAGAAAAAGGTGGGAGAAGTCGCCTCCGGCTCGGTGCAAAGAATAGAAGGGAATATGGTCTATGTTGATTTGGGTAGGACCAATGGATTACTAATTCCCGCAGAACAGCTTTATCACGAGAATTACAGGATAGGACAGCGCTTGAGATTTTTAATATTGCGTGTCGAGGATAGCAATAGAGGGCCAGCGGTCTTATTGTCCCGTTCTCATCCCAAATTAGTTTTAAAACTATTTGAATCTGAGGTACCAGAAATAGATGCAGGAAGTGTTGAGATAAAAGCCATTGCCAGAGAAGCTGGTTCTAGGTCAAAGGTTGCTGTGATATCAAAGGAGGAAGGCGTAGATCCAATAGGTTCTTTGGTAGGACAGAAAGGGGTTAGAGTTCAGACTGTAATTAACGAATTGGGCGGAGAAAAAATAGATATAATAGAATGGAATGAAGATCCATCAAAATTTATTACAAATTCTCTTTCTCCGGCTAAAATTATTGATGTTAAAATATTAGACGAACAGAGGCATCATGCCTTAGCAGAAGTTGCTGATGACCAATTCTCCCTTGCTATAGGTAAAAGAGGTCAGAACGTCCGTTTAGCTGCCAAACTTACTGGCTGGAAGATAGATGTTAGAGCTCCTCAGGCCAAGATGACTCTCGAGAATGCTGAAGCTGAAAAAGAAGTTGAATCTCAAAAAACTGAAGCCATAAATCTTGATGTGGCAAAAGATGATCCGGAAGAAAAAACTGAAAAAACAAAAAAGAAAAGCAAATAAAATCAGCAGAAGTAAAAATGACATCTTCTATTAAAAAAATTAAAGATTCTCAAGTAGAGCTGACCGTGGATCTCGATAAACACGATTTGCTGGGTTATATAACTGAAACTGAAAAAAGACTTGCCGCAAGCGTGAGGATCGAGGGCTTTCGTCCTGGCAAAGTACCAAAAGAAGTTTTGCGTAACAAAATTGGTGAGCAGGCGATAAAGGAGGAAGCTTTAAGTCTTGCAGTCCAATCTAGTTTAGCTAAAGCCATTTCAGCAGAGAAGCTCGAGGTTATCGAACAATCCGATTTCAAGATAAAGGAAAATTTGGGAGACAAACTTGTTTATCAAGTTAATCTTGTTGTGTTCCCAGAAATAAAGCTTGGGGATTACAAAGGACTGACTATAAAAAAGAATCCTGTTGTTATCGCAGATTTAGAAATAAAAAATGTTTTGGAAGATTTGATTAACTCACGTACAGTTTTGAAAAGTGTAGATATGCCCGCTAAGATCGGCGATAGAGTAGAAGTCGATTTTGTTGTCAAAGACAAAGGCGTAATTATTGAAGGAGGTAAGAGCGAGAACCACCCAGTAATCTTGGGAGACAATAAATTTATGCCCGGTTTCGAAGAGAATATAATAGGTATGAAGCCAGGCGATACTAAAAGTTTTTCTATAAAAGCCCCAGCCGATTATTATCAAAAGACGATAGCCGGCAAAGATTTGGATTTTGAGGTAACTGTTAGGTTGGTTGAAGAGAGGATTCCGCCGAAGCTTGATGACGATTTCGCCAAGAGCCTTGGAGGATTTCAATCCATGAAGGAGATAGAGGAGAATATAAAGAAAGGATTATCTCTTGAAAAAGAAAATAAAGAAAAAGAAAGAGTAAGATTGGCGATTATAAAAGAAGTTTCTGAGAAAACAAAACTAGAAGTTCCTTCCACGCTTGTTGAAAGAAGGATCGATGCGATGATAAGGAATTTGGACGAAGAACTTCACCAAAAGAATATGGAGCTCGGACCTTACCTGGCTCATATAAAAAAGACTCAGGATGAATTAAGGAAAGATTGGCGTCCAAGGGCAGAAGAGCAAGTTAAATTCGGCTTGGTTGCCAAGGCGATCGCTAATGCAGAAGATTTGAAAGTGACTGATAAAGAAGTTCAAACAGAACTAGAAACAGTCTTACAGCAGTTCATGGTGAACAATTCAGGTGAAGCAGGTATTTCTGGACCGGAGGCATTAAAAAATATTAACCCCGAAGAACTCAAAACCAGAATAAGCGACGTCCTGCTCAATGAGAAGGTGTTCGAATTTTTGGAGAAACAAACTAAATTCGTCTAAACTAAAACTCCGATGTAATATCGGAGTTTTAGTTTATAACAATTCCTATGGCTACCAGGGGAGCGGTTAAGCTGCAGTTGCCCACAGTTTTTCCCTTGCAGTAGGATATAAGACCGCTTTATTATATAAATAGGTCTTATTGTGGTCCCGCAAAGCGGGACCTGAAGGTTACTACAAAGCCACAGATCTCCCAGTGACCACTATTCTATATTATACTCTAATTTTGATTATTTGTCAAGGGTGATATAAACGGCATAGATTCTAATGTTTACTTCTTCAAGATACTCTTATTTGGCACTTCGACTCGGCTTAGCAGCTGTTTTTTTGTGTTTTGGAATAGACAAGATGGTCCATCCCAGCTATTGGTTAAATGCCTGGGTACCGAAATCTTTACTGGATATAGTAGAAAAGTTTTCTGTAACCGGTACACAATTTATTTATCTAAACGGCATATTCGAGATCTTGGTCGGCTTCAGTCTTTTAACTGGCGTTCTCAACAAATTTTTCTCAATTTTGGCAATCGTGTTTATCGTTTTAGTATTGATTTTTAGTGGGGTAAATGAAATTACAATCAGAGATTTTGGTTTGATAGGAGGATTCGTTTCTGTATTTTTATGGCCTGAGAATCGAAATAGGTTTTAAGTAAAGGTGTGCACAGATTTGGCTTGACCCTGTTTTAACGTCTGCTATCTTTATATTTATGGATATAGAAAATAAAAATGATTACGAAGAAATGGTCGTCGATGAGCCTATTGCGGATATTGCTGTTGCTAGTTCTGCCCCGCGCAGATCTAGAAAGAAAAATCCCGATATCAGAGAGCTCATTTTGCCAGGTTCAATTTTGATTGCGGCAATAATAATTGCCGGCTCTCTTTTTTATACAAGAGGATCTGGATATCAGAATAATAATCCAGGCACAGGGACACCAGGGAATACTCAAGCGCCTAGCGGGCCTGTAAATGTCAGTGTTACGGACAACGATCATATTTTAGGTAATAAAAATGCCAAAGTGACTATAGTTGAATTTGCTGATTTCCGTTGTCCGTTTTGTGAAAAATTTTATCAGCAAGTAGAAAAACAACTAGTCAAAGATTATGTGAACACAGGCAAGGTCAGATTTGTTTTCAAAAATTATGCTTTTCTAGGTCAGCAATCAATTTGGGCGTCTGAGGCCGCTGAATGTGCAAATGAGCAAGGCAAATATTGGCAGTATCATGATTGGCTATACGACAACCAGGCTCCTGAATCAGACTTAGCTTTTTATTCAAAAGCCAATTTAACAAAATATGCCGCAAAGGTGGGTTTGAACACAACTCAATTTTCTTCTTGTCTAAATTCAGACAAATACTCTAAGCGTGTTGCGGATGATTTAGCTGAAGGACAAAAGGACGGCGTAACTGGAACGCCAACGGCGTTTATTAACGGACAAAAAATTGTTGGCGCACAGCCATTCGCAACTTTCCAGACAGTTATAGACGGCTTACTCAAAAAATAACTTTGACTTTTGTCAATAAACGAGTTATATTAAAACCCCGATAAACGGGGTTTTAATATATGAAAAACAATATTTATTTAGACTATGCCGGAACAACTCCGATCGATCCAAAAGTTCTGGCAGAAATTACGAAGCATCTAAAAAGTACCTGGGGTAATGCTTCCTCGGTCCATTCTCAGGGAGCCAGTGCGAAGGAATTACTAGAGAATTATCGCAAAAAAGTTGCAAAGGTTTTAGGGTGCAAATTGGAAGAGGTGATTTTTACTGGATCAGGAACAGAATCAGATAATTTGGCTATTCTGGGGATTTCTAGAGCATATAAGAAGCGGGGAAAACATATAGTGACTTCTAATATCGAACACCCCGCAGTTTTAAAAGCTTGCGAATATTTGGAGAAGAACGAGGGTTTTGAGATTACTTATGTTCAAGTAGGCAAAGACGGAGTATTAAGAGCGCAGGATGTTATTGATGCCGTAAGACCGGATACGGTTTTGGTTTCTGTTATTTATGCAAACAATGAGATTGGAACAATTCAGCCGATTTCAGAGATTTCTAAAAAACTTAATAAAAATAGCAGGCCGATATTCCATTCTGATGCATGTCAGGCCGCGGGCGCACTTAGTTTGAATGTACACCAGTTGGGGGTGGATGCACTTACTTTGAATGGTTCTAAAATCTATGGACCCAAAGGAACCGGTTGTCTGTACCTCAAACGTAGCATTGATCTAACACCTTTGGCGGTCGGCGGTTCACAGGAAAAGGGAAGAAGAGCGGGCACAGAAAATGCAGCTCTCTTGGCAGGTTTTGCTGCGGCTCTAGAAATTGCTGATAAAAATAGGCAAAGGGAATCTAACCGGCTGATAATATTAAGAGACTATTTGATTAAAAACATTTTATCTAAGTTTGAAGGCAGTGTTCTTAACGGAAACAATGTGAAACGTTTGCCGAATAACGTAAACATCTCCTTTTCAAACGTTGATGGCGAGACCTTAATGTTGGCGCTGGATCGGAACGGCATACAAGTCTCCACTGGTTCGGCATGTACTTCAACCTCAAATGAACCGTCACATGTCATTCGTGCCCTGAACTTATCAGGTAATTTATCAAAATCTAATTTGAGAATTTCTTTAGGACGTCAAACAACAAAGAAGGAGTTAGATATTTTTTTGGCCATTTTAGAAAAAGAGGTAAAGAAAATGAATAGTCGATAAATTCTGGGCAATCAGGTATTGGTAGATGAACCTAAATTTTAGGTCAAATAAAAAATGGGTTTTACCCATTTTATTTTTATAGGACCATTACCGGAGGTATATTAGAAAAGTTTCTGGTTATCAGTTTAGCTATTGCTTCGTCCTTGGTTTCTTTAGATAAAGCCTGTTTTTTTAATTCGTCTTGAGATTTTCCTGGCAGCACTGAAACTACCCCGCATTCATCGCAAATCTGCTGACCTAGAGTAAGTAGAACTTCATTCAAATCTCGTATTCGTTTGGTAAGTAAATGCTGTTTTTTTCTCAACTCGATTTCCAAAGGCTCGAAATCTAGCGTTCCCAAACTTAGGCCCTTAGTAATTACATTCTTCTCGGTATTGCAGATGGGACATCTCAGCGTAAGCTCAAAAAATAAAATTACTGAATCACCATACCTTTTGTCATTATCAATTAGAATGTGCGGGCGCAGGCTTTTAAAGTACATCGCTCCCTCCACGGAATTTAAGCTTGATTTATGTTATAATTTTTCAACAAAAATGTCAATAAATAAAAAAGTGCGGGGAGATCGCACTAAGGGAAAATGTGTTCGTGGACTTTACCCCAACCTTTTAGGGTCAACCTGAAACGTTTCACATGATTGAGAATTTCTTCAGGAGAGAACGTTTTGTTTTTGCAGCATTCACATTTGAAATCGGAACCTTCCACCCAGCCATCTGCAAACATTTCT
>CAYRDM010000035.1:0-6194 GCA_964423175.1 uncultured Candidatus Saccharibacteria bacterium | reverse complement strand
TCAGTGCCCTGAATACAGATCCCAAATCATCAACATCCTCTCTGTCAAATTGCTTTCCCTGAATGTTAGTAATATCTTCCACACCGTTTGTTAAAGCAGACAAGGCCGAATTCAAATCTTGGATTTTAATCCTACCGCCGGTCAACAAACCGGATGTTTCTCTTAGAGCCTGCCGCAATCTGCCGGTACTTTCAGGATCTATCAATTGGGAATTATTCAATGACCTGACCAGCTGTTCCAAAGAAATATTTAAATCCTCAAAAGACCCGGTTTTTAATTCGATACTATCCACTTCCGTTTCAGGCATTGCCGGTGGCGGAGTCTCGACTGGAGGAGCGGGTTTGGGTTTGATTTCTATTTTTTCTATCATTTCCTACATACTAACAAAAAAGAGTAACCAGTCACAGGCTACTCTTTAAACAGCGAAGCCGTTTAGTATCTTTTTAAGTTTTAAGAGACTATCCATATCATGTACTGAGATCGCCAGTACTTTGGGATTCAGTTTCTTTATAATCTTAATTTTTTTATCAAGCTCAGTTTTTGAAACCATGTCACTTTGGCTCACAAAAACATATTCAGGCTTCTTGAGAAGATCTTTGTTATAATCCCCCAGCTCTTTTCTTATTGTTTTATAATCAGCAATGGGATCCACCGATTGCGCAGAAATCAAATGAAATAATATTTTTGTACGTTCGATATGACGTAAAAATTTGATACCCAAACCCTTACCAGAAGATGCACCTTCAATAAGACCTGGGATGTCGGCAAGTATCAAACCATAATGAACGCCCAAGTTCGGCTCCAAAGTTGTAAACTGATAATTGGCGACTTTGCTTTTTGCACTGGTAAGCTCATTGAGAAGACTAGATTTGCCAACGTTAGGCAAACCGATTAAACCGATATCGGCAATAAGTTTGAGCTCCAGACGTATAGAAAATTTTTCTCCGGGCAAACCTTTTTGAAATTGTTTTGGGCTTGTATTATGCGGCCCACGAAAAAGGAAATTTCCTTTTCCGCCATTGCCGCCTTTTGCAACCAATACTTTCTCGCCGTTTTTTGTAATCTCGACGTCTTTTTTAGTAGTTAAATTATGTATAACAGTCCCAACGGGAACCTTCATTATTAAATCCTCACCATCATTGCCATCATGAAACTGTCTTCCACCTTTCTGACCTGAATCTGCTTTTATTTCTTTCTTAAATCTTAATTGGTTGAGCAAATCTAAATTAGGAGCTCCCTCCATATATACGCTCCCACCTGTTCCGCCACTGCCGCCAGTCGGCCCAAGGCTCATCATGTTGGTATTAAAAGCAACATTGCCACTGCCACCATCGCCGGCACTGACTTTTATTGTGACATCATCTATAAGCATGAGAAGTTTTAATCAACAAACGTTAGAGCAACGCCCTTTTTGTCCGCTCTTCCAGTTCTGCCAATACGATGGACATAGTCCTCATAGGTTGAAGGGATATCAAAGTTTATAACGTGACTCACGCCTTGTATATCAAGTCCGCGTGCAGCAACATCAGTTGCAACCAGAACCTGAATTCTTCCGCCCTTAAACATCTCTAAGACTTTTTGCCTTCTGTTATGGTTCTTGTTGCCGTGAATTGATTCTGCTTTAAAGCCACGGTGTTCCAAATCTCTATACAAACGCTCTACACCATGTTTGGTTCTTCCGAAAACCAAAACCTTATCAAACTCCGGTTTGTTGAGTAGGTCGTGCAACATTTCTAATTTATTTGATCCTGGTTTAACGCGAATAATATCCTGGTCTACGCTTTTGGCCGTATCTCTGGTTTTTACAGAAATTGTTACAGGATCTTTCAAAAATTCTCTAATCAAAGATTGGACTTCTCTTGAGAAAGTAGCAGAGAAAAATAGTGTCTGATGTTTGGCCGGCATTCTGCCGATCATAAATCTAGTGTCAACAATGAATCCCATGTCCAAAAGTCTATCGGCCTCATCAAGGACGACGGTGTTGAATTTGGATAAATTGATTAAACCCCTTTCCATCAAGTCTTTTATTCTTCCAGGGGTACCAATTATAAAATTAAACCTGCGACGCAAATCGGCAACTTGTCTGCCAATGCTTGCGCCTCCAACGCAACAAACAGAATAAACTCTCAAGAAACGAGCGAACTCGTTGAACTCTTCATTTATCTGCACGCCTAATTCTCGGGTAGGAACAATTATCAAAATATTCTCTTGTGGATTAAGCAATACTTTGTTAATAAGCGGGATCAAAAAAGCCGCGGTCTTTCCCGTTCCAGTATTGGCAATACCAACCACATCTACTCCTTTGAGAACGTGTTCGATGGCTTGGTCTTGAATTGGCGTTGGACTTAGATAACCCTTGGCGGCAACATTTTGTTTGATCCTCTGATCAATATTAAAATCTTGGAATTTATGCTTGGCAACATATTCTTCAACCTTAGAATCTTCAACGGCTCTGTTTATGAAACGGGTTGGGTCTATGTGTACTCCACGAGAAAAATTACCTCTCGTTGGAAATGAGGGTCTGCGGTTACCAAAACTTGGCCTTCTGCCTTTAAGTGCAGTGGCACGATTAAAACTTCTTTGCATGTGGTTTTTGTCTCCTAAGTTTCTTAAGAGGCAACCCATCTCTATGCAAGCAGGGAGAGAAAATAGCACAATTGAAACCTAAATGAGATCTTATTTAACTATATTAAGTATAGCATAAGTGGCCTATACATGTCAATCATACATACCTACTTCGGATAATCCCTGAAGCTTCTGCCAACAACAATTCCGGCCACGCTACCGAGGATACCACCGGCCAAAAAATCAGATAACCAGTGAATGGTCATTGATACTCCAATACCAATATAAAAAGCATAAACCAGGGCAACAAAAGCGATCTTTTTGTTTTTGGGGAAGAGAGCGATCAAAGCAGTTGCCATAGCAAACGCGACTATGGTGTGAGAGGATGGCCATCCCCAAAAAACGCCAGCTTTTAGAATTCCAAAGTGAAATACGTGCGTGATGTCAGAAGTAAGCTTCGTCAAAGCGTTAGGGTGAGCTCTTCCGGTAAAAGCCTTGTAAACATCTGAGATCAACAAAGCCACGATGCTCGCCTGTCCCAATGCCCATGCAGTATTTACAGTACGAGTACTCTTTTTTAGTACCCCGATCAAAAGCAACGACAAAGACCCGACTGTTGGCACAAAAACACCCATCAATATCGCCGGATAAAAGAAGGAAATTAAAGAATCATTCCTCGTAATCAAATAATATTTCCAGTCGAGTCCGGCCACCACGCAAACATATGTTGCTACGGCAGCAAGCAAATGCCACATCCAATTACGCCCCTTGTAACAGGCAACGATATTGTTCAAAAAATTGCGAAATAATTTTCTAGGCATAGAAAAGAGAATTCATCCCCTATCACAATAATACGAGCCCCTCAGCTGAATTGGTGCATCAGTCTATTATATCATTTGAAAAAAACAATTTACTTAAGCCCAACCGAGTTATCAACAACTTCAGTTGTTTTTGTAATACAAACGTAATACATTGATCGCATGGAAGACTCAAACAAAGATTACATAATAAACCTGAGGGTATCTCGGGATACTTATGAAAAAATTAAAAACAAAGCCAAGGAAAATAGCGAAAGCATTTCGACTCTTATTCGCAAGGCCATCAATGATAGTGCAGAGATCATCGGCGATTTATCAAATGAAATTTTCCAAAAGAAAGATAAATTTAAAGACATCGTCGGTTATCATCGCTTCAGAACTGCCCAGGAATTAGAATGCTCTCAATGCCACTCCAAAATACCGCTTGGTGAAATAGTGACGGTTGGAGAAACAGAAAAATCTAAGAAATATTTCTTCTGTAAAACATGCAGACCATAATATGGGAACTCTAGGAAGATCATTCCAAATTTCTAGGATAGTAATTAAATACACGCTATTAAACAGGCATGACACATTGGGCGTGCGCCTTCGGTTAGCCTGCCAAGAACTTGGTCTGGTTTTTATCAAGATAGGTCAAATACTAAGTACTCGTTATGAGCTTCTATCTCAAGAGGATTGTAAAGAACTTCAGAAATTACTAGACATAGTGGATCCATTTCCATATGAAAAAGTAAAAGAAATCTTTCTAAAAGATTTCAATGCCCTCCCAGAATCAATATTCATGGGCTGGAATCCTATTCCCCTGGCCTCTGCATCCATCGCCCAGGTCTACAAAGCCTACCTGCCCGGGCATGGAGAGGTCGCGGTAAAAGTAAAACGTCCCGACATAGAAAAAAATGTAACAACAGATCTGAAGATACTTAAACGCCTTGGCAAAATAGCTCAAATATTTTCTGCGGATCTCCGTCACATCAAACTAGACGAAGTATTCTCACAAATTGAATCTTGGCTTTTGGCTGAGGTAGATTTTAAAAACGAAGCAAAAAATCTAAACCAGACGGTAACTTCCTATTATGAAAAAATGAGAAAAACTATCGGCGAATGTGTTGATACGATAGTTTTCCCTAAAATATATCCTGATTTTTGTTCGAACCAAATAATCACAATGGAATTTATAGAAGGTGTTCCTGTGCGTGAATTCAAAAAAATAGAAAATAACCCCAGATATGACGCTCAAAAATCTTTAAAATCATCTATGGGAGCAATCATGCGGATGTGGATTAACGGTGACGAATTCGTTTTCCACGGCGATCCCCACCCTTCTAACTTACTTATTCTTCCAAACGGTAAGATGGCGTTTTTAGATTTGGGTCTCCTGGGATGTCTAAACAAAAGAGACACCAAAGAGACCAGAGATCTCCTGCTGGCCGTCTATGCCCAGGATGTGGATGCAACGATACTACGAAGCTTGAAGATGTGCGGGGTACCTCATGAAAAATATGCATCAAAAATCAAAGAAGATATTAAAAAATATCTTGAAACCACAAAAAACAGTCCCATGGGGTTTTGGTTTACCGGCCTGGCAAAAGTTTTGATAAAAAATCGTATTCCTTTTCCATATCAAATTGTGCTAATCGGTCGAATGCAAGCAATCATAGAGGGCCTGTTCGAAACGGTAACGCCCGGCATAACTACAGTTGAAGTTTTTGGCGATGAGTTAAAAAGAGGACTGAGAAAACAAATATTAAACAACCTCCTGGAGGTTGATTTTGGTTCAGTTATTTACGCACTAAGCGAGCAGGTTAAAAAAAGCCCCAAATTAATTGCGGGCGTCATAGATACATATTTTAATAACCCAGTTCAAGCCATTAAAGATATCAAGAAAATATTACAGTTTGGATAGACGTTAGAACTTATTTTCCCCAAAACTCCTCTCAAAAAATGACTTTTCTAAACCATCTTTCATTTCCGTCTTGTAACAAATAAATCCGTGCTTTGTGGCAAACCTGTACATTATAGGAAATTTGTCTTTATAAGTATTCAGGGTAATCTTTTGAAACTTTTTTCCCTTGGCGTATTCTTCAATTTTTTCATACATACCGCTCCACAATCCTAAACCACGAAATTTTTCCAATACCCCTCCAACCCAAATGTGTAAAATGCCCGCCTCCTTTATGTAACTTGCCACAAAGGCGGCTGGTTCATTTTCTGCATAAGCGACGACCAGCAACCCGCCTTTTTCGATTTTATTATCCCAATCCTGTTTATCGTGATACTCCTCAATTTCTTTTGTCGAGGGATGAAAAATCTCTTTAGAAATTAAAATTGCATCATCCAAAGCTGCAAGGTCATTAATTTTGTACTCAATATTATTCATCGGCTAGTTTCCAGCTTACTTATTTTCAATCTCTTTTATATTCGATTCCCAAAGTTTGAAATGGCCATTTTCTTTGTGGACTATCCATACGCCCTTGAACACTCGATAAACGAACTGCCCATCAATTAAATCAGTTGAGCCTAAACCAACGGTAACCCTTTGGGGATTACTTTTGTCGGAGGAGATGGAGAGAACACTAGTGTCTAGGCTAAAGGTAAATCCATTCCGCCAATCCGCGAATTGTACATCTCCAATAAAATTGGATGAGAGAAGATTATATGCTTCTTGAAAATTACGTACCTTAAGATAGTTATAATAAGCGAGAATGGTGTCTTTCGGACTCTTGTCGGGTTCAAATTTTATTTCCGAAATGGCATCGGAATTTTCTGATGGATTTGAAAACATATAATTAATAGAGTCCATGGCAAAATTTG
>CAYRDM010000034.1:0-6306 GCA_964423175.1 uncultured Candidatus Saccharibacteria bacterium | reverse complement strand
AAAATAAAAAATAAATTTACAAAATTTCTTATGATTGTCCAGCTATCGTTGACTACTTTTACATTATATACACCTTGGCTGGTTTGGTAGCTGATAAAGTTATCAAGGAGTCTGGCAAAAAAAGAAACTGCTGTTCCCAGGAATTGGCTTATCAAGTTGCTGATGAAAGAGAATACTTGAGCTGTTGCGCCAGCGGCTATCCCGGTTATGTTAAAAAAGTCAGCCGATGCTTTATGTCCCGGTATTAAAACAGCCAGCAGGATGACTATTAGTACGAGAGAAAATATTTTTTTTCTTTGTTGAGACATTTAAATTTAAAGACCACATGCCGTCTTAGCGTCTGCCATACAAGCATCAAATATGCTTTGATCTATTGTTTCTGTGCAATCTGAACTTGCGGAACCTCCATTGCCACCACTACCACCGTTTGTGTTACCGCTTCCGCCGCTACCTCCATTGCCACCAGATGCCGAAACGCTACAGTCTAGTTTCTTGGCTTTTATTGTACAGCCGGCTTCTCTTTGTTTTAGACAGTCGTCTTTGGCTTGTTGGACAGCATCGCTAGGGGCCGGAGATTCTCCTGTACTTGGGCCAAGGTTGGATTGGTTTGTACCCAATACTGTGCCAGCTGCTAGATTGCTTAATCTCTCACCAATTACACCTGCAAGAGAAACTAATGCTTCTTGAATTTCATCAACTGATGCCAGCCATTTGAACTCGGAGTCTATCGTAGAAGCCGCTGATTTACCCAGAAGATCCCCGGGAGTTATAATCTTGCCGGCTATTAAACATTGTAAATTTGATCCTGCTCCAGAACAGCCAGTTTTTTTAGACATATATCCACCACCAGAATTAGCTTCTTGGCTATTTATGCTTTCTTGGAACCCCCTTTGATTATTAAGTTCATCAAGAGTGTCATTGTAAACCCCGCCAAAATTATTTTGGGGCTGTATAAGTTTGTCCCAAGTTGACCAGCCGCCTCCACCAATGAAATCATTTTGGAATTGGCCTAGATTAAAATTTGAAGGCAAAGTGCATTTATTTCTCAAGGAAAAATATTGAAGAGAACTTACTCTGAATGATGAGGGATTGAATCCAGGAACCTTGCCGGCTCCAAAAACTGAACCAACGGTTGAACGAAGGTAAGGGCATACCGTACCAGAGTTGGGATCGATGGCATCTCCGATGATCGCTCTTGCAGTATCTTCACCAGTATATTGGGAAGTTTGAAGAAAATCTCTCCAGTTTTGTATAAAAACCGGGCCGCCATCTGGACCGGAAGTTAAAATTTTACCTACAACGGTGTTGCTTAGGGTGCTCATCATTACCCTGCCTATTATTCTTGCCACCAGGTCCAAGGTATATTCCTTTAGAATTATTAACCAACCGGAAGCTGCTTTAGCTGTAAGAACGGGGAAAAAAACTAAGAAACTTAGAATTAATAAAACTACTATGAATTTAAAACTTGGGCTTATCATTTTTAATTATCAAGCATGTTTAGAACATCGAAAAGCGGTGTTTTGGGAGTACTTAAATTTTGTGAAGAAATTAGATTTCTCATTTGTTGGAGTAAGGATGATTGGATTTCGGTGAAGGGATTTATAAGATCTGAAATAGCAGCTAACGCCAAAACAGGATCGTCAGATAATTTTTTGGCTGCACCATAGTCCAATGCTATTTTTTGAAATATAGAAAGTAATTCTCTGTGGAATGAAAGCCACTTTGGAGGAACTGATACTGTAAGCAGAGAAGTATAAGCACCAGTGAACATTGTGTATCGATCATCAAATGTTTTTATTGCTTCTTCATTATTGCCGACAAGAATGTTTTGGACAGTTGCATTTAGCGTTTGCGGTTGGGCCATGAAAGTATTCAGGAAGGGCCCGTCTAGAAGTTCGGATATCTTATTTAAATATTCTTCTTGAGATGTTTTAGAATCGTCCGTAATGCTCAGCGGTAGATTGTTTGTATCTGAAGGTGTTAAATTTTGTCCTGCTTCATCTAAGGCCGCAAGAGCGAGAGTGTTTAGCCCCTGATTAAATTTATCTCCCTTACCGTTTCGAGGGTTCAAATCTCCGGCGACAAGACCTTCAACGAATCTATCAGCTAGAGTGTTTGTAACATTTTTTTTAGTTGTTTGGTTCGGATCCACACTATCTTTTTTAAGAGGATTGTGGCCTGATGCTATTTCTTCACCATCAAGAAAACCATCGCCATCAGTGTCTGAATTAGCCGGGTCTGTTCGGTAGTAAGCTTCGTTTACATCTGGTATGCCGTCATTATCCGAGTCTTTAAGTAATGGATTTTCTTCGATCGGTTGAGATGAGGCATGGGAACCTATATTTGCAGTGGCTGCAACTTTAAAACTTTGATCGAAAAATAATCCGAGTCTTAATACCAAAAATCCAGCTACTAAAAGTAATAAACCTAGAGTTATCTTTATTTTTTGTGACATAAAATAAGATGGCCTAGAGCCTCCTCTATCTCTTGAACCACTTTAATGAATTTAAACTCAACATTAACAGCAAAGATGCCAAAAATATTGGCATATCGCCTAACTTATTATACCACGATTTAGAAGCAGTTATGGCAATAGCACCTGTTAATATCTGAGGAGACTCATCCGGGGTTAAAAACAATAACTTTCCATTTGAACCCAATGCATAAGAAATACCCATATTTGATGCCATTATTAAGGGTTTGGAGTTTTCAGAAGCTCTAAATTGATTCACGGCCAATACCTGTTTTTGTAGAGCAGAGTTTCCATGAAACATAGAATAACTTGCCATACCCAATATTATATCGGCGTCTTTAATAGATTTTCTGGTCAAATCCTGCGACCAAAGTTCAGAGCATATCAAGACGGAGGTTTTAAATTCATTTCTAAAGTTTAGAGGCATGTCGGTTTTGGAACTGCTCTTCAGTTCTAAAACATCAGGAGGATTAGTATTGGATATTTTTGAAAATAAAAATAGAAAAGTTTTTATTGGATAAGGCAAAAATTCACCTCCAGGTGCTAATAGTCTCTTGTCGTAATAGTTTATAGGACCTTCTTTGCTGTCCAAATTGAAAACTCTTGAGTATGCTTCTCCCCCCTCCACTACTCTACCGCCAGCAACTATAAGAGCAGGTTCTTTAAAAAGATTTGTGAAATATTTTTTCACTTCGGATGGTTTTAAGAAGAGAGAGATGTCCTTAAATATTTCGCTTGCTTCTGGAAATAGGACCAGTTTATCATCGGGACTAGATTTTGCAGCCTTGTTTAAGAGACTTAGTTGTTCACGAAGGCTTTCGAGGGATTCTTTTGGCGAAGGCGAAAGCCCATTTTTATCATTTGTTTGGATTATGGAAAATGTAATTTTTTTTGTGTCGATTAAAACCTTTTCTGAGCTAGCCAGCTTTTGTATGTAAAAAGGGAGAACACTCAATGAGGAAACAACCAGAGCAGAATAAAATATTTTTTTATGGATGGAGAGTTTATCACTCGAGAGCATTATAAAAATTAAATAGTTTATCAGGACAATTAAAAAAGTTACTCCGTAAATTCCTAAATAAGACGCAAGTTTTAATGCAAACTGATTGTTCGCAAGAGAATATGCAAAGTTACCAAAGGTCCAATGAGGTCCGACAAAAGTCCCAGAGCCTAGCCACAATATCCCGAATCCGTAAGAAGCAGCATACTCCATAAGCACAAAAACTGCCGGAACAATTAACACAAGTTTTCTTCTATTTAAGTTCGGGATTAATAAACCAAACAGACCCCAGAACACTGCCATACCTGCGGCGCTTATGGTGTAGATTAGGAAGATAATGATGATTGAATTTAAAGGGTTGCTTACGCCGAGATCCGCTAAGGGATATAGAGAGATTAACCATCTAAAAACAAAGAGAAAATAGACAAAACCGGCACAAAACCAGCTAAGAAATATTTCTTTTAATTTTAGGTTATGTTGAGGATTATTTTGAAAATCAAAAAGTACATAGAATAGTGGTATTAAAGATACCCAGACCATAAAACCAAAATCAAAACCCGAACCCATGTGTATATAGGGTTTGGTATATGCAAGGCCAGCTAGTAAACCGCTTAGTCCTGATAAAATATAGCGTCGGTCAATTTTTGCCATTCGCTAATGTTTAATGTTTCCGCTCTTCGCATGGGGTCTATCCCAATCGAAGTCATATTTTTTTCTAGTTCTTTTTTATTTATTTTAAGACCCAAGGAAAGATTATTTATGAGCTGTTTTCTTTTCCTTGAAAATCCAGCTTGGGCAACTTTGAAGAGTTTTTTTGTTTTTTCTGTATCTTTTTCAGTTTTCTTAGGAATCAGTTTTATTATAGCTGAATCAACTTCGGGAATTGGATAGAAGCTACCTTTTGAAACATAGCTGACTATGGAAGGGTCCGAATAGTATTGAACTGATACCGAAAGAAGACTCATTTCTGGAGGTTTCGCAACAATTCTTTGGGCAACTTCTTTTTGCACCATTAGAACTGTAGATTTTGTTTTTGGCCAGTTCTCAAAGGAAATTCTGAGGAGGTGCGAGGTTAGATAATAAGGAATATTGCCCACTACTTTATATCCCCCATCATTTAAATCGAATGATTCTGGTCTAAAATTTAAAATATCTTCTTCTAGAATTTTAAAGTTTTTGTAATTTTTGAATTTTTCTTTCAAATATGCCGTAAGTTGGGTGTCTTTTTCTACACAGACTATTTCCGCACCTGTTTCTAGTAGAAACCTAGTTAACGTGCCAAGACCGGGTCCGACTTCTAATATTTTGTCTTTTGATGATATTTCTAGAGTGGAAATAATTTTTTTATAGATTTGGTCGTTGATTAAAAAATTTTGCCCCAGGCTTCTTTTGGGTTTAATACCAAGCTGGTCTAGTTCATTTTTAATTTCTGAGGTTATTAGCATCTTTAATAGTCAATGAATTCATCTTCAAAATCATAACTTTTGTTGTATTCAGCCAGAGGAGAATAGTTTAGTAGGTTTTCTGGTATTTCAAAAAGAAAACGCGAGGGAGGATTTAATTGTGCCGAGCCATATAGCATGCGTTGCCGGCAAAATGTAAGGTGGATCTCTTTTTTTGCTCTTGTAATACCAACATAACAAAGCCTGCGCTCTTCTTCCAGCTCAGAGGGGTCGAGCATTGCACGAGAGTGAGGGAATATACCGTCTTCCATGCCAATCATAAATACCACCGGAAACTCGAGACCTTTTGCAGAGTGGATTGTCATAAGATTTACCGCGTCTTTTCTTTGGCCAAGTTTGTCTGTTTCTTGTATCAATGCAACTTCTTCTAAAAATTTGTGTACGCCATCAGGCGCGATATTCTCATCAAACTTGCTTGTAGCGGTGAATATTTCTTTTACGTTTTCCCATCTAGTTTCACCTTCAGGAGTTTTGTCATTTATGTAATTTTCGTAACCAGTCTTGTTTAAAATATGTTTGATAAGTAAGGATGGCGAGAGGTTCTCTGATTTTTGAGGTAATTCTTCCAGGAGGCCCAGAAGATTCGAAAGTGATTTGGACTGTTTGGAGGCAGGATTGCTTGCGATAAGTTTTTTTGTTTTTTCGATTATAGTATCTCCTTGGCTAGATTTAATTTTTTCCAAAGTTGCGAGACCTATGCCGCGGCTGGGGACGTTATAAATTCTTTCGAAGCTTATTCCGTCAGTCGGATTGATCGCTAGCCGCAAGTAAGCCAAGATGTCTTTGATTTCTCTTCTTTGATAAAACTTAACACCACCTATGATTCTGTAGGGTACCCCAAATTTGATCATAGCTTCTTCAACCGCTCTGGATTGGGCATGGGTTCTGTAGAGTACTGTGAAATCATTAACATTAAAATCTTTTTTGAGGTTGTTTCTTATTGTTTCCACAATGTAATCCCCTTCTCGCCTTTCGTTCGCAGTTTCTTTTAAGATTACCGGTGAACCTGACTCATTTTCAGTCCAAAGTTTTTTATGCTTCTGGTTTTTATTATTTACGATTATGCTGTTGGCGGCACTAAGTATATTCTGTGTAGATCTGTAATTTTGTTCGAGTAACACAATTTTTGCTTCTGGGTAATCCTTTTCAAAATCTAAAATATTTCGGATATTTGCTAAACGGAATGCATAAATACTCTGGTAATCATCGCCAATCACGAATATATTACGATGTTTTTTAGCGAGCAAATTAACCCAGGCATATTGAGCGTGATTAGTGTCCTGATATTCATCAACGAGAATGTAACTGAACAATCTCTGATATTTGTTAAGGATATCCGGAAATTTATCAAAAAGCTCGACGCAGAACAT
>CAYRDM010000033.1:0-6567 GCA_964423175.1 uncultured Candidatus Saccharibacteria bacterium | reverse complement strand
GCGGTCGGAAACACGGCTTTATGAGAAAATTTGGTTTATGCAGGATACATTTTAGAGAATTGGCTGGGCAAGGATTGTTGCCCGGAGTTCATAAATCTAGCTGGTAAAATATGAGTCCAATAGCAAACATGTTAAATCAAATTAAGAATGCACAAGCACGCGGTTATGCCGAGGTTGTTTTGCCTTTCTCAAGAATTAAATTTGATATAGCTAATATTTTGAAAACCAAGGGCTTCGTTTCCGGGGTAGATAAAAGAAAAAGAAAATCTAAAAAATCGGAATTTAATACAATCGCCATCGAATTGAAATATAAAGATGGAAACGGGGTGGTTAATGATTATAAATTGATATCTAAACCATCAAGGAGAATGTATGTTAAGAGGGACGATTTAAAACAGGTTAAAAACGGCTACGGTATTTCTATAATATCAACATCAAAAGGCTTAATGACTGGAGATGACGCCAAAAAGGCGGGCTTTGGTGGCGAGATTATTTTTGAGATTTGGTAATTTTTAAATAAAACAAATGAGTAGAATTGGAAAAAAACAAATAAAGGTGCCATCGGGAGTAGATGTTGTTATTGATGGTACAAAACTAAGAATCAAAGGACCCAAAGGGGAAATGGTAAAAGATTTTCCAAGTGTTTTGGATATTAAAAAAGAAAATGATTTTGTTTCTGTGGTTTTGAAACCCGGAGTTCCTGCTGGTAAAGAAAGCTCAAAGTTTTGGGGTCTCGGCAGGGCGTTGGTCAACCTTATGATAAAAGGAGTTTCAGAGGGCTTCGAAAGATTATTGGAATTTAATGGAGTCGGTTTTAAGGCTCAAGTGAAAGGCGATACTCTGGAACTAAACTTGGGTTATAGCAATCCGGTTGTGATAAAGTGTCCGCCAGGAGTAACATTTGTTGTAGAAAAAAACACAATTAAAATTTCGGGGATTGATAAAGAAAAAGTCGGACAGATTGCAGCATTGATTCGTGAAACAAGACCGCCCGAGCCATACAAAGGCAAAGGAATTAAATATAAAGAAGAAACAATAATTAGAAAAGCCGGTAAGAAAGCTGTTGCAACTGCTGGTTAATATTATGAAAACATCAGATAAAAATAGTCACAGGATAAGACGTAAGCTTAGAATAAGATCTAAGATTTCAGGAACGGCTAAAGTTCCGAGGGTTTCTATTTTTAGAAGTAACCGAAATCTTTTTGTCCAAATGATTGATGACGTCGCTGGCAAGACCTTGTTAAGCGGTGGCGTAAGCCCAAAAGGCAAAAGCGTTGGAAAGGTTAAGAAGGTTGATAGTGCAATGAAGATCGGGGAGATTTTGGGACAAAAGGCAAAAGATCTAGGAATTAAAAAGGTGGTTTTTGACAGGGGCGGCTACAAATATCATGGCAGGGTTAAGTCTCTTGCTGACGGCTTGAGAAAATCTGGCCTAGAATTTTAATCAAAAAATAATGGATAACAAAAACAAACAAGTTAATAGCGGAGATCAAAATAACCAAAGGCAGCAAAACAGAGGCGGTGGCGGTTTTAGAAGAGGCGGTCCACCAAGAGCTCCAAAAGAAAAATCTGAATTTGACTCCAGAATGCTTGATATCGCTCGCGTAACCAGAGTTACCAAAGGAGGTAAAAGATTTAGTTTTCGTGCAACGGTTGTCGTTGGAGATGGAAAGGGCAGGGTTGGAGTTGGGGTTGCTCAGGGTCATGATGTGGCTCAATCAATGCAGAAAGCCACAAACAGAGCCAGGAAAGAAGTAATAAGCGTCCCCATAACAAAGGGCACGATTCCTCACCAGGTACAATTTAAGTACAACAGCGCAGTGGTTTTACTTAAGCCTGCTCCTCTTGGTCACGGTGTAAAAGCTGGCGGTCCGGTCAGGGTTGTTGCAAAGCTTGCAGGTATCGAAAATGTTACAGCTAAGTTAATAGAGAGAACCGGTAATAAAATAAACATAGCCAGAGCAACCGTAGGCGCTTTGGGCAAATTGAGTACAGTTAAAGTTAAAGCTAATTAAATTTTCATATGCAATTACACGAGTTAAAACCAAAAAACAAAAGAGAGCGTAAGAAAAGGGTTGGTCGCGGTGGAAAAAGAGGTACATACTCTGGTCGCGGTACCAAGGGTCAAAAGGCCAGGGCTGGAACTAGAATTAGGCCTGGTTTTAGAGGTGGAGATAATCCAATCTGGAAACTTTTCCCTAAGCAAAGAGGTGCTTCAAAGAAGGTAGACATAAAGCACGCTAAGTTTCAGGTTAGGTATTCTAAACCAGAAATTGTTGACTTGAATAAGTTAAGCGCTAAGTTCGAAGATGGTGAAGCGGTTTCTTTGAACAGTCTGTTGGAGAAGGGTCTAATAAGCGACAGAAGCAGAGGAGTTAAGATTTTGGGTGACGGCGAACTTACAAAGAAACTTAGTTTCTCAGGAGTAAACTTTTCTAAATCTGCCAAAGATAAAATTTTAAAATCTGGTGGCAAGATAAAATAATAAAATTCAATGAACAGGATTTTTAAATTATTTAAAATCAAGGATCTTAGGAATAATATAATTTTTATTCTAGCTTTACTTGTGGTTTTTAGAATTACCGCAGCCATCCCCATTCCAGGAGTCGATCCAATAAGACTCAGAGATTTCTTGCAGAATAATCAACTATTTGGATTGATAAGCTCATTTACTGGCGGAGGCTTAAGTAATTTTTCTATTGTTATGCTTGGATTGGGCCCGTACATTACAGGTTCGATTATCATGCAGCTTTTAACCATGATTTTCCCTTCCCTCGAGCAGATGTACAAATATGAGGGAGAAGCAGGACGCAATAGATTTAATCAATATTCGAGACTCATAACCGTTCCTTTGGCTATGCTCCAGGGATATGGTTTTATGATACTTCTTTCAAGACAAGGCGTGCTCGGCCAATTGAATTTATTTTCTTGGGTAAGTTCGCTAGTTGTGATCGCTGCAGGTTCAGTATTTCTGATGTGGCTGGGCGAATTGATTTCTGAAAAGAATCTCGGCAATGGTGTTTCTCTTTTAATTTTTGCAGGAATAGTCGCCAGGTTCCCGACCGAGGCTAGACAGACATTGCTAACTTATAGTTCCGGACAAATTTTCACTTATGTAGGCTTCATTGCCATAGCTTTGGTTGTTATTGCCGGAGTCGTTTATCTTACAGAAGCTCAAAGAAATATTCCCATAAATTATGCCAGGCAAGTTAGAGGTTCAAAAGTATTTGGCGGAGTTTCTACTTATCTTCCAATGCGTGTAAATAACGCTGGAGTTATGCCGATAATTTTTGCCTTGTCTATTTTATTGTTTCCAGGAATGATTGCCAGTTTTTTTAGCGGTTCAAAAATCGCCTTTGTTTCAACTATAGCTGGTTTTTTTAGTAGATTTGTTCAGAACCAGCTTATATATGGAATTGCTTACTTCCTTTTGGTCGTTTTGTTCACATATTTTTATACAGCAGTTACTTTTGATCCAAAATCCATTTCCGACAATATACAAAAACAAGGCGGATATATTCCTGGAATTAGACCCGGAGCGCCTACCGCACAATTTTTGTTGCATCTTTTAAATCGTGTGACTTTGGTTGGTGCGATCTTTTTGGGCTTGATAGCCGTATTGCCTCAGATTGTCAGGGGCTTCAGCGGAATCACAACCTTTACGGTTGGTGGTACATCTATCTTGATCGTAGTCAGCGTCGTGCTTGAAATAATGAAATCGGTTGATGCCCAGCTTTCTATGTACGAATATTAATCTGGACGAAGGTCAAAAATAAAAACCGCTCTAGGGCGGTTTTTACATATCATCCACAAAACTGAATCTAGTTTCTTTGCTGATCTGTTCTTTTGACTTGTCTCTTTTATAAGTCTTGGGTTTTAGGTTGAGTTTTTTAAAAAGATCATTACGCCATGCTTCTTTTTTCTCTTTGTCATACCCTTCCCATGTTTTTTCCCCAGCCTCTTTTTCGAGTTTCTTGATTAAGGCTTTGGCATCAAGTTCTTCAATTGTGGTTGCTAAACGCAACACATCCTGTATGCTCGCCTGTCTCGCTAAATCATGAGGGTTAACAAGGTCACCATTTTCCAAGTCGACGTAGACAGTAAAATAACCACCTGATTCGCTTGATCTTAGGGCCCAGAAGCCATATCCATAGGCTCTTGAATATTGTTCGCTGTGACCGCTTCTACCATCGGCCTGAAGTGCAAGAAATGGTATTTGTTGCCAAAGTTTTTCTTGGCTTCTAGAAAATCGTCTTATGTCTGAGGATAGAGCAACCGCTGCCCTGGAGATTCGTTTTATGGTCATTGTTATTTTACCTCTTGAAAAGAACTGCTGGACGCTAGAATAATACAGAATAGTTTTTGAGTCAATCGGCTGTTTTAAAACATCTTTTGCCAATATAAAAACTGTGATAATATAATTTAACAATGGTACAAAAAATAATTGTTTTTATTGCTCCACCAGGCGCAGGAAAGGGTACTCAAGCAGAATTGATTGCCAAAAAATTTGGCTTTTATCATTTAGAATCCTCAAAGATCTTGGAAGAAGGCTTGGCCGACAGAGAAAATTCGCCAGATCCTGAAATTAGAAAAGCCTGGGAACTTCACAAGAAGGGTCAGCTCATGACTCCTTCTTTGGTGGCCAGAATGATAATCGACGAAATAAAAAAGCTTCACGATGAGGGCAAGTCTATTGTATTCAGCGGTTCTTTCAGGACGCTGGAAGAAGTTGAGAAAGAGGTTCCTGTTGTCGAGGAACTATATGGAAGAGAAAATATTACATTTTTCAGTTTGACTCTAACCGAAGCCGAATCTATCAAAAGAAATTCTAGTAGGAGAATCTGTCAGAAAAACAGGCATTCTATACCCGGTTTTCCAGAGTATGCCAATATGGTTACCTGTCCGGAAGATGGTTCACCTTTGATTAAAAGAGAACTTGATAAGCCCGATATTATAAGAGAGAGATTCCAGGTGTATAAATCTGATACCGAACCGGTGCTTGATTATTTAAAAAAGCACGGCTACGATATCATTACTGTTCATGGTGAACAGCCAATTGGCACTGTTTTTGAAGATATTTCTAAACATTTGCAAATTCATGATTCATATAAAATCCCAGAAGGAAATTAAAACAATGCAGGAGGGCGGTATGATACTCGGCCATATTTTGGCCAAGTTATCGGATGCTGTCAGGCCTGGTGTAAGCACACAAGATCTTGATAAGCTCGCACGCGAGCTTGTTTTATTTTACAAAGTAAAACCGGCCTTTCTAGATTATGGAGGATACCCTGCAGTTGTTTGTACTTCAACAAACGAAGAAGTGGTTCATTGTGTTCCTTCCCAGCGCAAGTTAAAAGAGGGCGACATTATAAGTCTAGATATGGGTATTATTTATGAAGGATTCAATTTGGATGCAGCCGTTACGGTGCCAGTTTTGGGTGATAAAACTATAGGAGAATGGATAAGAGCAAACCCAAAGTTAAACAAACTTGTTGAAGTAACCAGGGAGGCGCTTGCACTTGGTATAAAACAAGCAAAAGTCGGAAATCGTGTTGGCAAAATAGGACATGAGGTACAGACCTTTGTTGAGGGCAAGGGTTTTAACGTTGTGCGTGATTTGGTCGGTCATGGCATCGGAAAAAATTTGCACGAAGAACCTCAGGTTCCAAATTTCGGTTCTGCTACGGAAGGCGTGGAGTTAAGGGAGGGGATGGTTATTGCTATTGAACCGATGGTAACGGCTGGCGACTGGAGACTCGTAAAAGGTCGTGATGGTTTTTCTTATGATACAAAAGACGGTTCTGTTGCGGCCCATTTTGAGCATACTGTTGCCATAACAAAAGAAGGCCCTCTAGTTTTAACTAAAATAAGATAGTTTGATATAATTGCCACATGCACTTATCAGTTATCATTCCGGCTTTTGATGAAGAAAACAGAATAGAAAAAACTCTTTTTTCAGTTCGCGATTATCTAGCTAAGCAGGCATATGAGAGCGAAATTTTGGTTGTAAATGACGGTTCAAAAGATAAAACAGGTGAAATGATCTCGGAGAATAAACAGAGCATGCCAAATCTGCATTTGTTAGATAACAGCTTGAATCATGGTAAGGGCTGGGTTGTGAGACAGGGAATGATGAACGCCAAGGGTGATTTCAGGTTATTTATGGATGCGGATGGTTCGACGCCGATAGATCAAATCGAGAATTTTTGGCCAGCAATAAAAAACGGCTTTGATATCGTAATTGCTTCAATCGCCGTTAAGGGCGCTGAAGTTTCAAGAACAGAAAAATTTTATAGGAGATTTTTAGGTAAATTGGGGAATTTATGGATTAGGTTTTGGGTTACCCCAGGGATACATGATACTCAGCGTGGTTTTAAACTTTTTTCGGCCAAAGCGGCCGAGATTATTTTCCCGAGACTTAGAATAAACCGCTGGTGGTTTGATATAGAGATACTTGGTTTAGCGCGAAAGTTTGGTTTTAAAATAAAAGAAGTGCCGGTTAAATGGACTAACGATGTTAACTCAAAAGTTAAAGCTTCTGCTTATTTTCAGGTCTTAACAGAGACA
>CAYRDM010000032.1:0-6730 GCA_964423175.1 uncultured Candidatus Saccharibacteria bacterium | reverse complement strand
ACAATTAACTCTGCTTCTTTGACTCTAGGTTTAGCAGCCACTCCAGGCAGCCAGACATACGTTAAGGGAACAAAAGATGTTAACACTGTCGGTATCACTTTTGCCGCAGGTCAGGCATCTGATCTAAGAGTTACTGACGTAACCTTAACTGGTTATGTTAACGAAGGTGCTGGAGGTGCAGTTGAAGCTTCCGACTTCGATCCAGGAGTAGACCTTGAGAATACTGCCGTCACAGTTGGTAATGCCCTTTCAAACGTTAGATTATATGAAGCCGAGTCAGGCGCATTGATAGCCGGCGCAGACAAGGTATCAAACAATTCTCTAAGCGTTTCTGGCACAGGTACGATCAAATTCTCATTTGCATCTACACCTTGGACAATCAAAGCTGGAACAACAAAGACCTTGTTAGTTAAAGCTGACCTTTCAACCAATGCCGTTTCTGGTAGCGAAGGAGATTTCTATTCCTTTGACATCAACACAACGACAGAAGTCACAGCACTTGATCAGGCTAGCAATACTGTTAACCCATCAGCTGCAAGTGTCGATCCAAACGGTGCAGGAACAGCAACTAAGATCGTCACAATTAAGGATGGAGGTTCATTAACCCTCGCACAGTCTCCACAGGGTGCGTATAACATACCAAACCCAATCAAGGCTGCTGCATACTGGGGTCAAACAGCCGTTCCATTCTCAGTCTTCAGGCTAACTTCAACGAACGAAGGTCAATATATAGAGAAATTAACTATTATTGCCTCTGATTCAACTGAAGCAACTGCCGCGAAGTTAAATGTTAAGAATGTTACTTTGACCTACAAGAACAAAGCCGGTGACTTATTGACCTCAAATCAATCCTTCACCAGCGGTGCTTCTGCTAACTTCGGCTGGACATATTCTGGCAGCGGTCAGGATATGAGACCTTACGTTCCAAAAGATTCCAGCTTGGATATCGCAGTCAGCGCAGACTTGAGGACAAAGACAGAAGGTGCATCAAGTGGAAGCAACTTCTCACTCGACCTATCCGATACATACAATGGCAGCACAGCTAACGGCTTCAGAGCTGTTGGTGATGGCTCCGGAACAGTTTTGGATGGTGCATCAAGCGGTATTGCGGACGTGCTCGGTAAGAACAATATGTATGTCTACAGAGCATTCCCACAGATTGATCTATACACCGGTGCAGGTGCTCCTGCTGGTGGTTCTGGTTCTTTGATCGGAACTCCAATCGTTGCCAAATTCGTCGTAACAGCTAAGGGTCTATCAGATTCCAAGCTATTATTTGACGGAGGTGGTGCAACTGGTTCAGGTTCAATCAAGTTCGAAGTAATCTCTTCTGGTGAATATGTAAATGGTGGTACAAGCACAAGCTTTACCGTTCTCGATGAGAACAACCAGACCATAGACACTGGTACGATTGCTAGAGATGCCAAACCTTCTCCACACGCTTCTGCTACATTTGACTTCAGCTCGCAAGACGTTGAAATCGCTGGCGGTCAATCAAAGACCTTCAGTGTTAGACTCGATAACCCACAGGTTAACTTCGCAAAGTCTGGAAACAGCACTTCCGGAAGACCTGCTGACTACTTCGGTCTAGTCATTCGTGACGATGAAGCTGGTTTGATCAACTGGGTTGATAACTCAACTGGTTCAACAGCCGATACTGACACACAGTCATCTACCGGAGTGTTGAGAAACCTTGAGCTTAACTTCCCATCATTCCAGAGGTAATCTGAAATGATAAATGGCTAGCTGTCCTAACGGATAAGCAAACCATTTGCAAAACCCCCTCCAAAGAGGGGGTTTTGTTTTGGGCCATTATTTGCTATATTTGGGGAATGATTAAAAAATATTATTTATATATATTCGTATTGCTAGTAGCCATCGCTGGGGCGTCTTTTTATTTTTTAGGCAATAAAAATTCAAGCCTAATCACGGGTCCTTCTCCAAGCATCAGTTTTCTTCCCACCCGAAGTCCCTCTCCAACTCCATCAAGATCTAATAATCCAAGAGTGAGTATATCGCCGATCCCGACACCAACGCCGGGCGCTTTAGATGAACAATCACAAAGGTGGAACACCCTGAAGGGGGAGGCATATTGTGAACTTAAGGGGGAATTAAAATTCCTGAATCATAATGTATACAATAACCAAGATGCTAGGTTTATATATAGAGGAGTTGATCATCCTGCAAGGATTATAACCTGGAAGGTTACCCCTGATGATGGTTTGTCGATCGGGCCTAATTTATTTTCTAAGTTACCTTTACCAGATGGTGAGAGTTTAATAAATGTTGTTCTGCCAGAGACTACCAATTATAAGACCTATGAACTTACCGCCTCTATCAATTATGGTAGACTTGTCGACGGGAACATAAAGACATTTAACAAAGACTGTGTAGGCAAGACAACTGTTGTTTTGCCATAGTTAAAATATGAATTTTATCAAAAAAAACTGGCCAATGCTTTTGCTTATTGCGGTCGGTTTTTTTATTTATTATTTTAACATTCACAATACTCTTTTTTGGGATGATGAAGACTGGATAATTAACAACAGGTTTGTTCATTCGTTTTCGCTGATCAATATAAAGGCTTGGTTTACCAAAAATACCCTTGCGGGCATAGGTTTGAGAAGTAATTATTATAGACCATTTTTGTTTTTTACCTTTGCTCTCAACTATATAATTTCCGGATCAAAACCTTTTGGATACCACTTGCTTAGCAATTTAATTCACATAGCCAATGCGTTAATTATTTTTGTTGTTTTACAGAAATTTTTTAAACGCAGAATTGTTCCATTTTTAACATCCCTTTTCTTTCTTGTGCATCCTTTGCAGACAGAGGCCATAACATACATTTCTGGCAGAGGAGACCCTCTTTATGTTTTTTTCTCACTTGTATCTTTGTGGCTTTTCATAAGAATTGAGGAGGGGGTTAAAAATAAGCGTCTTTTTATTTTTTTGTCATTACTTTCCCTTGTTTTGGGCCTTCTAAGTAGGGAAGTTGCCATAGTTTTTCCTCCTCTGCTGGTTTTATTTTATGTCGCATTTATTTCGAAAGATAAATTTTGGGCGGCGCTTAAAAAGGCCTTTGTAAAAACTTGGCCCTATTTTGCCGTTACAATCGTATATGGAATCTTGAGACTTACCGTTTTAAATTTTATAAATACTCTTAATTTTTATACTAATCACAACGTCTATGCAGACAATTTGTATGTAAGAATATTTACTTTTTTCAAAGTCCTGAGCGTTTATTTGGGTTTGCTTTTTGCCCCGGTTAGATTGCATATGGAAAGGGGTATGGATCCACAGCTCACGTTTTGGCATTTATCCGTTTGGCTTAGTTTTGTTGGAATCATTGCGTTAATTGCTTGGATTTTATTTTTGTATCGTAGAGATTATAAAAATAATGAGCGTGAGGCCGGTTCTTCAGAGTTTAGAGTATGGCTTTTGGGAGCTGGTTGGTTTTTTATTGCTTTGGCTCCAGTTTCCGGGATTACACCGATCAACGCTTTGCTTTATGAACATTGGCTTTATTTGCCATTGGTAGGTTTTTTTCTGATAGTATCTTTTTATATTGAAAGGCTCATCAATCTTTTAAAAAATAAAGGCAAAGTTTTTTATTATTATTTATTTCTGGTATTACTCTGTGTTTATTTTGCCTTTTTGTCTGGGCAATCCATTAGGAGAAATATCATTTGGGGCAAGCCAATAGATTTTTTTAGGGATATCCTCAGGTATGAGCCGGATAGCGTTCGCATAAATAATAATCTGGGGAATCTGTATTTTGATAAGGGTGATGTTAAAGATGCGCAATATTATTACGAAAAAGCAGTCGAAACGGAAGATATATTCCCGCAGCCCCATTTTAACTTGGGCAGTATTTTACAATCTCAGGGTGATATTTTTGGTGCAGTTAAGGAATACGAAAAGGCCATTGCAATAGATCCAAATTTTTACTATCCCTATCCCAATTTGATAAGTATATATGCAAGAAATGGGGATTTTGATAAAGCATCAAAGTACGTCATGAAATTTAACGATCTGAAACCAAATGACCCTAGGATTTTATATAATGCGGCCATAATTATATCAGCAAAAGGTGACAACGCTTTGGCGCTAAAGCTGGCCAACCAGGGTTTAAACTTTGCAGGAGAGGATAAAGAGGTGGAGGTGGCACTGCGCAATCTGATAACGAAGCTTACAAAAAAGAGATGAGAAATAAAGAAACGACAAATAAAATTTTGATGTTCTTGGCAGTTTTTGCTTTGTGTTTTTTGATTTATGGCAATTCTATAAAAGGAGGGTTTGTTTTTGACGATACTGCCGTGGTTGATAAAAGAGGAGACCTGAAAGATATTGGTAATTTTTTTAATCTTTTTGTTTCTCCGTATCATCAGAATACTCCTAATTCAGGCTTATATAGGCCGTTAACCATGGCCACTTATTCGTTGAATTATGCTATTAGTGGGGCATCTCCTAGTTGGTTTCATGTTGTTAATATTTTGATACATGCCTTGAATTGTTTGTTGCTGTTTTGGTTGGTTGATACTCTTTTTAACAACAAGCGGCTCTCTTATGCTTCTATGGTTCTCTTCTTGGTACATCCGATACACACTGAAGCCGTCGCCTCTATTGTCGGAAGGGCAGAATTGCTTTCTTTTTTCTGGAGCTTCGTGACCATATATTTTTTTATAAAGAGAAAAAATATATTAAGTGCGGTTTCATTTCTGTTGGCTCTTTGGAGCAAAGAATCTGCGATTATGGTTATACCCGTAATATTTTATATAGACTGGAGCAATTTAGGTAATAATTTATTGAGAACAGCTAAAAGAATGCTGAATTATGCCATCCCGCTGGTTATATATTTTATATTTAGATTCGTGGCTTTGGGCAAATATTTTATAAAGGACGATATAACAACTGCCGTTGAGAATCCTTTGAAGTTTGTTTCATATCCAGAAAGGATCGCCACGGCCTTTAAGATTTTGTTTTTGTATGTTCAAAAACTTTTTTGGCCCGTCAGTCTTTCTGCCGACTACTCTTTTAACGTTATTAAGGTGGTAGGTAAAATTTGGCAATCGCCAGCTTCTATTGGCGGACTTTTGCTTTTTGCAATTTGCATTTGGGGGCTGTTCTATTTTGGGAAAAAACGTTCACCCTTGGGCTTGGCCGCAATGTTGTTTTTGGCCCCTTATATATTAATATCCAATCTTATACTTCCCATAGGGACCATAATGGGTGAGAGGTTGATATATTTTTCTTCTGCGGGTTTTGTGCTCTTGGCCAGTTACTTTTTTGTAGAAATTGAAAAATTGGGTGTAAATTGGAGAAGGATCGCTACTGGGATCTTCACTATATTTGTTTTGTTTCTGTCCGCAAGAACAGTCGCAAGAAACATAGATTGGCTAACTAATGAAAGTCTTTTTAAATCTGCCCTAGCAGAATCTAGTGACGGACTCATAACGCATACTTCTTTAGCGGCGATACACATACAGAAAAAAGAATGGGATGAAGCTGAGAAGGAACTTGCGGCCGCACAATTGATATACCCCAACAATAGCCATGAGTTAAATCTTTTGGGCATTTTAGCCGACCATAGAGGGGATTTAAAGGATGCTGAGGATTTATATAAAAGATCTATCGCAATCGGTTCCAATCCGATTAATACATATATCAATCTAGCCAATCTTTATTTAAAGGAGAGCAGATATGATGAGGCAGGCCAGCAGCTGCTTAAGGTGGTTGAGTTTAACCCGGTGGACGACTATTTAGCCAGGTATGCTTATATACAGATTACTCTAAACAGGCCGGATGTTGCCATAGAAATAATAAATAAGTATCATAGTAACGGTGTGATAAATAACAGGGATCTAAATGCTGCTTTGGGTACGGCCTATTTCATTAAAAAGGATTATTTAAAGGCAATTGATTATCTTGGCACCGCCAAAAAAAAGGGTAAGACGGGCACTCAAATTGATCAAATGATTGATATTTCGAAACAACAATTAAATCAATGATAAAAAAAATTCATACAAAAAAAATTATTATAGGGTTGGCGATCATCCTAGTTGCTTATCTTATTTTTGCCAACTTTGGTTTAGTAAAAAAAATAATAGGATATAACACTACATCATCATCAACACAACCGCCCGTCACGTTCCTAAAGACGCCGGCTGGTTTTAACGTAACCGTTTTTGCTAAAAATTTGATAGGACCAAGGGTCATTGCTTTTGATCCTTTGGGCAGAATGCTTGTCAGTGAAACAAAAGAAGGCAAGGTGCTGATTCTAGAAGACAAAAACAAAGATGGCTTGGCTGAAGACCAGAGGACTTTGTTGGAAGGCCTTCGCTCTCCTCATGGTCTGGCATTTTATACTGATCCAAAGACAAAAGTTGAGTATCTATATGTTGCCGAAACAAATGAGGTCGTACGCTATGTTTATCAGACAAAGACGGGGGAGATATCTGATTCAAGCAAGAGAAGCCCTCAAAACATTGCCAACCTTCCTGCCGACGGGCAGCATTTTACGAGGACAATAGCTTTCGGGCCTAATTACAGAACCACCCCTATTATTAAGGGACAGTTAGAACAAGAAACCCAAAGTAAGGATAAATTGTATATTAGTGTCGGATCGTCTTGTGATGCCTGTGTCGAAACAGATTGGAAGAGAGCGGCAGGTTTAGAATCTGATCCGGAAGGTTCTTTTACAGCTGAATTTGCTGGCGGGGTGAGGAAT
>CAYRDM010000031.1:0-6742 GCA_964423175.1 uncultured Candidatus Saccharibacteria bacterium | reverse complement strand
ACACGAAATTCTCGCTCATGAATATTAAAACGGCCCTAAGCCGTTTTTTAATTTTCTATTTAGTGCCATCGAGTTTAAACGGCGCCGGAGTTTCACGCTTAAGCTCAATAATCTCTAATTTTTTTTGACGCTTAATTTGAGCTAGGGTTGGAGCATCTTTGCCAATAGGTATTAACACTATAGTCGCTAAGTAACTCAGAACAGAGAGAGATATGAAAACAATATTAAAGCCAAACTTTTCAGCAAGCACAGAACCCAAATACGCGCTAATGCCAACGGAAAAACCGATTGCTATATCTTCCAGCGACCACTCAAAGCCAGTCTTTCCTCTATCTATATGATCGGTAAATAAAATACGCCATGACGGTACAGCCATTGAATTGGCCAAACCCAAAACAAACTGAATTAAATAAATATGCCAGGGCAATCTAGCAATTAAATAAAAAAGCGGGATTGAAGATATAATAAAAGACCCTATTATTGAAAAATAGAATTCGTCTCTTTCGCCGTCTGTCTTATCCAAGAATCTAGAAATGGGAACAGTTGTCGCGGTCCTAGCTATCCAGTAGCAGGCAGTGGCAAGCCCGATGACTCTAAGGGAGCCTCCGTCTATCTTTTTTAGCACGAAAACTGCAAAGATCGGCGCAAGCAAACCAAACGCAAAATTAAGTACAAAATCAGAAACGACTAAATGTCTGATCACACGATTAACCATAAAAATAATTATACCAGAGAAAATATATAATAAAAATCACCCACGTGGGTGATTTTTATTGAACTTGAGGAAGACCCAGCCCAAACGCATCAACGTCGCCTACCGGAGACAAGCCTTCAGTACTGGCGAGAGAATGAAGTAAATCACGAGTAGCGCCGGCCTTATCTATTGCCGAGCTCTGCCAATACTTAGCAGCTAAACCGGCCACGAAAGGAGAAGCCATTGATGTTCCTGAAAGAATATAATATGCGTTATTGTTCCATGTCGACTCGATATAATCGCCCGGAGCGACAAACTCTAAATCATGGTCATCTATTGTTGAAGGGTTTGTTAATGAGTTAGCACCCCGAGAACTCCAGTCAGTTACATTCCTAGATTGATTTACGGCTCCAACAGCTATTACTGAGGAGTAAGCCGCTGGATAATCTATGCTGTCCTGAAAAGGTCCGTCATTTCCAGACGCAGCAACAAGCAAAACCCCCTGAGATGAAGCGTAACTTACAGCATCCCGAATCAAAGACGATTCTTGGTCAGAACCGAAACTCATATTAATTATATTAGCGCCCTGCTTTACCGCATCATAAATTCCGGAGGCAATGTCATCCGCATAGCAAGATCCATTTGCGCCGCAAACCTTGTAGGCAAATATTTTTGCCTGAGGAGCGACGCCATAAATACCCTTGCCGTCAGAGCCGGAATCAGCTGCTATTATTCCTGAAACGTGAGTACCGTGACCATTTTTATCTTCACATTTTCCATCAACCATAGGAGCTTTCGGATTAGTAAAATCCTTACACTGTGAAATTCTTCTGCTCAAGTCTGGATGAGAAGTCAAAACACCAGTATCCAGAACGGCAACATTTACATTAACACCGCCGTTGGTGGAATTGATATTAGAATCATTATACATGGTCTCTACTCCCCAAGGAGTTTGGTCAGATGGCAAATAACGCAACACCCCGCCCTTACCTTTTATGCTTTTCAAAACAGGCGTAGGGTTAGGAGAGATTACCGGTGTTGGGCTCGGTTGAGAATTCGTAGCAAGTTCATTTGGTAAAATTTGTAAAACAGGCACGGCCTCTATATCAACGCCGAAAACCCTTGCCAATCTTAACTGGAAGTCAGTCGCATCCGTAGTGAAACCGTCGTCAAAATTATGTCTAACGCCAAGGGTGTTTTTCCAAAAGCCCTTGGTGCTTTTAATGAAATATCTGCCGCTGTCGCCTTCTGCTTTGGCAACTGGAGATAAGACCAAAAAAGCGCCTAAAATTAAACAAAAACCTACTTTTCTAATAGTATTCATGGGGTTTATCTAATATAGCACATAATCCGTATTTTTACCATGAATTGTCCACATGAATAAAAGCGCTCTAAAAATTGTTAAATTCAAATAAAAAAACCGTCAAACAGGCGGTTTTAAAACTAATTTGTAATTAAAAAATACTATAATAATTAAAAGCAGGTTGAAACCCAAGAACGAGATGTTATCTTTAAAAAACCAGATTGCAAGGGGTATGCAAATGATTTTTGGAATTGTCAAACCAGGCAAAGTACCGAGTTTTTCTATAGAAAACCGCATGAATGGGTTCCCTTCTTTATATCCTTTTTTCAAAAAACAAAAAGTGCTGTGAGCGTCCAAAATATTTAAGATTACAAACGAGGCCCAAAAATAAATAGGAGAAATGGAATTGATTTCGTTTTTCCATAACGCATTAGCAACAATACAAAAGAACATGTATACGAGTGCCAAAACAAATAGCAATCATCCTCCTTTTTCTAATTTTTCAAATAACTATCAAGTCAAATTATAATACGATACCAGGCTGAGTCAGTCAAATCCAGGAATCGATTTAAAATTTAAAAATGCCATAGTAATCCAAAGCACCAAACTCCCCTGTTGAGAAGTCCACAAAAAATGATCAAAAAAACCTGTAATCAAAAACGCTAGCGAGATAATCAAAATTAATAAATCCGCGGGGTGTGCCAACTGAGTTCGTCTTATAAAACCCAAAAAAGAAAAAAATAAAAATAAAACAAACAAAAATAGTCCGATAAAACCTGTCTCGCTAGCTATTAAAAGATAGATGTTGTGTACGGGTTGATATGTAATTGCGGGCAAATGTTTTAATTTAAAAATAAAATTAGCAACAAACTGACCTATGCCAATTCCAAAAAAGGGGTGTGAGGTAGCAACAGATTCAGCAACCCTATTAAAGAAGGCTCTTTGCGTCACCGCCTCCTCTTGGGAAGATATGTGAATCCGAGAGAGTATTTGAGGCCAATACGCGCCGGCAAAAGCTGAAAAAGTTATAATAAAAGTTAAAATTAAAAACAAAAATCTTTTCTTCAAATTTAGATAGGTTTTATGCTCTTGCCGAATGTAAAAAATAAAAAAGTAAACCAACAATCCCAATACGCAAAGACCAATAATTACTCTGGAATAGGTGTAGAGAAAGCCAAACAATAAAAACGGCAAGACCGAAAGAATACCCATATCATTCCTCCCTGATTCTTTTTTAAAATAAAAAAGATAAAAAGCACAAAAAGAAAATATTCCGACCATTAGCCAGGCGGCAAGAATATTAGGGTGGGGAGTAGTTCCATAAGAGCGCAGGTATTTCTGACCATTTGCAATAAATACGGCTACCCCAGTCACATTAACCGAAATGGGGCTCTCTCCTAAAATCCTAAACCCCAAGCTCGATTGTCGAAGATATTGGAAAATTGCGATAAGCGCCTGAAAAAACGCTGAACAAATGATGACCAGTAGAAAATCCTTAATTTTTATAAACACACCCAAATTACTTTTAAAATAAAAATAAACAGCGATAAATTCTGCCAATCTCAAAAGTTGATATAGCGCCAAAGAAACAATACCCGCGTTTAAAACAGAAATAGCAGAAATGATAAAAAACCCTTGCAACCAAACAGTGGGATTCAAAAATAACCCTAAATTAAAATCACACTTTTTTATAACAAGTTCGTGATTCTTCAAAGACCTCAAAAACCACGACAAAAAAATAACAATTAGCAATAAATCTACCCCGTAAAAATAAAGAGAGGTCCATTGGTTAAAAGGCTGGGTCCATTTATGCAAAATCAGCCTCGACTGAAAAGGTATGCAAAAAACAAAAAAAAGAAATAAGGCTCTTTCAAATTTTCTCATTTAAATTACTTAATTATTAGTGTATAGACAGCGCCGGCAGCAAAAATAAACATCATAAAATAAAGAACCGGCATTGGTAAGCGCACGGAATACTCTGGTATACGATCACCTTCTTTTCTAACCTTGGCGTAAAGGAATATTAATATTATCGTCTCGATACTAATCGCAACACCACCGACCAACCCAATAATATCTATAAAATTCCTTATACCGGAGATAAAAAGCAAATATGGCGGTATAACCGTCATAATAAAAGAAGTGCCCTTCCCAAAATGGAAATCCTCCTGAAAAGATTCTTTCAAGGCAGTCGCTAAATTTAAAAATATCGTTGAGGATGTCAAAAGTCCCAAAAAAGAACCAACGATAATCACCCAATTTCCTAAATATGAAAGCAGGCCAGAAATAGCATCTGGGGTTGTCGTCTCGCCCGAAATTCCAACAACAACGACAGCAAAAACCAGATAGATAAGCGCTGGAATTATGCTACCAACAATTAAAACCTTCTTTAATTTGCCTTCATTTCCAGCAAGAGTTTCCCTAGTTAAAGGAATCCCCGACATTCCATTCACTGCAAAAAGAATCACACCGAAAGGTAAAAACCAAAAACTTTTATTAGCCAAAGTAAAATTTGTTAAATCGATATGTCTCACGCCCAAAAAAACTATTAACAAAACGGTTATAATTGCAACAAGCATTGCCCCAAGATCAAAACGAGAAATACTTCTTCTGCCACGAAATATAAAAAATCCGGCAAAAATTAAAAACAAAGTACTGTATACAACCGGAGACAAGCCAAAAACCGGAGATGTTAGACCAACCAAAAAGTTTCCGATAACAACCAATATGCCTATCAAAGCGCCGAAAGCACCTAACATAAAAGTTAGAAGATTGAGTTTGCCGGCAAATTTGCCCAAATATTTGTTTGTATAACCAATGAGCTGGTGTCTTTCATGGGTTCTTAGTATCAACTCCCCGTACAAAAGATTGCTCAATAAAACGAGTGCCACCAAACAAACTAAAAACAAAAAACCGACTCCGAGGCCAGCTTTTTGGAAAGCAAACGGTATCCCGTATATACCGACTCCTATTGTAGAGCCGACCAAGGTAGCTACCGCATACCAAAATTTTCTTTTAGACATGGCGCTTTAAATACTCACAAATATTTTAAGATTCGTGTTCGTGCTCTTTTTCATCAAGATGGTTATATGGAACTTTTCTAATAAAACTCTTCTCCACTTGCCACAAAAGAGTCAAAACAACATATGCCACCGCCGCAGATATTAAAGCTCCATAAATAAATCCGACTCCAGAAGCGATGCCAATCGCGGCTACAAGCCACAAAGAAGCTGCGGTTGTAGTTCCAACGACTCTCGAACCATCTCTGATAATTGCTCCCCCGCCAATAAAACCAATACCGACTATTATGTTCGCTATGAGGTGATAGTCGAAGCCGGTCACGCCATTTACCGAAGGAAATTTCTCAAAAAGATAAATAGAGATAATAGCGAGCAATGCGGAACCTAGTGCCACAAGCGTGTGAGTTCTCAAACCTGCCACTTTGTGAGATCTCTCTCTTTCTAAACCGATAACTCCTCCCAGACCGCTGGCAAGTAACAAACGAATAAGTAAATCTGTATTTGTAATCATATGCTTAATTTTAAACAATAAGGAAAATCAACACAATAGTAACAGTTAGTAATCAAAAAAAAATAAAACCGGGTTAACCCTGAATAACTGTCTCGGCCTCTTTCGCCTGTTGGTATGAGATAATTTTAATTAAAAAACGAAACCTAGATCTCACAGCAGATGAACATAGAGCACAGTGAATAACGAAGAACGGCAAATTAGAAAAAACCAACCAGACTGCAAGATAAAACAATGCGTCCTTTGATTCTCTAGAAAATTTACTATTTTCTACTCCCAGAAATAAAAGCGTCGAAAAACACAGCCAGAGTAAATTCTTAAACCCTACTAATACATTTGCCCACCAGCCCTCTGAAGACCAATCAAAGTGAGCAAAAAATTCGATAAAACCCAGTATGAACAGCAGCCCGAAAAACAACAAACTGAACAAAAAAACATTTTTAATTCCCAGAAATATCATCACTCTAACAACGTTGAAACCGGCTCCCGCAGCCAAAACTAAATTTGCAAGGCAAATTAAACTAATAAAAAAACTGTAAAAATCCAGGAAGTTTTTCTTAAATGCCTCTTTCACAAAAACTCCTATTTTTAAAAGATCCGAAGTTGGTTTATATATTTATATAACAAAACCATTATTCTGTCAATGAAATAGTTCTTAAGACTTGAGCGCAATTTTGAGGACCTCGTCTATATTTTTAACAAAGTTAAATTTAAGATCTCTGCGAATTTCTGGCGGTATATCTTCTTGAACATCTTTTTTATTTGCTTCCGGAAGAATAATTACCTTAAGGCCTGCCCTGTGAGCTGCCAGAACTTTTTCTTTAACACCGCCAATTTCCAAAATCTTGCCTCTGAGTGTTATCTCCCCCGTCATACCGACATCTTTACGAACTGGCTTTTGAGTAAACAAAGAAATCAAAACTGTCGCCATGGCGGCACCAGCGGAGGGCCCATCTTTGGGAATAGCGCCAGAAGGCACATGCACATGAACATCTTCTTTATAAAAATCGTTTTTTATACCAAGTTTAGCCGCTTTTGATCTCGCATAACTCAGCGCGGCATGAACAGACTCTCTCATCACTTCTCCAAGATGACCCGTAAGCAAAAGTTTGCCACGGCCTGGCATCTTCGAGGCCTCAATAGACAAAACCTCGCCGCCAACGGGAGTCCAGGCAAGACCAGTCGCAACACCTATTTCATCTTGAGTCTCTGCTTCT
>CAYRDM010000030.1:0-7010 GCA_964423175.1 uncultured Candidatus Saccharibacteria bacterium | reverse complement strand
CAATAGAGAAGCAGATTGTTGATATGTTTGGCGACAAGATAAAAGAAAAAGGCATATAAGTCCTCCCTATTTTAAAAGTTCTTCAACTATGGCCTTATCAGACCATGGGATCTTCTTACCTCCAGCTACTGCCATGGAGATTTCCGATCCTTTACCTGTAATAACGACGATATCATTTTCCTGAGCTAATGTCAAGGCAAATTTAATGGCCTCTCGCCTATCCATTATCGTATTGAATTTAAAATCCTTTGAGGAAAAACCAGAAATTATTTGACTGACTATTTCTTGCGGGTTTTCATCATATGGATCCTCGTCAGTTAAAATCAATTCGTCACTATACTTCTGGGCGATTCTTCCAAACTCCGGTCTTTTCCATTTGTCACGGCCACCGCCCGCAGCACCCAAAACGCATATCAATTTCCTGGCAAAAGGTTTTAAGGTACTGTAAACCGCCTCCAAAGAGTCTGGAGTGTGAGCATAGTCAACCACAACTCTGAATCCCTTTTTAGATTCTATTATCTCCATTCTCCCTGGAATAGAGATAATTTTATTTAAGGAGTCTACTGCCTTAGCCAAATCAAGACCGTAAACGCTGGCAACAGAAATGGCTGCCAAGGCATTATAAACATTAAAATAGCCAACAAGCTGTAAATTCAAATCAGAAATTGGCGAACGCATTAGCGAAACAACTCCCCATTTACGGCCAAAGGTAATTTTGTTTTTTGCCGGAAAATTAGCGAACTTCTCAAAGTATGGATCGTCCATATTAATGACATGGGCCTTGGGAGTTCTCAAAAAAAGTTTCTGCTTCGCAGCCATATATTTCTCAAAAGATCCGTGACTCTCTAAATGTTCCCTATGTAAGTTGGTAAAAACAGCGCAATCAATATAAACACCGGCAAGCCTATTTTGTTCTATACCTTCTGACGTTGCCTCCAAAACAACATATCCAACCCCGGCCTTTTTCGCTTGATACAAAAATTTCTGCAACTTCAATCTGCCAGGTAAGGTCATTTTTAAATTATTGGGCCACGTTTTATTTTTAATCTTAAATCCCAAAGAACCTATTGCGGCCACAGTTAGCCCCTGATCCTCTAGGACTTTGGAAATCATAAAAACACTAGTTGATTTACCTTTTGTTCCAGTGACAGCAATGACCTTCATGCTCTTTGATGGAAAACCATAGATGATTCCACCCAACATCGAAAGACACCAGTGATAAATTGGTTGAGCAGAACTAAAAACCTTCTTTGGTATCAAGGCTCGTCCGATATCTAAAATTTTGTTTAAGATTTTGTTTTCTTGAAACATCTTTAAGTTTTATTTAAATTTCCTGAAAATTTTATAAACCAACGACCAAAATTTAGAAACAGCTAGATCAAAAGAACCGGGATATTCTACGGTCTTACCTCCCCAACCCAATTTGAACCTAGTAACCCCCGGCCACTTATTGGCATCAATCCCCCAGAAATCATAATGACCTATCCCCTTCTTTTTTAAATCTTGAATTATACGCCAATGCAAAAGATATGGTGCCATCATTGAACGATGCTCATAGTCAGAAGCGCCATGAAGATAAAATCCGGTATTATCGAATATGCCCACAAGTGCTCCGGCGATCGGTTTATTGTTTTTAAAAGCCAAAAACAAATCAACCCGCAGATCCCCCTTAAGTTCTAATAATTTTCTATAATACTCTTTCTGGTGAGAAGAGAAATTATCTCTTGCTGTGGTCTTTTTAAGAAGTTTCCAAAAAGAATCTAAATCATCACTTTCCCTTACTACAATCTCATGTTTTTCAGCAACTCCGATATTATATCTGGTCTTATGGTGCATTCTTCCCATTATCTCCAACTCTTCATCTGCTATGTCCAGAATGACCGTCTTGCTAGGTTGTATTTCTCTTTTTGATTTTCTAAATTTTGCCTCAACCAAAGATTGGGCAACATTATCTAGACCAGGCTCTGCCTTTATGAAAATTGACTTGTGTTTTTTTGCTTCATTAACCAACCACCTTGTAAAATTATTTACTGGATTTTTAAACCCGCCCTGCATTTGGTTAAAATCAATATTAGGCCCGCGTGGAATATAAAAATAACTCTTACCGAATGGTAGAGAGTGTTTAATGACCTTGGCCAATATTCCGTCCTGATTGTATTCCAAAACCTCCCGCCCAAGGGATCTCTGAAAATCCACCCAATCTTTTGATTGTAAGAAATCTTGACTTTGCATAGATATTTATGTTACAATATACACAGGAGGTCGGCCATGAACCTTATCAAAAAGATTTCTTTCGGAATATATTTAGGCCTAACCGCACTGGCTTTGGCAGTTGCGGCACAATCGCTGGCTTATGCCATAGATGTTGCTCCTTCAGTCATTCTGTTTCCTATGAATCACTGGCATCGCCATCCCAATGGCCATGAATATTTATTTTCTTGGAACGAACAACTAACTCTAGGCTGGCTAATCTTTACAGCTGCGGCAATAACTCTGACCGTAGTTTTCGCTAAAGAACACCGCCGCAAAAATGCCGCCACATCCCGATAGTCCCGTCCCCACGCAAAGAAAGTTATATGTCTATATCTTGGCCCCGTCATCTGAGCGGGGCTTTTTGTTTTTTAAAAAAACCCCGACCAGGACAGAACGGCACATTTTGGGTATTCCGACGAACAAATTGCATGGTCAATTTTTGATATAATATTTGCCATCAAAAATTGAATTTGTGAAACGAAATAGCGTAGTCGGCGGCTGGGCCGACGAAGCATACCCAAAATGTGCCGTTCCGTCAGGGTTTTATTTTTTGCTACCCAACAATCTCAGCGCTTCTTTAATCTTGTCCTCCGAAGTTTTAAAATTCTTGCCTACGCTTTTAAGCGCATCCCTTGCCTGAAACTGAGAATAACCCAGCGTGACCAAAGCATCTATTGCATCGGAATCACTGCTGGCGTCTGAACCAACCATTACGCCAAGGTCTGCTGTTAATATTTTATTCTTAAGTTCAAGGACCAAGCGATGGGCGGTTTTTTCGCCTATGCCAGAAATTTTTCTCAAATAATCTCCATCGCCACGAATTATTCCTATCTGAAGAGTCTGCAAATCAGAAGAGGCCAGTATCGCTTGGGCTGATTTTGGACCAACTCCGGACACCGAAGTAAGCAACTCGAAGAAATTTAATTCCTCCGGAGTTCCAAACCCATAAAGCTCGACTGAACCGTCTCTAGTATTGGTTTGGTAGTGTGTAAAGACCTTGACTTCCTCGCCAATTTTTGCTATACTTTTCATACTCTTTTCCGGCATAGTGACGCGATAGCCAACACCATTTACATCAATAATGACGTATTTGCCAGAAATAGCTTGTACAATGCCGGAAATGTATCCAATCATGGTTTAATCATAATCCAGCAGTATCTTTTTATCAAACGATGTTTAAATTAAGCTCAAAATTCAAACCTACTGGCGATCAGCCTCAAGCAATTGAGAAACTTTCAGCTGGTTTAAAGAAAGGATTAAAACACCAAACCCTCGTCGGTGTTACGGGCAGCGGTAAAACTTTTACCATGGCCAATGTCATCACCAATACCAAAAAACCAACTCTTATAATTTCTCACAACAAAACCTTGGCCGCTCAACTCTATCAGGAATTCAAAGAATTTTTCCCTCAAAACTCCGTGCATTATTTTGTAAGCTATTACGACTACTATCAGCCGGAAGCATATATTCCGCATACGGATACATATATAGAGAAGGATTCCCGAATCAATGAAGAAATAGACCGTCTAAGACATGCGGCAACACAGGCAGTGTTAACAAGAGACGATGTGATAATAATCGCATCGGTTTCTTGTATTTATAATTTAGGTTCTCCTGAAGATTACAAAAAGCTTTCTCTGCAAATTTTTGAAGGTCAAAAAATCAACCCGCGCAATCTTGTCGATTACTTAATAAAACTTCAATACGCCCAGGATATAGAACTTAAGCGTGGGTCATTTCGTAAATCAACTGATGAAATAGAAATAGTTTCAGCAACCGGAGAGAACATCATAAAAGTAAAAATAAAAGGAAATAAAATAGAAAAAATATCCATCACAGAAGGAGTTGACCTAGATTCTTTAATTTATAGGGATCCTCATTATGAAAAAGTTGTCGAGGCCACAATATTTCCTGCCAAATATTGGATCGCTGATGATTCTAAGGTGGATATAGCAATTGAAAATATAAAAGCTGAACTTCAACAGCATGTTAAGAAATTAGAAAAAAACGGATTACATTTTGAAGCTGCGAGGCTAAAAGATAGGACCGAATACGACATGCAAATGATTAAGCAAACCGGCTATTGCCATGGTATAGAAAACTATTCCAGACATCTTGATTTTCGAAAAAGTGGTGAACCACCATTCACGTTAATTGATTTCTTTAGAACTAAAAAGGATTTCCTAACAATCATTGATGAGTCTCACCTTACTATTCCCCAGCTAAATGGAATGCATAGCGGCGATTCCTCCCGCAAAGGAACTCTCGTTGAGTATGGCTTCCGCTTACCCTCAGCCCTAGATAATAGGCCTCTTAGATTTGATGAATTTAAGAAAATAGTAAATCAGGTGGTGTATATGTCAGCAACACCGAAAGAGTACGAAGTTAAAAAATCAGGCAAGGAAGGTATCGCTGAACAGCTTGTTAGACCAACTGGATTGCTCGATCCGACAATTGAGATTAAACCAACTGAAGGACAAATCGACCATCTTCTTGGAGAAATAAAAAAAAGAATAGCCAAGAAACAAAGAATACTGGTCACAACATTAACCAAAAGAATGGCCGAAGATCTTTCGGAGCATTTGGCAGACAACGGTATAAAAGTAAATTACATTCATTCTGAAATTAAAACTCTCCAAAGATTAGAGATAATCCACGACCTCCGATTAGGCAATTATGATGTACTCGTCGGTGTTAATCTATTAAGAGAGGGTTTGGATTTACCTGAAGTATCTTTAATTGCGATCCTAGATGCTGACAAAGAAGGATTTTTAAGAAATGCCACAACATTGATACAAACAATGGGGCGTGCCGCAAGACATCTCCACGGTCATGTCGTTATGTATGCTGACAAATTAACTAGATCTATGAAAAATGCAATCAGTGAAACTGAACGCAGGCGCAAGATACAAGAACAGTACAACATAAAACATGGCATTACGCCGGAAACAATCATAAAAGAAATCAAGCGTTCGCATTTGCCTTCGTCCAAAAAATCAAAAATAAGTAAGTGGTATAGCTACGATCTAAGTGATAAAGAAAAAGAAATTGAAAATCTAACTCCTAATGAAAAAATAAACCGCTTACAAAAAGAGATGGAACGTGCAGTCAAAGAGCTCAAATTTGAACACGCACTACAGTTGCGTGAGCAACTACTCAAACTCCGCAAACAGATTTAAAAAATATCCAACAAAAAAGTGCGCATAAACGCACTTAATAAAACTAGGCCAATCTAATATGATCCCCGACTCTGATTCGTTCAGAATTTAAAACTTCAGCTCTTAACCCCCCGCGTCCAGAAAACAACGTTTCAAAACCGGGAATACCACTAAGAATCGATGGCCGGTTACAAGGTTCACAAAGCTCAATACCACGCATTCTAACTTGGCCAACCTTAAACTCTCTGCCGATTAAACCATTCAAAGGAAAATTCCATACAACAATATTCCTACGAGTAAGAGGAGCCATGAAAACGACTCCGGATTTTCTCAAGGAATCCCCTATTGCCTCCAGTTCAATCAAGGTTACATGTCGGATAACTTTACGACGCGACTTTGACCAAACACCCTTATCACCTGCATATCTATCACCTTCAAGGCCTTTTTGTTCTATGGCATTAACAGAATAAACACCCTTCATGGGTTCACCTTCGTTAGGTGCTATAAAAAGAGCAGCGACTACGCCGTGATTCATTATCGCCTCCCGAATATTTGATATGCTTTTTTTATATAATCTCCGGCAACTGCAAGATCAAGATGATCTTCGGGAGTTCTTAATCTTCCCTCGGCATCGATACTAAGATCCCGAAAATCTTCAACAAGTGGCTGAATCAGCTCCAAAGTGTTGGGACTTAATCCACCGGCCACTCCCAAACCTATTCTCGGAACTCTTGATTTTATTGCATCTAAATACGATCTGAGCTGGAGAGCATCAAGGGGTTTCCCATGCCCACCGCTTAAATCCAAAAGCACATGATCAATTGAATCGCCATAATCGGCCACGTTGTCTGCTATGAGCTCCGGGGAGTTATCCATCATCTCAAATGCCCTTCTGCCAATTTGAAGTACAATAAATTTCTTCCCACATGTTTCATGCAATCTGAGAATAGAGTATTGTGACGGCCAAGTAATATTGAGCTGGAAACCATTCATATTCAAGCCCCCATACTCTGACATCTGAACTAACTCTGCAGCCAGATATCCCTCATTATCAGTCGCATAGTGGATGAGATTTAAAGCTCTTGGGTCTCGAACAAAAATTTTGTGAATATTCCTTACATCCGGAAAACGATTTGGCAAACTGTTCGTGTGACCGTTCAATGTTTTGCTGCTTGCCAAAACACCAACCATCAATGATCGATAACCATTTTCCGGTAAACTGTTGAGTGCAGTTAAAACATCTGCCATATTCATGAAACCGTTAACACCAATATAAGGTCTCCTCATTCTTTCTCCTTTTTAAGGAACAAGTGCATGCGGCTGATTCTAACATTGTTCACTAATAAGTCAACCAAAACAAAAGCGGCATATCATTAAGCCGCCTGCAATAATTCGATAATCTTTATGTAAGTACTGCCCAAATTGTCACAAACCTGATCTGGACCTTCACCATAGCCCGCAGAATCATCAGTTGCCGTAACATCCGACATACCAAAGCCATGCGCAGAATGCCATTGAACAACAACCTGTCTAGAATTATAAGAAATACTCAACCACCAAAAACCATTTTCCCTGACAGGCTTCTCAATAGAAAGCTCC
>CAYRDM010000029.1:0-7352 GCA_964423175.1 uncultured Candidatus Saccharibacteria bacterium | reverse complement strand
TAATTGTCATTTCACTTCCTGCAATATCGGCATTTGGAACTATATCAGCATCGGCAACAGCTGTATTCGTACCTGAGTACTTCATAACAGCTACGTCAGGTGTATCAGCTGAATAATCTTCTAGAACCAATTTAATTTTGTCCCCTGAAGATAAGTTGGCAACTGCACCAGTTCCGTTGCTAAGTTTGACATCAGCTGTTGCAGTAAAGCTTCTTGCAACACCAGCTGACAAATCAAATGCATCTGTGTACTGATAACCAGCACCAGTGACTGAACTTGGGCATGTTCCTGATTGAGATGTCTTGAATGAGCTTCCATCTACAGGACCCATCACAACCTGATGAGTGACATCATCTGAAACTTTGACATCGAGGACGTCGTTGAAACCATTTGTGGTGTCAGCGGCAGCATCATATGTTCCGTTTCCAGCTGAATCCCAGCACCATGTGAATCTGGTCTTACGAACTTCAATGTTCGTAGCGGCAAGCATTGTGTATTTCAAGAATGTCGTATCGGATGTGTCTGTTCCAATGTTAGCAGCATTTGGACCGCTGTAAGTGATCGTCAATACACCACCTTGCAAGGTCAAAGTAAATCCTTCTGCAGATGTATCAAGAGTATTGCTGTTTTCTGCCATACCCTGACCGTATTGGTCTCCAACAGCTAACAAATCAGAGTCATTCTCAAAGTAAAGAATAACTGTTTCTGATTTCTTACCGTTCAAATCACCGTAAACATCGAATACTGCGTTTCCACCTTTTGGAATTGATAGACCAGCACCTAGATCGAATACAAAGTAACCATCGCTGGTAACTGTCCCGTTCCAAGTTTGACTACCGCTAACCAAAGTGACATTTGCGATGTCTTGTGGTTTAACAGATCCACCTTGCAAAAGAGTCATCCTCTTTATGCTTGCTGTTTCTGTATTTGCAGTGACTTTGAATTCAGTTAATTGAGCATGTTTCTGTCCAACGTTTGGATCTCCGATTGAACCTTGTTTGGCAACATCATAGCTTCCACCTGTTGTACCAGATGTAGTTACATTATTACCTGTCAAAGGCAAGCCGGAAACATTTCCGTTAGCACCAACAGCAGTCAAAGAAACAGAGTTAACGTTTCCTGCTGTGTTGTTAGTTGCATCCATGTCAGCAACAACGGACAATTCTTTGCTACCGTTTACAGATACATTCAAGTTAATAAATGTAACTTCACCGGTTGAAGAAGAAAATGTCTTACCAGAGGTTAACCTCTTGGCGCCATCATAGATGTATACGTTGCTGAAATCATTTGTTTCACCAGGACCTAATCTCTTAACAGTCACTGAATTGACTGTACCAGAACCTGAGAACCAAACATTCAAGAATGTAACACCGACAGCATTCTTAGTGATTGTTCTTGCTGATGGGTTATCAGCAGCTAAACCAACTGACAACGGGCCTCCTGGAGGAGGTGTTACACCTGGTGTTCTGCTGTAATTTGGAACTTGATTAACAGATGTGTAGTTGGAACCTTTTGAGTACCAATTAAACTCATTGCTGTTAATACAGAAAACTTTCTTAAAGAAATTTGGATCATCGGCAACTGCTTGTGCACCAGTGGTATTAACCCAGTGGAGCATACCAGTGTCTTCACCAGTTGATTCAACACCATAAACTTTTTGGTCGTTGGTTTCACAATTTCTGAACAAGCCAGAAGTTCCGAAAGCATCTCTGGTTGAAGGAGAGACATTCTTAACGGCTGCGAAGCCACCAAGGTGTCCATAGAATCCGAAGATCGCAGGGTTCAAGAATAATCTCTTATAACCCCAGTCATTAACGATATATATATCTGGATCATCAGAACCGGCAGCACTGATAGTGTTACCTTCTTTTAATCCATAGTCGGAAGGGGCAACTGCGAAGGTGTTACGAACACCCAAGAAGTAAACCAACCCCACGACTAGCAACATTGCTGTTGCTATTGCAATGACGACTTGAGTCTTTTGTAACTCGCCGCCGCCATATGTCATAGATTTAGTCATTTTTTATTTTTTGCTCCCCACACAAAATCCTGTCTAAAGACCGGACTATGCAGAGAAAATTATTACTTACACGAATGAGTCTTATTTGATTTATCGTACCTGTAAAACAAATACGAACTTCGACCGTTTTTAAGACTCGGCATTTTAACTTTTCATGCTTAATACTCAAAACGAAATTCTTACAATCACTAGCAACCTTATTATTCTTTTTTCAATGTTCCTACCAATTTACGAACCAATGTCAGAAATCTTATAAACTCAGATTTATGACATTGAACCGTAAAAACAACAAAGCAACCAAAATGGCTATTCCAAAAGGTTGCATTGTTTAATCTTATTTATCATCTTTTTACCCTTTATTTACTTAATATTTAAGTTGATTACCAGTGCTTTTAATAGGGTTGCATATTAATCTTAGCACCTGAGACTTTTAAAGTCAATAATCAATAATATTGCTAAAAAACCTTATTTTACTTATATAATTTTACTAAAAACTGTTTATAAAATCAATAAGAAAATGTTGATAATTCAACAACTCTTAAATCTATTATAGTTCCTTTAAAAATACTCACAAGGGACTGTCTGTGGATAAAACAAAGACAATTTTATAAAAACCGATAAAACCGTCTCTTCAAATGCCCTAAATCAAATTTATTAATTATTTTTTTATATTTAAATATATTTTATCAATTTCTAGAAATGACAACCGAATCTGTGGGAAACATGAACTAGACAGCAATCAATAAAAATAAACAAAAACCACATTAACCTTATAATAAATTTTTAAATAAACCGATGGTGTCGATAATGATAGTAGGATGACAATGATGACAAATGTAGAATCATCATGAAAACATCATTGTCATCATACTTTTTATCATAGTTCCTTTATTTTCCACTTTTTACTTGGGTATCTAACAAATACCGCCTTGCTGATTTGTTTATCATTAAGAGTGTAATCAAATTCTGCAGTTTCTGAATCCGATGTTTGGACTTTCTTCCAAACATTTCTTAAATTTTTAACCTCTAGAGAAAAATTGGCAATCAAACCCTGTTTCTGATATTGATCCAGGATCATCTTCCATTCTTGTTGTTTGTCAAAAATAAAATACTTACTTGCCAATACCATATCGCCTTGTTCTAAAGATTTTATAAAAAGATCAACGGTCTCATCTGGAGTTTTGCCACCATATATATCCGATTTATAAACCTCCTCTAGCCTCTTGTTAGCCAGAGAAGCGGCTCTTTGATCTTCCCAAAATTTTAATATAGGGCCTAGGTTAAGCATGGCCCAAATTACCAATGAGGCAATTAAAATCAAAATTAAAACAGCACTCCAATGCTGCCACCAAACTCTAACTTTTTCCTGATTAGCCATCAAACTAATTATACCCTGCCAAGATTACGGGTCAATTTTTAGAATAGAAAACTTTTTTGCCCAAAGGTATTCTATTTAGAATCCGTGATGAAACTAATTCGCTTAGTTTCCTTTTAAGCGTCCTCCTGGTAACAAAACTAAATTTATCAAATATCTCTAAGTTCTGAACCTTTTCTTTACCGTTTATAAAATCAATAATTTCTTTATGTGTATCCCCGATCAAATTGTTTATTTTTTCTGAAGATACCTCTTTTATGGTAACGGCGTTCTTCTCTTTTGATGTTTTCTGCTCCTTTCTGTTTGCTATCATAAAATTGACGAGACCCAATTCCAAAGATAGAAGTTCTTTTTTTAGATTAAAATATTCAATTGTTTCTATCAGTTCGAGATGTCTTAATATCTCCCCTAGCTTATTAAAATTTTTAATTTTTAATATAAGGTGTCCGCAAATAGTCACAGCCCTATTCTCTGCTTTTAAGAAACCGAAATATTCTGACAAAAAGCGTTCATTTTCTTTAGCAATCATGCCTGCGAAGAAAACATCTTTTGTATTAATCTCTAGTTTAGTAAGCAATCTAAAAGTCTTGCCAAAATTTTTTATGAGGTTTCTGTCTATATTCACTCATTAATTATTACTACTTTTTATCTCTTAGAGTCAAATCATCATTCCCAAATTAACAAAATTAAAAGCGGCATTTTACGTGCCGCTTTTAAAATCTCATCTTGATTTAATATTACTGCTTACTGAATATCCCTTTGGCTTTAAGCCAAAATTCCGGATGATTTCTTTTTTCTTTCATCCAATACCACCACTCTGCGCCCCAAAGATATTGAGTATCAAAACCAGTTTTTGAAGCAAAACTTAAAACCTCATCCACCTTATCCAAACCCATGCGTGTTAATAATATATCAGTTGAGGTGCTCGTTATGGGCACTCTCAACCAGGGCTCAGTTGAAAGTTCAATAAGAATCTTCGGCTTTTTACCGTAAATCCACTCTACTAAATTTTGTTTCAGGCTAAAAAACCCGGGCAAGATAGGGTAGCGCACCGGACCGATTTTCCACCAGACATAAAGATACATACTAGAACCGAAAACATCTGATTTCTTATATGCACTGAGCCAGGGGTCAAATTCTCCACTGGCAGTAATGAGCACCGGGTGCTTGGGATCAAGCTTGTGAACTAAATCTATTTCTTTCTGTAAAAACCCCTCATCAAGCTGGCCGCATGCTGGCTTACTAAAGAAAGCCAAATAGGGTTCATTCTCAACCTGCCAGTACTTAATGTTTTTGTAATTCTTGTATCGGTTTACGACCGCGCTAATATACTCCAAAATTTTCTGATCTTTTTCCTCTTGGCTTTTATTTTTGGCCCAGTCAGGTTCATGGCATTCAGGCCATTCTGGCAAACGTCTCCCTACCGCCAAAATAACAGATGCATTATGCGCCAGGGTTTGTTCCATTTGAAAATCCATTTCTGAGAAATTAAAGTGATTTTCGCTGGGTTCTATCATTGGCCAATGAGCTACAAGCCTGAAATTCTTTATCTCAAGATCATCCAATAAACTGATCAAAACCTTTCTCCAATCTAAGCCAAGTTCATCTGAATGAAATTTACTAAAAGAAGCTCCGTACGTTATCTTTTGGGGTATCTTTCTAAAACTCAGGCCGTAAACTAAGGCCAGTATAATACAAATACCCAGTAAGATTTTATATTTCATCTTCATATAAAAATGACGAAAAGCCCTGCGCTTATAAATATAACCCCTAGAATAGTGCGCCAATAATGTTCTCTAGCATGCTTTTCAAAAAGTTTTGAAAACCTATCTCCTAACAAGAAGCTGAACAATAGTACGGCAACATATTGTAGGCCCTGTAAGGCATTAACAAAGACCACATTGCCAATTTTTATTGAATAATAAAGGATAACAAAGGCGCCAGCGGCCAGAGCCTTATTAAACAAAAACAAAGTTTTGGACCTGGGGGCAGAAGAACCAAAGGAGTTAATGATTTTATTTCTGGCAGGGGGAATCAACAATAAAAACAGTGCTCCGCCAACTAAACCCATCCTAGACCAAAAAAGACCATTTATAAAATCGGTTGAGTTAAAAAAATATTTTAAAGTTGTGTAAGAAAAACCAAACAAAACCCCAGAAGATATTATATGAACCACTGAGCGACTTGTTAGGTGGAAATACGCCAGAATTAATGCTCCTGCGACCAAGAGCGCAAAAGCCATAAAATCTTTTCCTGCTATCTTTTCGTGCAGAAACAAAAAGTTAAAAACAAATGTCGCCAATGCTGTTATTGCGCCAACAGAAGATGTCGCTTCCAGAACATCTATATTCTTAATCGCTCCGTATAAGAAAAAAAGTGCTATAAAAAATGACAGTCCCGATGCTAGACCAACAACAAGAAACGGGATAGGTAACAGGTGGACTCCGAAAGGCAAGAGAAGAACAACAAATGAAGAAAGTATGGAAACGTAAAAAGCATAAGACAAAGGACTCGAAACATTTCGCAATAACAAATTTTTATCAATTATAAAAACAAAAGAATTGAGTAAATAGGCCAAAATTGCCAAGTATATCCAAAGCATATTTATCTAATTTAATTCTAAGTAGTTATTCTCGGAAATCTTTTTATACTCGTAAGCTGAAGGTCTTATCTTGCGCTCCATTGTATTATAATCCATTTCAATTAAACCAAATCTAGGTTCAAAACCATATGCCCACTCAAAATTATCCAACAAAGACCAGTGGAAATAACCTCTGACATCGGTTTTATCTTGTATGGCTTTGTAAACCCATCTCAAATGTTCCTTTATAAATTTGGTTCTTTTTAAATCTTTTGCGTCTGCAACACCGTTCTCGGTTATATATACAGGCTTATTGTATTTCTTTAATTCCATTAAAACATAGTATATTCCTCTCGGATAAATATCCCAACCGAGATCTGACTTTTCGTGTTTAGATTCTATTCCTAATTTCTTATGAAAATAATAGTTGAGACCTATAAAATCTTGGCTATTTTTTATCTTCAACAAAAAACTTTGATTCCAAAACGAAATCAAAAACTTGCTCAAAATGAAAGTAAAAGGATCCCAACTATGTTCAAAATGAATTTGATTCTTTGCTACCCCAATTTTAAAAGAATTATTTATTAATTTAATTTCTTTATAGGCCATATTGTGCGACATGGCCAATCTCTTACTCACCTTTAAAAACTTAAAAATATTTTTGTTAAATGGTGGCCATTTGCCCTTAAGAAATGCGCCCCCCGCATATACCATAGGCTCATTGATCGTAATCCAAAAATTAACGATATCCTTATACTCCTCCGCTACTTTTTTGGCATATCTCGCAAATATTTTAGGACTGTCTTTGGCTAACCATCCCCCTCTTTTTGCAAACCAAGTTGGCAGTGTCCAATGATAAATAGTAACAAAAGGCTCCATACCCTTTTCTTTAAGAGATGTTATGACCCTCCTATAATGCTCTATAGCGTCCAGATCAAATACCCCCTCCTCTGGTTCTATTCTCGCCCACTCTATAGAAAATCGATGGGCATTTTGTCCTAACCCTTTAGCGATAGCGAAGTCGCCATCATATAGATTGAACTGATCACAGGCCATTCCAGCCTCGGGAACCCTGCCAGACCTTCCAGCCTCAGCCCAGTCATTGTTTGTTATTCCGCCTTCAACCTGATAGCTTGCTGTTGCTGATCCCCACAAAAAACCTTCTGGAAATTTTAGAATCTTAGACATTTATCTAATTATAGCAAAATAAAACGCCACAAAGTAGCGTTATCAATCAGCACTATCGTCCAAATGGAAAACTCAAACCGATAAAAAATCTATCTGCAGAAGAACGCAAAGGAACACCTTTAAAATTCACCGTCCCGGCGGGAACATTTATATTCCTGAAAACAGAATAATAACCGCCGAAAATTAAA
>CAYRDM010000028.1:5018-7457 GCA_964423175.1 uncultured Candidatus Saccharibacteria bacterium | reverse complement strand
GCCTTAAACCACTCGGCCACCTCACCAGCTAATTTAGCTTCGCTAAATTTTTAAAAACCCTATTCTTGGTGTTGAACTCCGAATTTTGGCGGAAGGGGTGGGATTCGAACCCACAAACGGCTTTTTAGACCGTCACGGTTTAGCAAACCGCTCGCTTGACCATTTGCATACCCTTCCAAATCAACCTATTTTATCCGGTTTGGGGTTGTTTTTCAAGGCTTTGTCTAGCTCGGCATTAGTTGTTTCCATGGTTGTTTTTTTCTTAACTTTAACTTTGGGAGGGTTTTTCTTCCATTCTTCAAAAGCTAATTTCAGTTCTTCCTCGCTTTCTGGTTTTTTGTTGGTCAGAAAATTACAGTCTGGGAAACGACTGCAAGCGTAAAACAATTTACCGCGTCCTCTGGATTTGCGTTCAACAAGGTCACCGATTTGGCAATTGGGGCATTTGAATCCTGTCTTTGTTAGTATTTTTTTTATTCCTTTGCATTTCGGATAATCGACACAGCCCAAGAAATATCCAAACCGTCCGCGCTTTACTTCCATATCTTTGCCGCAGATTGGGCATTTTTCACCTTGTGTTTTTTCTTGGAGTTCTTTTATCTTGGCGGCCTCTTCCGGTAGGGGAAGGGTTATCTTGCTTCCTGGTTCAGGACAAGCTAAAAATTTACCGGCTCTACCGAATTTTATAATCATCATTTTGCCGCAATGTGGGCATGGTGTGTCTGATGTTTCAATTAACTTCTCAACGCTTTTGATTTTTTCTTCAAGATGTTTTTTAAATGGAGTATAGAATTCTTCGATAACTGGAACCCATTTTATTTTACCTTCGGCTATGTCATCGAATTCTTCTTCTATGTGAGATGTAAAATCAATGTCTATTACCTCTGGGAAGTTTTCGACGAGCATATCGTTAACCAAAAAACCTATTTCAGTTGGTTTAAAATATCTGCGGTCAATTTTCTCAACATAATCTCTGGCTTCAATTGTCGCAAGCGTCGGCGCATAGGTTGAGGGTCTGCCCACTCCATGAGCCTCGAGCATCTTAATTAGAGTCGCATCACTGTATCTTGGTGGCGGCTCTGTGAAGTGCTGGAGTTTGAAAAGTTCAACAAAACTGAGCTGTTCTTTTTCGTTAAGTTCCGGCAGTCTTCCTTCTTTGTCTGAGGACAGATCATCTTCTTCTTTGTCGTCCTTGCTTTCGGTGTATGCGCGGATGAAGCCATCAAATTTTATTATCTGGCCGTTGGCACGGAAAAGATAATTGTCTTTTGCAATAATATCTACAGCCGTTTGGTCCAAAAGCGCCGGCTGCATTTGGCTGGCAATCGTTCTTTTCCAAATTAGATCGTAAAGTTTGAACTGGCGAGGATCTAACATCTTTTTTAATATCTCAGGTTTTTGAGTTAGATCTGTGGGCCTGATTGCTTCGTGTGCTTCTTGAGCGCCTTTCGATTTGCTTGTGTGACGTCGCGGCTGGCTTAGTGAGTATTCTTTGCCGAAGGACTCTGTTATCACTTGTTGGGCTTGCTGGAGTGCGAAATCAGCCAAGTTCAAGCTGTCGGTTCTCATATATGTTATGTAGCCGGTTTCATATAGCTGCTGTGCGATCATCATAGTCTGTTTGGCGGACATGCCAAATTTTCTTGATGCTTCTTGCTGAAGAGTCGATGTCATGAAAGGCGGGGCAGGATTGCGAGTTGTTTCTTTTCTGTTGATCGCGCTTACCGTGTACTGTGCGCCGTTAAGTTCTGAAGCTATCTTCTCAGCTTCGCTTTGGTTCTTAATATCAAGCTTACCCAGAGTTTTTTCTCCTATTTTGATTAGTCTGGCACGGAAATTATTTTTAGACCCATTTTTATTTAGTTCCGTTTCGATTGACCAGTATTCTTCAGATTTGAAGTTTTGTATTTCACGTTCTCTTTCAACCAGGAGTCTTAGAGCCACACTTTGCACTCTGCCTGCTGAGAGGCCCGGTCTTATTTTCTTCCATAAGAAGGGGGAGAGTTCATAACCAACCAAACGATCTAAGACTCTGCGAGCTTGTTGAGCATCAACTAAGTTGTAATCAAGTTTTCTTGGGGTCTTGAGGGCGTGGGCGATTGCTGTCTTGGTTATCTCATGAAAGACGATCCTATCTGTTTTGTCTGCATCAAGACCAAGGGCTTCGGCAAGATGCCAAGCGATCGCTTCTCCTTCGCGGTCTTCGTCGGTTGCAAGTATCACCGAATCTGATTTTTTGGCAGCTTCTTTAAGCTCAGCTATTACTGGTTTGGCCTTGGCGGGAATAACATATTTAGGTTTGAAACCATTTTCTGTATCAACGCCTAATCTTGATTTAGGGAGATCTCTTACATGTCCGAAAGATGAGCGAATCAAATAATCATTCCCGAGGAATTTGGATATTGTTTTTGCTTTTGTTGGTGATTCTACGATTACTAA
>CAYRDM010000028.1:0-4918 GCA_964423175.1 uncultured Candidatus Saccharibacteria bacterium | reverse complement strand
TAATCATTGAACCGCTTCTTATGTCTGCTTCAACCACAAGCGTGCCTTTTGAAAGTCCGCTGATTATTCTGTTTCTTTGAGGGAAGGAAAATTTTGTGCCGTGAGTCCCGGGCGCATATTCGCTTATGATACATCCGCCTGTCTGTATTATTTTTTTGGCGAGACCAAGGCTTTGCCTAGGGAAAATTGTTTGATCATCTATTCCGGTGCCAAGTACAGCAATCGTCTTAGTTTTTAAATCAATGGCACTTTTGTGTGCCAGGGTATCTATTCCTGCCGCCAACCCACTTACAATCGTGAAACCAGACAAAGCCAGGTCTTTGGCTATGTGGGGAGTAAGTCTTTGGCCATATTCAGATAGGGCACGAGTACCAACAACAGCAAGGCACTGATTGTTTAACACATCTTTTGAGCCCCGTGTATATAATAGGAAGGGGGGATCGGGAATGTGGGACAGCAGAGATGGATATCCCGGGTTTTTAACTGTCAGAAGTTCTATCCCGTTTTTGACTATTTTTGACCATTCTTTTTCAGGGTCGATATTTTTTCTAAGATGCACGTAATCCGCTTTGACCAGACGGCCCTCGGCATCCTTGTCGCGCGGAATGTATTTTGATAAGTCTGCATTCCAGGCCGTCTGCCAATCGCCATTGAATTTTTCATCTATTAATTTAAGCGAACCCGACTTGGCGTTAGTCAGGATGTTGATTGCGTTTAGGTATTTTATGTTATCAGACATTTATCGAGGGTAATTGAAAAACAAAGTTTTGACAAATTTACAGCTATTTGTTATACCGAAACTTCTTAGTTTTTTTATCCTGCCACAAGAACCATTTTCATAAATAGGGTTATCGGTTTACCCCTCCTAAAAACTGATGACCATATGGAATCTGCTTGCGGCAGGCTAAAAGAAATCTAAAAAATAAAAACCGCCTTTCCGATAATCTGGGGCGGTTTTTATTTTTTATCTAACTATTTGCTCGAGACGTTCTAGGGATTTTTTAATAACTTTTTTAAATTCTGCCTGTTCAGCTGGTGTAAATTTTGAAAGCACAAACTTGCCGACGGATTCTTTCTTGGCTTTTAATGTTTTTTCATGACGAGCAGACGAGAGTTTGCGATTGGCTGTGCCGATCCTTAATCGCCAGAACTTGTTTGTTTTAAGATGATCAATTACCGATTGTATGCCGCGATGTCCGCCGGAGTCTTTGCCAAGAGATAATTTGAATTCACCGAATTCAATATCTAGATCATCCTGGATCACAATAATGTCTTCGGGTTTTGCTTTGTAAATCAATTTTGCTTTTTTGACTGTTTCCCCAGATTTATTGACGAATGTCGCAGGTTTGATGAGGATAATCGGCTTGTTGTTGAACTTTGCTTTTGTATAATAGCCATTTAGTTTTTTATCTAAGGAGAATTCAGCGGCACTCAGCTTTGCTATTGTATCTACAATTTCAAAGCCGACATTGTGTCTGGTGCCTTGATATTCTTCGCCGATGTTTCCGATTCCTATAATTATCCTCATGGAGTAAATTATAGTCAAAAGTTAAAAAACAGCCAGTATTGACTCACGCTGATACATATGGTAGTATTTATACAAGTTTTTTGATAATAGCCAGAGGGGAGATTAACTGTATGCCTACGAAAGTTGTAAAGAGTATTTTAATTTTATTGCTTTGGGTTTTGTGTCTGGGTCCTTTATGGATTGCCCTTCTTGTGGCGCATATTACCCATCCTGAAGGTTTTTGGGAGAAGATCGTGCTTCTGGGAGGTTCTATATATCTCTTGGCTGGTTTCCAGATTTTATTTTTATTTCTGGGAGTACTGGGCACTATATTTATATTAAGTATTCGCACCGGCGACAGGTTTACGTTTTAGGGCTGTATAAGCCCTTTTTGTTTGGATTTGACGTCTAAGTTACTATTGCGAAGACCCTTTTTATCTGATATAATAAGGAAAGATGACCGATCCAGAGCAGATTACTAATACTAATCAGGGCCCTCATCCGCGCCAAGAGGCGCTTGCTTTTATATGGGAGACCGTTAAGGTTGTTCTGATATCTCTGGCTATCATAGTTCCCATAAGGTATTTCTTGGTTCAGCCCTTTTTTGTTAAAGGAGCATCCATGGAAACTACCTTCGAAGATGGTAACTACATATTAATAGATGAGATTAGTTATAGATTGCATGAGCCGAAGAGGGGAGAGGTTATAGTATTTCGATATCCAGAAGATAGGACACAGTTTTTTATAAAGAGAGTTATAGGAATGCCAGGAGAAACCGTAGAGATTAAGAATGACAAGGTCATAATACATAACAAAGATAAACCAGAAGGATTCGTTTTGAATGAGAAATATTTATCCGAGGGACAGCATACGGTTGGAGATATGAGAGTTAAACTTGATCCTAACGAATATTTTGTTATGGGTGACAATCGTTTGCATAGTTCAGATTCCAGACGTTGGGGACCAGTTAATTCCTCGCTGATTACTGGCAGAGTATTTTTTAGAGCGTGGCCATTAAATAAATTAGGCGAGATTAAAGGCTCAAATTATTAATAATATTTTATAAAAATGTCTAAAACATCCGTACAATCAGTTAAGGGAATGAATGATATTCTTCCGGCCGATCAGGCATATTGGCAGTTTATTCTTAAAAAAACTGCAACCATCATGGCGGATTACGGCTTTGATAAGATAGATACACCGATCGTGGAACAGACCGGTCTTTTTGTTCGTTCCGTCGGCGAGGCAACAGATATCGTTGAAAAAGAAATTTACAATTTTAAAACAAAAGGCGGCGATGACTTGTCTTTAAGACCAGAAGGCACGGCGGGAGTCGTACGCGCATATATAGAACATGGCATGTCCGTTTGGCCGCATCCTGTACAGCTTTGGTATATGGGACCCATGTTCAGACATGATAATCCTCAAGCCGGTAGATACAGACAATTTTATCAGATGGGCGCTGAGGCTTTGGGTGATGAAAATGCAGCCACCGATGCCACTTTAATTTTTTTGAGTTACAAATTGCTGGAAAGCCTGGGTTTAAAAAATTTAGTCGTTAAAGTTAATACAATCGGTGATCCAAGCTGCAGGCCACAATATATAAAGGCACTCAAAGAGTATTATCGCAATCGTGGCAAAAAGGTTTGCAACAAATGTAAAAGGCGTTTGAAAACTAATATATTAAGACTTTTGGATTGCGAAGAGCAGATTTGTAAGGATTTGGGCAAAGATGTTCCGCAGATGGTTGATTATCTAGACGAAGAATGCCGAGCGCACTTTAAATCAGTCTTAGAATTTTTAGATGAAACCAAGATTCCTTATCTTTTAGACCCCAGATTGGTTAGAGGATTGGATTATTATACTAGAACTGTTTTTGAAATCTGGCCTGAAGATAAAGAAGGGGAAACGGCGGAGACATTTAAATTGGCTTTGTGCTCAGGCGGTAGATACGACAAGCTTGTAAATTTGTTAGGTGGTCCCAAAACACCGGCAGTCGGTTGGGCCATGGGCATGGAAAGAGTTATTCTTTTTATGAAGAAGAATAATATTGCTGTTCCAGAGCCTCACTCTAACCCAAAGGTTTTCGTTGCTCAGCTAGGAGAGATGGCAAAGCGCAAGGGATTGTTGTTGTTTGAAGATTTGCGTAAGCATGGCATATCAGCCAGGGCATCTCTTGGACGTGATAGTATTAAGTCACAGCTCAGGATTGCTAATAGGTTGGGAATAAAATATACATTGATAATCGGACAGAAAGAGGCGTTAGAAGGAACAGTGATATTGCGAGAGATGGATTCTGGAGTCCAAGAAACAATTCCAAGAGAAAAAATATTAGATACAGTTAGAAACCGTCTCAAGTCCTAAGTCTTGAGCGCCAATATATTTTGATAGAAGATGTTTTTTGTAAAATAATAAATAAAGAATTGCCCGCCGATATTATATCGGAAGATTCAGATTGGATTGCAATAAACGACATACATCCGCAAGCACCGGTGCACGTGTTGATTATTCCCAAGATGCATTTCACCGGGCAGGAAGATACTGATAAATTAGACCCCAACCTTATCGGCAGACTTATGGCAGGTGCATACAAAGTCGCTGATAAATTAAAATTAGACAAAGGATTCAGATTGATAATAAACAGGGGAGAGCATGCCGGCCAACTTGTGCCTCATTTCCACATTCATTTGTTGGGAGGTAGAAGATTGGGCGCAAAAATTGTTAATGATAACAAATAAAACAGAGAAAGGAGGATCTTATGGAAGTTAAAAGAAAACCGAATGAGAGCATAGGCTCCATGCTGAGGCGCTTTAGCAGATTGGTTCAACAGACCAAGCTTTTGCCGCGCGCAAAAGAGGCTAAGCACTTTGTTAAGAAACCAAACGAGCGTGTTGAGAAAAATAGAGCTATAATGAGAGAACACCTAAGAAATTTGCGTAAAAAATTAGAAAGACTCGGTAAATATGATGATGATACATTTGACGAGGAAAAGAAAAAAGTAAAACGCGAACTAGGCTTTTAAAGACAAGTTCTCATAGGAGATGCTAAAAGATCAGATTCAGAAGAATTTAACGGAATCTCTAAAAACCGGCGAACAATTAAAACGCTCGGTTTTGGGTATGTTGATGACTGCAATCAAGAACAAAGAACTTACCAAAAGACAACAGTTGAGCAAGACCATAACTGATGTCGCTGAGCTTGAGAAACAAAGTCAGTTTGGCGACGATGCCATTCTTGAAGTGATAGCCAGCGAAGTAAAGAAGCGTAAAGAAGCTGTGGAGCAATTCGTGGCTGGATCTAGGAATGACTTAGCACAGAAAGAAAAAGACGAAATAGAAATACTCATGGTTTACTTACCAGAACAGTTGTCCGAGGCTGGTATTCGTTCAGAGGTAGAGAAGACTATTAAGG
>CAYRDM010000027.1:0-7576 GCA_964423175.1 uncultured Candidatus Saccharibacteria bacterium | reverse complement strand
GAGATATTTATGATATCGTTCCCGGATTCAGAAATACCATCGCATAAGCCTAAGCTCATCCGATCATTGACTCCTTGAAAATCCATTTCATGAACAATTCTTTTAATTTCTCCGAATCTAACGGGGAAAAGAGGGGCATCCATCTGACCCATCAGGCAAGCCTCTAAAGACTTCTCCCAATCAAGTCCACCCATAAACTTAAACTTATTTTTCGCGTCTATCTTATTAATGTAGAGGGGTCCGAAAAACGGCAGACCTTGAATATGATCCCAATGGACATGGCTCAATAAAAAAGTAATGTCTAGACCACCGTTTTTTTTCATCTCCGGAAAAAGAGAATTGCCTAATTCCCTGATTCCAGTACCCATATCAAGTATGAAACGTTTGCTGCCGCAAACGACCTCAACACATGTCGTATTACCGCCGTAGGTACTTCTCATCCAAATAGGCATGTCTCTGATATCTTGGTACTCACCTGACGCTAAAGCATCGTGCGCTGAAGTGATTTTGGCCTGAACAACCGCCGGAGAAAGTGGCGAAGGCACACTTCCTCTAACACCCCAAAACTTGATCTTAAACATGTTATTTCCTCCTGTTTTATAAAGGAACAATACCACTATATATTATAACTTATTCTGAGTTATGTCAATCCTCAAAACTTGACCGATTAAACCCTAAGTGATATAAAAACACACGGAGGTACCCGATGAGCTTCTGGCAACACCATGGTATTTTATTTCTGATTTGTATAGCTCTATTTCCTAGAATCACAATGTTTTTTGTTGGGACAGTTAGCTCTTTTGGACTACTGGGATGGTTGGGCTGGCTTTTTGCCCCGCATCTTACAGTGGCAATTCTGGCAACCACGGTTTACTGGCACACCAATCCTGTGCTTTGCGTAATCGCCTGGATATTCGCATTTAGCGGGAGTAGCTTTGAAACCAGAACCGCGTACAGATTCAGTCGGAGAGGTTGATGAACCATAAACAACAGCAAGTTAAAATCCCGGAGTCTGCCAGATAATACCCGCAAAGGAGTCTCACTCCTGCGGGTTTTTTAATACCCAAAATCAAAAAGAGCCAATGGCTCTTTTTGATTAGTAATCTATTTCGAAAATAAATCCGCAATACAGTTTACTTGAGTTCGACTGTCGCGCCAGCTTCCTCTAATTTCTTTTTAAGCTCCTCGGCATCAGCTTTCTTAAGACCCTCTTTGACTACCGAAGGAGTGGCATCAACAGCGTCCTTGGCCTCTTTAAGGCCCTTGCCGGTGGCTTCTCTGACAACCTTGATGACCTGGATCTTCTGTTGTCCAGCGTCTTTGATAACTACGTTGAAGCTATCCTTTTCTTCTGCCGGTCCGGCGTCTTCACCACTTCCACCTGCGGCTGGTCCGGCGGCCATTGCAGCGGCCGATACACCAAACTTTTCCTCGAGCGCTTTGACCAACTCATTTATTTCCATAACGCTCATGGATTCTATTTGTTTTATAAATTCGTCTCTGTTCATTTTTTATATCCGTGAATCATATATTGCCCCCTTACAAGAGAACAATTTAGACCTCACAAACAATATTATTTACTTTGTTTTTTAGATACCTGATCAAGCGCAACTGCCAATGCAGACAATGGATATTTCATCATGCCCAAAAGTCTGGCTATCATAACTTCCTTTGATGGCAATTTTGCGAACTCAACAAATTGAGTCATGTCCAGAAACTTACCATTCCAAATTGCACCAAAATACTTAAGTGCTGGGTTCTTTCTCGCAAAATCATAAATTGTCTTTGCGACAGTTTGTTCGTTACTATCGGCAAACGCAACACCCAAAGATCCTTGGTACTTGAAAACATCTACCTCGCTCTTAGAACCCCTTACCGCTTTATCCAGAATGGTCTTCTTCTCAACCATATATTCGGAATTAAGGGCCCTGAGATTTGTCTTCAAAGTTCTCATACCGCTAACATCTATTCCCTTCTCGCCTTCTCTGGCAAAAGAGGTGAAAATAGCGATTTTGGACTTGGAAAATTTCTTCTTTAGCTTATCAAGTTCTTGTTTCTTTTGTATTTTTGTTTTCATTTTTATAAATAAAAAACGGTTTAAAAACCGTAGCTCGACCTAAAAAGGCTTAATTTACCTCGGCGCGTTTTAATACACGCTTTCTACGGTAAGGCCAGATTAACAAATTAATTAGAACCCGTCAATCACCCAACAGCTATATACCAAAAGTGAAGGTATTCTTAACAAGATCCGGATTTATTACATACAGTATCAGATAGGCGGCAAAAAGAAGTATGGCTCCAACAATCGCATTTTGCATCTTTGTTTTGGCATCTCCAAAAGCGCTAGCATTGCCGGCCGCTGTCAGCATCTTAAAACCGGCAAATAAGATTCTAATGAAAATGATCAATCCTACGATACTAAGAGAAAACGTATAAACGGAACTTATAAAATCAGGCAAATTGCCCTGATTGAAGGTCGGCAAACCAAATGCGGCTTGAGCTTGATTTATGAATGGATTCAACATCTTATTTAAAAACCTAAATATTTTTTCCTAGCGTTAATATGCTCGGTAGCTGTTTTTGAAAATATAGTTGTACCGTCTTTGGCATTCAGATAATATAGATAGTCACTTGGCTGAGGATTCAAAGCGGCCATTATGGATTGCCTGCCTGGATTTGAAATTGGCCCCGGAGGCAATCCCTTCCTTTTATAAGTATTATACTCCGAATTAGAGGATATGTTATCAACAATATTGGAAAGAGAGGTGTCACAAAATTTACCCGCTACAATATCTTTATAGCAAACTCCATAGGCCAAGGTAGCATCTATCTCCAAAGGCATCCCCAATTGAATTCGTTTATTTATAATACCAGCAACGAGCCTCATGTCCTGTTCTTTTCTAACTTCTTTTTCCAATATAGAGGCTACTATTACAACTTCCTTCTTTCTGGAATCAGTTAGCCCCTCAAGCAAGTCACCCGTTTTATCGCTAAAGTTCCCCCGCAATTTTTGTATAACCTCAAGCTTCCTATTGGGCAAACCATTTCTAGAAAATCTATAGGTATCCGGGAAAAGGTAACCCTCCAAACTTAAAGTTGCATAATCCAAGAAGTCTTTTTCAGTCACCAGTTCGGCTTTTGATAAAATTTTTGAAATATCAGCCACGTTGCTGCCTTCAGGTATTGTTATAACAATATCGTCTGCACCTGCAGAACCAACAGAAAACATATTTACTAAACCACCGATACTCTGACCGGTGCTAATAAGATATTTACCAGCCTTGAAATCCCTCTCGTGGCCAGCTGTTATGGCGTAGATAACAAAAAGATATCTACTCGAAATCAAGCCTCTTTCGGACAAAAGCCTTGCCGTAGTTCCAAGTGACTGTCCTTTCTCAATACTAAATTCCAAGGTTTTACTTTTTGAACCCCAAAATGTTTTAGGCAAAAAAACCATAATCACCCCCGCAATGAAGGTGATTATGGTTATAATGGCAACAATTTTATAGATTTTGTTGTCCAAATTTAATTGAGAAGCTATTGGTTAAGAGGTTTCTTGTCCAAAAGCCTGTCTGGAGGAATTAATCTCTTGCCGGATGCAAGCTGAGACATTCTTTGTTTAACAAGATCGTTATCAGGGTTTAATTTTTGTATCTCTTGAACCTGTTCCAGCGCATTGGCCAAATCTCCCCTCTCTTCATAAATCAAAGATAGATACCATCTCGCATTGGAATAATTAGGAAATAGAAATACAGCCTGTTGCCATGCTCTAAGCGCGTTGTCCTTTTGATTATTGCGATAATAGAGCAATCCGAGTTGAAAAACTATGCTTGGATCTCTGGAATTTGCGGCCTGGAGTTTTTCAAACTGCTTTATAGCTTCCGGTAATTTGCCTTCCCTATCATAAACCACGGCAAGATTATAAAGAGCTTGCCCAAAATTGTTATACAAAGAAATGGCTTTGCCAAAATTATCTTCAGATTTTGATAAATATTCTTTAAGCTTTTGTCTTGCAGCAGTGACATCTGTGGCACCGGCGCTGTTGATAGCTCTTTGTAAGGCATCGGCCAATGTTAGATAAACGTTGCCGACACTAAAGTACAAACTTGGATCTTTTGGATCACGAGAAATCGCTTCGCCAAAAGAATTAACAGCCGCCTGATCTGCGCCAGAGATAAGAGAAATCAAATTCTGATAAATCAAACCCCTATTAAGCCAGTTCTGAGAATCGGCTGGATCAACCGCAGTTGCTCTGATGGCGACGTTAACTGCTGAAGCAATTTGGCTCTGCATTCTTGAATTATAGCTATCTTTGGTTTCATCCTTTTTAGGGCCAGATTTTAGATCATTAGATATCTGGGTCAGAATTGTCTGAGACAATAATCTATAAACCCTCGCGTCTTGAGCATTTGAATTACTGCTATCTACGAAATAGGTCAATGCTTTTGATATATCTTTATCATTTATGGCCTTTGCCAAATAAACATTGGCAACATAATTGTTAACCGTAAAATAACCTGCAACAAGAACCAGAACCAATCCCACTATGAAACCGACCGAACCGGCAAAAGAATATTTTGCGCTACTTTCTAAGTTAATTACCTTTTCATTTTCTGAACTAGGTTCAGATAGAGTAATCAGAACTAACAGCAAAACGAGAAATGTAAACAGAGAAAGATTAAATGAATACAGAAATATTGCTGCCAAAATTCCCAAACTTGCTGCCCAATTAGAACTTGAGTTTACACTCTTATCCCCATCCACATTGCCAGACATTACGGTTTTGACTAGATTTCTACCGTAAAACCACAAGAAGGCCAGGAATGCCAGAACCATTAAAACTCCCCCCTCAACTATCATATTTATAAACTCCGAAACACCGTCAGAAAACCTGAGTTGATAGAAAGATGAATTTGCTATGGCTGAAGGCCTAAACTTATCATAAGCAATCACAAAATTCTCAGCTCCAAAACCCAAAGGTCTAGACCTTAAAGAATTCCATGCCAAAACCCATGATGCATTTTGAGAAGGAGAAACCTCGAGAGGCAATTTGGACTTGACCGATGTCCAGTTAAAGTGAATTAGCATCAAAAATATTCCAAAAACAATTATTGCCATCGGCATGGCGAATAATCTCATGCGCCCCTTCTTTACCAAAGATGAATCACCAGCGACGCTAAAAGCAACAGACGCAATAAGAGAAATGAAAGCAATTGTCCAGATTGGCCACCAGTTTATAAAGGCAACCAGGAAAATCGCAAGCGCCAATCCAAGATAGCGCACAATTTTAAAGGCCAAGCCTAGTTTTGAATTAACATCTTCAGTTCCTCGGCTCAAAAATGCCAATGCAACTGCCGCCAAAACTCCCAGCGCATTTAGAGTTCCGACAGTATTAAATGCCCTTGCATTAAGAACGCCTTTGAACAAAAATAGTCCGAACAACTGGAAGGTGCCAAACAAGAACGCCAAGAAGAGCGAAACTGTCATAACCCTTCTCAGTTCTCGGCCACGATCTTCAATTACGCTAACTCCCATAAAAAACAAAACAGCGAAAGAAACAAAACTTATAAAAGAAGAGCTCCTGCTATTGGCTAAACCGAAAAGACTGGTTGATTTACTTACGGAGAAAAAGACAGACATCAAGGATGCTAAAACCAATCCGATTATTGGCAAATAAAGAGAACTTTTCTTATATCTGAATACTCCATTTTTAATTACGTCAACCAAATAGAGAACAAGCCCTAAGCCTGATACAAGAATCAATAAAACCTGTTTATTAAATTCCGTCGTATCGGCAGTAAAAGGCAAGAACCACAAAGGAGTAATCAATGCAGCAGCATAAACCAACCAACGTATTATTTTTTTTAATACCTTGCTCGAATCTCCGCCATCCGAATTGTCATGTCCTTGCTCGTGGCTAACAAATGTCGCCACACTTCCATCGACCACAGAATTCTCTCGATCTCGCAAATTTATTTCCATTTAAGATTGTAGGCCTGTAAGTTACGCAATTTACATCAAGAGTCAATTACGCATTCAAATCAGGACTGAATTAAAATTTTAGGAAATAGAAATTATTAAGTCAACTTTACATTTTTTTATAAAATTTCATTTATACTACTGCCCAACAGATCCACTAGCAGTTGTGCCTCCTGTGTCGGTAACTGGAACTTCCGGTATCGGCGTAGCCGCGGGGGTTATGTTTGGATCGGGTGTTGTATTTGGATCTGGACTTGGGCTTACGGTTATTGAAGGGCTCGGACTTATAATCGGCGAAGGGCTCGGCTCTAGACTGCCGGAGGCGTTATCGGCTGGTATTTCTGGTGTCGTGATTGTATTTTCTGGCGGAGTGGATGTGTTTCCTGGAACAGGCGTTGCTGTTGGGCTTGGTGAAACTTGCATATCGTTTCCGTCAAAACCCTTTCTTCTTCCAATTATTAACCAATCGAATTTGCCATTACTCGAAGAATTCAACTCCTTGACCACAAACCCATAAATAGACTTGTCCGAAACATAAAGCTGACCTTGCATTTGTGTCGTTGGGGTCACAATCACACGAACAGGAACTTTGTCCGACAATAGATTTGAGAATGAATAATCAAAATAAACTTTTGCTTCTCCAAAAACCAAATCGGAACTTCCACTAAGCTGTATCTCGCCTCTAGTAGAGTCCACCCCATACGTAGCAATATAATTACCATTGTCCTCCAAATTCGTTTTAGATTGCTCGGCAGCTTGCGCCCCATTTCCGTTGAATAATTGTTTGGTTGAATCGTCAGCTGTTGAAGAAATTTCTATACTTCTCGACAACCAATTTGTGGCGAGAAGATTCAAATCATAATTTGGAAACATCTCGGAGACAGAATAATAAGTTTTCTTTATTCCTTCAGAAACTATATCTCCGCTGGCTCTTATACTCTTAAATATCGCGATTGGAGCATCAAAAACTATTTTTTTAACAGCTTTCAGAGTCAGAGTATCAAAGCCAGAGGCATGACTTATCACAACATCATCACTCCCGGAAGCCTCAATATCTATCAAACTTCCAAAATTATTAACGCCTGACTGGCTAGCACTTTTTGCAAAAGCCAATTCCGCAGACAAACTAGCAACCTTGGCATCCAATTCTTGGACACCTTTTATTATTTTCCATGAATTAACGCCAGAAACCTTATACAAACCGTCCTCACCCATTGCTACCAATTCAGGATATTTTTCTAATAATTCTTGGGCGATAACACCAGTCCAAGCCGAACCATCAGAGATCAAATTATAATCCTTAATTGGAATATTAGTCAGATAAGCCAGTTCGGGTGCCGCCTCATGAATATTTGTTTTTAATCTTTGGTCAGAAGAACAGGTTACAACTTCAGAACCAGAACCTGGATTGTGGTCGCAAGTTCCGTTGCTATCCTGCAATCGCAAAACGTTACCATCACTGCCGGTAGATGCTATATGCACAAATTTAACCGGGGAGCTTGTGCCAATACCAACATATCCTGAGCTAGAGATCGTCAATAGATTCAATCCATTTTGGTTCTCAAATCTGAGGGATTCGCTTGATGTGCCTGTGCCA
>CAYRDM010000026.1:0-7865 GCA_964423175.1 uncultured Candidatus Saccharibacteria bacterium | reverse complement strand
TGCCTACGCTCGAATCACAATCTGTCAGTCCGGCTCCAAAAAAAGCTGAAACAGAAGCATAGCCGGAAACTTCGAAATTAGAAGAAACAGAAACATTCCCGGAACTATTTATTAAAAACTTGCCGTCGCCTATATCAAAAGTATTACCATTCAAAGAGATATCAAGATTGCTGTCTAAAGAAGCACTGGCAACAAACTCATCAAAATCGATACTGTTAGATGTCACGCCCGTACCAGTACCACCATTAGCCCAAGATAAAATCCCGGCCCCATTGGTTTTCAAAACCTGTCCAGCAGTTCCATCGGCAGTTGGCCATTTATAAGCAACGCCCGCAAAAGATGTTGATCCTGTTACAGTTAAGTTCCCTTGAACAGAAAAATTTGCAGTTGTAACAATTGTTCCTCCACTTGAATTTATTGTTAAATCACCAGAAGTTGTACCTATCGAGCCACTATCAATCTGAGTTCTGCCTATTGTAAGTTCGTTGCCGATAACAGAAACATCACCGCCACCCACACTTACGCTTCCAGTTCCTCCGCCATTACCAGAAAATTGCAAAGGCGGGGGGATTTGATTAACCCTAGTATTTAAATCTGCGAGTCTATTATTTAAATCGTTTATAGAACCCTGAATAGAGATCAGGCTAACCGGTCCCAAAGAAGATTTCTCTTCGCTAAAAAACTGCTTCACCAACTGTCTGATTAGACTTTTATCTAAAGGTGCCGAAGCAACCACGACTCTGCCATTTTGATTATTTTTCAGAGAGGTACCACTCAAAATTTCAAGATTTCTAATTCTCCTTGCCAATACAAGTAATTGAGCGTGGTTATTTCCGACATATCTGTCGATGTCGTTATTTGCTATAGCGGAAAGATCTTTTATTAAAGAGCGTGTGCCTTTTGAAATTTGTCCTAAAATACTTGGCACAAAAGAAAGGAGATTGGCGTTATAAGCGGTAGATCCAGCATCACTAGCTCGATTAGAATCATTATTTAAAAATATCGGACCAACAATTACTAAAAATAAAAAGGCCGCTGTCATAAATATGGCCCGGACAGCGGCCGTTGTGCGAGTCTTTGATAAATACTCACTACGAATAACTATGCTTTCTTTTTCTACTAGTTGAGTTTTATCTACGGAAAGAACTGTTTTGAACCCATCATTCTTTACGGGTTCGGAAAGAACTGAAGTTGAAAGAACTGTTTTGACATTCGTGTCATCTGCAGGATAAGAACCCCAGCCGGAGCCAGGAGTCTTCTCCTGAAGACGACTCGAAGCAACTAATTTAGTACTCTTTAATCCACCGAGAACTTTGTTCTGTTTGGCAAGTTCGCGATAGCTGCTCAAGGAATCTCTTGTGACATGCCAGCGCTTGTCCTCATATATACCGTCAACCTTCTTCTGTCTCGCTATACGAGCTACGTGATCCGTCGCATAGCCGAACTCTTCTGCAAGAAAAGCTGCCGGCAAATATGTTTTGCCGTCTTTAACCAAAACATCGATCGATGAACGATCAATTTCTTGAATAAGATTATTTTTTTGTTTCTGCGCTTTCGTCAGATTAGAGCGCAGTAAGTACTTATCTCAACTCACAACTTTTCAAGCGAAAAAAAATAAATCGCTTTTGACCCGACAAATCTTAGTGGGCCAAAGATTTGTTGGACATATCTAATTATACAATTACACCAAAAAAGGGCCAAATAACTTATCCACAAATTTTAAAGATCAATTGCTCCGACATAACCAATAAAATAAAGACTAATCGGGTCAAGTGAGATTGCTAGTTAAGGGTTCGTTATCTTAATATTTTTTAAAAAAAGAAATAAATAAAAAACATATCCAAATCTAGAAAGCGACAACAAAAAAATTAGGTCAAAAATGGGGCAAAATTTTACCTTAAAAATTAGGCCCTAAAACACCAAAAGGCAGCGCTAATTATATCCTCCCTAGATCCATGTATTAACGTGCCGGAATGCCATTTTTTAAAAATGCTCTATGCGGCCCCTCCCGCTCAATAAGCTTTGTTTTAATAACTAATAAATCAAAGTATAATTATGGTTTATCAATGTTTAAGATAGTTTCTTACCTTAACTTATTTAACTTTTTCTTTTTTAAAATGATATAAATTGTTTTGGTGCTTATGTTAAAGTTCATCTTTTTTGATAATGCCTTTTTAATCCTCCCGGGCCCCCAACCGTTTCTTCTTCTCAAAATATAAATCGTTTTAACTATGCCTATCGGAGTGGCAGAAGGACTAGCCTGTGGCCTTCTAGAATGGGCTACAAGGCCTCTTTTACCTAATTCTTGATATCTACGCAGCCACAAATAGTACGATGGCCTACTTATGCCAAAAAAACGGCATGTTTTTGATATGTTTTTCGTCTTATTTTTAGTTGTTACAAACCAGCGTAATCTTGTCCTAATCTCTCTTGGATCACTTTTCATAGTCTAATTTTATGTCTTATTGTAAATTATGTCTAGTATATATCAACATCATTATTTTATCTCTAGGGGTATATTTATTTTTATTATTTAAAAGCATTTGTCGGGTAATTTAGAGAAATATACCAGCAATTTAAAAACGACATTTTAATGTCGTTTTTAAAAAATTCAGTGGACCTGGGGAGAATCGAACTCCCGATTCGGCAATGCGAATGCCGCGTAATACCACTTTACGACAGGCCCTTATAAAATATCTTATATTCTAAAGCTTAAAATAGCAAAACCCCACTTTTATGGGGTTAATGAATTGGGCTTAATTTAAAAACAACAATATGGTAACACACTCTTTCTTCTATGGGATCGGTTTCCAGAACCGATGGGTCTTCTTGGTCTTCAACTTCTAGTTCAACTCCTTCGTTCTTGTCTTTTATAATAGTCTCTCTGATCCAAACGATTTCTTTACGCGACATTCCAATTCTAGAAATGTCGAATGCGATACCTCTTGTATGGAGAGACTCCTCGGACTGATTGGCCGCTATCGCTGCATAGGGAGTATAGTAACAACTCCCTTTCGTTCTCATCAAAGTCTGCTCCTCAATACTCCGAGCCCCAGATGTTATCTTAAATTTTTTGTTAAACTTTTTAAAATACTTTTCTGAAAAAATATCCAGATAAAATTTTACTTCCGGCCTTACAAAAATTTTATTCTCTTTTTTAGAACAGAACGAAACCCGTCTTTTTTTATTTCTAAAATATTTCGCACCTCCCCTATCAACAAAGAATCCTCTGCTGCTTTTGAGCTCTAAAAGTTTGCCATCAGCGACAAGTTTTTTTAGTTCCTCTTCTGTACCTATAACAGGCACCCTCAGTTCATTGGCTTTCGAATTTTGAATTACTCTCTGTTCTTTGGAACCTCGCAATTCTATTGGAGGCAAACTTCTTCTAATATTTTTTGTCTGAGAGTTTAAAAATAAACTTCCTATCAAAATAAAAAACAAGAGCTTTTTTAGTCTCATCGCTAATCCCCTTCCGATGAGTCTTGGGTCATAATCTCAACGGAAGAAAGAGTGTCCTTTATACTTTCGTCAGATCCTGCACATTCTTTAACATACTTGATTACTTCATCCGCCTGTCTGCGCCAAAAAGCATCATCAATAAGCTCATCAGAAATAGGCATATCAAAACCCAGGGCAAGATTTACTCTCTTAGCAATTATCTTGCGCATCTTTAAGTCCCTAATTTTTTCAAAACAAGCCTTAACATCCTGAGCCATTGTTTCTACTGTTCTTACATCTTCGCCAGGAGATAGGAGTTTTTTATCTTTTTCTATTTTGCCAAATATCGTTTCCCTCATCTCGATGATATCCTCATCATCAATTCTTATATGCATGCCTTTCAAAATCTTCCTATCTTTTTGTGTTATTTCAAAACTCGATCCAGTTAAAGTCTTATCTGCTTCTACGCTCTCATTCGATTCTTGGACAGGTTCTATTTGCTGGATTTCCTGAAACGACCAAGAAAATTTTAATTCGCCCTCAACCGTCTCAAGACCAATTCCAATGATAGCCCGACCGCACTCTTGGGCTAATTTCTGCGCACAAGTTTTAAAAGGTTGGGATCCGATAGCTCCTCTAATGCCCTCCAGTACTATACTGGTCAGCTCACCTGTTAATTCAGACATTCTCTGCTTTTTTGAATCGTCCATACAATCTCCTTGAATTTTAAAAGTTCATTATTTTGTCCGAAAATCTAGCATGATACCAATTTAAAAACAATATCCTAACCCTTGATTAAGTCTAAACTTAAAACAAGGCCAGGCCTTGTTTTAAGTTTGTTTCTTTGTTCGGTGGGTTTACTCGAGCCGAGGTTGCCTAGTTTGCTTCGCAAATATCAGAGCAATTATTCTCTTACCAACGCGAAAAGATAAATTGTGTTGCCATACCCCTCCATACTGTCGGGGTACTGGGAGTCGGACCCAGCGTCTGATCGTCCCGAACGACCCGTGTTGCCGCTACACTATACCCCGATTAAGCCCAGCAATACCAGAGTCTATTTCGGCTTACCAATAAATTCTTTTATCTCTTTAATTTCTGATGTTGTAATAACCGGGAGAGACTTCTCTACAATTACATATTCCAAACGCATCCCTCTTCCTATAAAACCAACCTTGAGCATACTACCTCCCCAAGTAGAACCACTTATGGTTACCCTCGTCGGCTCGGGACAATATTCTGGATGGCCAGAAATATAATATTCCTCCTTGCCTCTTTTTTCTAAAATATAAATACGATTTTTAGTTTCTATTTCGAGGGAATGGCCAACTTCCAAATCATTAAGAAATATACCGCCCTCTATTTCACTATCTGCAAGTCTCTGATTTATTTGATCAGATAAATGTTTGTTGGGTTTAAATGGCTCAGGAATTTTTGGTTCTTCTTTTTTATTCATTTGGTTTATTTTATATAAAGTGTCTTTTTTTTATTTCCCCGACTTCTTTTTCTTCTTCGGAAGCTTCTTTTATTTTACCCCTCTTTGATATTTCATCAAGTTCCGAATCAGAAAACTTTCCGAACTCTTCTACCTTAGTCTCCAGATACGATTTAGTGTTTCTGGAAGGGTCTTCCAAAACTTCATCCATCAAAGCATGCATAATCATCCCGACACGAGGGCCAGGATTAATCTTGAGGATGTTCATTATATCCCCTCCGTTAACCTTAAGCATCTTCGTAGATATTGGATCTCTCGCAACCTTATCTATCATAAACTGCAAGTGCCTGAGTTTATAAGGCTTGGCCTTGGGAACACCAGAACCTATCCTATCAGCCTCTCTAACCTTGATCAAATCCTCGACATTTTCTTTACCAATATTGGCCACAAGCCTCCTGACAGAAGCCTCCGTCACCTCGCCCACATTATAATAGAAGAGGTGGAATCTAACCAATTTGATTATCTTCTCAGATTGTTCTTTTGGAAATTTAAGTCTTTCCAAAATCTGCGTTGTCATCTGCGCTCCGATCATCTCGTGATTGTAGAATGTCGAGTCTGGGCCATCGCCTCTTTTTGATCTTGGTTTGCCGACATCATGAAGCAAAGAAGCCAGTCTTACCTCAAAAGAATAATTCTTATCACAAGCATATTTAAGAGCTTTAAGATTGTGCTCCCAAACACTATATACATGGTGCTTGTTCTGTCCCACATCAACGCCCTCCAAAAGTTCTGGAAGTATATATTTTAATAAACCTGTTTCTTTTAAAAGTTCTACACCGCCATCAGCATTTTCTGAATTTATAATTTTCGTGAACTCATCACGAATCCTCTCTTTTGAAATCGCTGCAAGCAACCCATGATTTTTTTTCAACGATTCATGCGTATCCACTTGGATCGCAAACCCCAAGGTAGAAGCAAACCTAATAGCTCTTATCATTCTCAGAGCATCTTCCCCAAAACGTTTATCAGGGTCCCCCACACATCTTATTGTCTTATTTTTAATATCCGCCTGCCCATCAAAAAGATCGATAACCTTGCCTTCTGAATCCATTGCTAAAGAATTAATAGTAAAATCGCGCCTCTTGAGATCTTCCTCAATATTATCAGCAAAACTTATTTCATCAGGATGACGCTTGTCAGTATAATTAGATTCAACTCTATAAGTCGTCACCTCTATCACCTTGAATGAATCTTCATCAGATTCAGTTTTTACACCAACCGTCCCAAATGCGTTCTCATAAAAACTGTCTGGAAAAATTTTTTGTATTTCCTCTGGCCTGGCGTTTGTGGTCACGTCCCAATCCTTAGGTTTGTTGTCCATCAACAAATCTCTAACACAACCGCCAACTATAAAAGCCTCGAATCCTGCTTCTTCTAGTTTATCTACTACAAGTTTTACTTCTTTTGGAGTCTTCATTTTTTATTTTCTATAATTCCTAGAACTCTTTTGGGTCTCGACAGCGGCGAATCGATGTTAACCAAAAAACTTTGAATTTTATTTTGTGGTGCCCTCGCGAGGAATCGAACCTCGATTTAAGGTTTAGGAAACCTCCGTCCTATCCGTTGAACGACGAGGGCTCATAATTAATTCGCTAACATCTTGTAATTATACAATTTTTGTGTTATTTTTTCAAGGAAATAACTCTCGCACAACTTCATTTTTCGCAACATTAAATTTGCGCTTAATAGGAGATCTGCGAACGAAAAGCCATGATGTATAATTGGCAGAACTGGCATACCTTCTTGAGGCAAATGCCATGGTCGACCAACCTCGCTGTTGGAAGTGCTGTTGGCGTAGCATTTGTGCTTTTGGTAATCCTGCTTGTCTGGTCACTATTGTGGAAAGGACTTGCACTATGGAAAGCTGCCAGAAGTGGATCAACTGTTTGGTTTGTCGTGTTGCTTATAGTAAATACACTTGGAATTTTGGACATCTTATACATATATTTCTTCAGCAAGAAATTTAAGAACGTAGAATAAATAGCTCCCGGATTAAAAATCCGGGAAGAGGGCCGGTAGCTCAGGGGTAGAGCACTTCTATGGCATAGAAGGGGTCAGGGGTTCAAATCCCCTCCGGTCCACAGGGATAATGGAACTTTGAAAAGGAGGAAGATCAGTTGGTAATCACACCGCATGCTCTGTCGGGAATATTTATAGCAACAGATCTTGAAAAATTAAGAATCAGAAGCAAGGGCACGCTTAATAATCGCTTCAACATGCTCGGTCTGAGCTGTTACCTAGCGTTCTTGTCACATTTCCTAGTTGATTCAATCCCACATTTTGATTATCCGATAAAAGACAGCTCGGGACATGTCATATTTACCTGGATACTTGTTGATACATTTATCCTGTGCACACTCTTCTCAATAGTTTTTTGGAAAAAAATTATTGATCTTAACAACAAGAATACCCTTAAATTCTTGCTTATGATGATTTCCGTAGCAATATTCTCGATGATGCCGGACATAATATTGGCAACATTGAGTTCGAGTGGAATAGAAATAGTATCCGAGTTTAGCCAATTTCATTTTTGGTGTCACAGTCAATTAATACCAACGACAAAAGACGGGCTAATAAATGAGTTCTTTTACTCGTTGTTTATTATCAACATGATACGCATTTCTAGGAATAATCTTAGAGAGGAAGAATCTAGACAACCTCTTAACAATTAATCGCCGAAGGGCGATTTTTAATTTAAATCGTTCACTTGAACAAAATCCTAACTCATGTTAAGCTTTTTGAAATTATGCAAAAGAATTTAGATAAAAGGTTAAGGCTGAACAATCAGATAAGGGATCCGCAGATTCAAGTTATAGATGCTGACGGCAAGCAGTTGGGCACGATACCGACACATGAGGCCTTGCGCCTGGCTAACGAGAGAGGTTTGGATTTAGTAGATGTTGGCGCAACAGCCAAGCCCCCTATTGCCAAATTC
>CAYRDM010000025.1:0-8362 GCA_964423175.1 uncultured Candidatus Saccharibacteria bacterium | reverse complement strand
AGTGTTTTCCAAAAACTATTCCTAATGCCACAAGTAAAGCGAGAGAGATAAAAGGGCTATTAGCCAAACCCATGAGTGTGAGAATGATGACGAGCATTTTCTAAGCCTTTTCAAGAAACTAAGTTTATTAAATATAATGCTTTTTTAAATTTTGTCAATATAAAACGGCGATTGCCGTTATTTTTTCTTAACACTTCTGAGACGAATATATCCAGTCATGTGATTGTAATCATAAACTGTTTGCAACGTTTCCCCTATCCTGACTTTATTGTAGAGTTCTTGTTTAACTTTTATCCATCCTACTCCGTTTTTGAAACGAACATAAAGTGAAAACTCGGATGGACTGTGGTGATAAGCTGGGAAATCTCCTCCATTCACTAAGTAAGAGTATTCGGGAATAGTCTCTTTCATGAGGATTGTTCCATCACCGATTTCTGTGGTTGTATATTCCAGACGAGAATTGAAGATTTTGTTTAATGATATTATGGCTGTCGCTGTTAGAAAAACAATTAAGACAATATCAAATACTTTTATTGAATTTTTTTCTTTTGACATGGGGCCCCTTAGTTTGCACTTTCTTTGGTGTCTGCCTCATTTATCCGTAGAAAGAATAATCCTGAAAACAAAACAATGAATCCTGGTAGTAATGCCAGAGTGCTGCTACCTGCTGCGATCAGAATGAGGCCAAAGCCGATTGTGGGTAAATATTTTGACCACCAGAACTTTTTTTTAGATCCAAAAGGGTACTCCTTGAATAATTTCTTACTTAAAGAATAAGCAAAACAACCCAACAAGAAATCTCCAACGATCAAAAAAAGCAGTCCCATTTTGTTGGCCTTTTTAAAAAACAAAACCGTGCATATATTGGCACGGTTCTAATATGATGTCAACTTTCTAGAGGTGTTTTATAAGGGGACCGTTTGTCTCGTCGGCTTGGAAACAGAAAAGGGTAGCCCGCATTCATTGCAGAAGTTGGCATTTGGTGCATTGCCTTTACCGCAGCTTGTGCAAGCCTTGTCGCCATTGAGTAAGGTAGACAATGATGGGTCTGGAATAATCCTCGGGGCGGAACTCACCATAATTGTGCCACATTCTGGGCAAGAACCATTTTTTAAAATAATGATCTTGTGGCAGTTATTACAGGTCGTCATGGGGCCAGTAACTTCTCTACGGCCGCGATCGTCGGTGTTTATTTGTATCATGGATCCTCCTTTGTTGTATGTTTTCAGGGTTTGTATATTTGTCGCAAGATACGAGATTCAAAATCTACCCAAATTATTGATCCGTTGCTGATCTTTAGATTATGCGGCGGTTTGCCCCAAGAAGCTAAGAGATTTTCTAAAATGCATTCAATGTTGGGGAAATGGGTTATCACAATAATACTCCCCCGTTGAATGTGTGTTTCGAATTTAGCCATTAATTCCAAAAGTTTTTCCAGGCTATTTTTCTCTTCGGTCTCGTCTAACCAGCTTTCTTGTACTGCTCGTGCTAAATTTAATTCTGTCGAGAAAATCTCAGCAGAATTTGTAGCACGGCTTTTTGGCGAAGTATGGAAGAGCGCAGTTCTGAAATCGAAATCGTATCTTTGCCCACGTTCCTTTAGAAATCTGGCCGCACCTAGTATTTGTGACCTGCCCATACTGTTAGAGCCCTCTTCAAAATCGTCATAGCCGTGACGTACGAGGAAGAGTTTAAGCATGGTTCTCGTCTCCTATTCTCTATGGAAGAACTCTAGGTCGATAGTAAGGGTTTTCTTTGTGGTATCAAATAGAACCGATTCAACGGAACCAATTATATATCTGCGTTTACCTTTTTTGTGCGGGATTCTCATTTCCAAACCTTTACGAGGCACAAAGTCCAATTCTTGCCTGACTGTTACGCAATCCGCATCTTCGATGGCGGCTACATGAATTAGTGCTAACATTTATACCTCCTATTGAATTTTTAAGGATGATATAACAATAACATCATAATTTTAATTTGTCAATATTAAGCTTGCTTGTTGTTTCACTAATTAAAAAGCCGACATCAGCCGGCTCTAAATTAGTTTACCAGAATCTTTGGTCGCAGCTTCATAATCCTCTTTGCAGATTGTAGTCCTGCTGGTTGGGGGTGCACCTGTTAACGGGTCATTAGGCCCAAGATCATCAAAAATAAATGTGACTGAACCATCCTCGTTGTATATTATTTCTGCCGCATGATCCTCGTACCAGATTAGAGGTTTTTTATGGGTAATCGTTTTTGTTCGATTTCCAGTGGCAATTGGATCAGCTGGATATTTACTATTCGGGCAGTTTGAACCGTGAGCGGAGTCTTCTCGGTACACGGTACCGCAAGAGCATTGGTAGTGTAGAGGCACGGATATCTTCCTCAATCTTGTTTTTAAAAGATTAAGACCAAAATAGAGCTTTTTAGAACATCTTTCAATAGGGCGGGTCAAACAAAATTAAAATGACCATTTCTGGTCATTTATTTTTCTTCCGAGATGACAGTTTATTAAATGTAGTTGCGTCCGGATTTAATTCTTCGGGTGTTGGCGTTTTTTCGCCAAAATTTAAGTTGGCGACCTTGTCTAACTGCTCTTGAGGTATCGCTTCTCTGTGGAAGGCAAGGTAATGGATACATAATGAATTTGTAAATAAGCCGTTGGGTAAAATAAAATCGCTTGAGGCGCTTTGGGCTTTGCCACATTTACAACTATGAACGCCGGCGAAAGCTATTGGCGGAAGTTTCGCTTTATGAAGAGCGGCTGTCATTTTTCTTGTTAACTCATCAATCAACGGTTTATCTGAAGTTTCTGCAGGAGGTTCTATATATAGAATGCCTTCTTTGTATACATATGTGAAAAGATCTTCTCCTTTAGCTAGAGCTTTTTTAAATGATCTTTCTAGGCTGTCCTTGGCGATGTTCTTAACATTTCTTGGAGTTGTCCGCTTCATTTACACCCCTTTAAAGACAAAGCGCACGATACTATTATAAATAAATATTGTCAATAATATTTTGCAAATTAAAACCGAGCTATCGCTCGGCCGTGTTGTCAAAAAATCACAAGAACTTTTCCAGAACCATTGCAGTTATTGCAGGCTTCCTCGTGATCAATCAGCCAAGCTATGGCTGCGAATAAAGGTTTGCCCGCACCTTTGTTTAACACACCCTGACCATTGCAATGTGTGCAAGACAACTCTTTTCTGTTTACGACAGCTTCCGAATCGGCGACTTCTATCACTTCACCATTATACATCCAGCCCATTTCACCTGGATGACCCAAGGGTCCCAAGTCTACGTCATATCCATCACCCCTTTTTTCAACGACTTGAAATACGGCACCACGCCATTTTTCGTAAAAACCATCAGATTTTAATCCGTGTTGTTTGATCAACCTGACTTTCATTTTCCTCCTATCCCCGTATGCCTTCATTGGTGATTTCTTCACATGGATGTTCGAGAAGAAATTTGTCTAGAGCTTTTTTCCAATCCGATGAGCTCATGTACGGCTGGTTAACTAAAGTTTTGCCGCAAGTATAGCAAGAGTACCTCGGCCTTGTATTGATCCCGACATAATCTAACGCTACTTCATGTACAGCTGTAAGAGATCCTGGTGCCATGAGTTCCCGTGTTTTTAATGGGCTGATATAAAAATATACAATTTATTAATGGTATTGTCAATATATTGCACAGGAGGTGTGTGTAAAATAAAACCGCCTATTGGCGGATTTGTTTTAACGGCTAACCAATTATGTCGTAATCCCAGTCTCCTCGTCCTACTCCCCGTATATCTTCGTAGGCGACAAACATAAGTGTTGTGTGTTCTTCATCAATTCCCGGCAACTTGATCGTACAGCCAAAATCATTGCTGGAAAAGAATTTTCCAACTAGGCTATCCGCACCATTGCGATCCAGTCTAACTTGTAAATCAGATACCCCAGCTTCTTTTTCGGCGTCAAGTTTGTCGAAGACGTGTTTATAAGGGCTTACCATTGGAATCTCCTTTGAATATTTTTAAGAGCGACATAATGATACCACTTATTAGTCGTGCCGTCAATCTGTCGTGACGTTGTGGTCTGGTTGTTGTTTTTTAGCGGCAAATACTGAAAAGATCAGTTTGGGAGTATATAAAAAGCGCAATGTTATCGCGCTGCCTAATTATCGTCTGTAATTTTTGCCTTGTTTATTCTTCGTATTCTTTTGGGGTTTTAGCAGGTTGAGAGCTATGGCCTCTTCGGTAGTTAGTTTTGCTCTACCGCTTTCCTTTAACTTCTCTAAGCGTATTTTTTCAGCTTCTTTTCTGGCCAGTGCCTTACGGCGCTCTATTTGTTTACTTTCTCTTTTGCCAAAAGCTTTTTTCTCCGAATTCCAGAACCTTCTAAGATCTAATGCTTGATTGTCTTGTATGATACTTCCAAGCAATTGTCTTTTTTCTAGCTCTCGACATAAAAAACACAAAAGGTCCGTGAGCTTTCTTTTTTGTCGCATTAATCCTTCGTTACTGATGTAACTAGGGTCGTAGTAGCTCAAGGCAACTCTCCTTTTAGGTTAACAAAAACTGGACCCATGGTAGCACGGTATTGGTCCAAGTCAATCTGTTGTGGTGGAGGGACTTGGCGGGCAAGTATTGTTCATGAATATCCAGGATATTTATGCTTTTGCAAATTAAAAAGCCGAGTTTCCTCGGTTTTATTTCATAACCAAACTTAATCTTCAAATCTTTCTAGTTTGCTACCACATTCTTCGCAGTATGAAGAGTTTAGCGAACGATTCTTTCTACATTTCTGACAGAAGTTAAAAACTTCAGCTGCTATTCTCCGCAGGTCATTCCCGCATTTTCGACAGAATTTGTCACCCGCGTAGTTATTGTGGTCACATTTTTGGCATTTCACGGCGCCACCTCTTTTTAACTTTGTTTCCAAAGAATAACAAAATGATACGCCATTTCTGGCGCGTCGTCAATCTGTCGTGACGTTGTGGTCTGGCTGTTATTTTTTAGCGGCAGATATTAAGGAGATTTAATATTTTGCAAATTAAAACCGAGCTATCGCTCGGCTGTGTTGTCACTTCTCTATTGGGACTAAGCAAACTGCAAGGCGGTATCTTCTGGAGTCCTCTTCGCAGGCCAGAGAAATTGGTGAGTGCTTGGTTGTTACGATCCACCCCATTCGCCCATCCTTAGAACAGTCACGGGCTGCTACAAGATCCTCCATGGTTACTATGCTGGCTGTAACTTTTTTTTCAGCATCTCTATCGCTACGGCGTTTATCTTTCTTTATTTTGCTTTCGGCTTTTTTAATTGCTTCTGCCATGTTGGTCGCCAGTACAAAGTAGTGACCGTCTATAGGAACAGTACCCGGCATTCTGGGGTCATTGTCATAGTAAGATGATTCATAATGAACTAACCAGAGCATCTCACCTTCGTCTGTGGGGCGAGTGGTAGATATGATTTCCTTTGCCATTTTTGAAGTCTCCTGGTTGGTAAAGAATAATATAACAATACTATCTTTTGGTAGAATTGTCAATTTGTTGCAGGGTTGCGATTTAGTTGAAAGTTATTAATACCGAGCATAAGGGAGATTTGCGGGTTTGCTAGTGTATAAACAACAAAGCCCGCGGAGGCGGGACAATGTTGTCGCCTTCACGCGGGCAAACTGACTGACATATATGGTGTGCCTTCATGGAGCTTCACCTTTTCTCCGTTCGGCCCAGTTGCATTGGCAAACCATACGAAGTAGCCGATGCTTCTATAGAACTTTTCTAATTTTTGGACTGCCTGTCTGCACTCTTCCAAAGAATCGTATTTCTTTTTGGTTGAGTCACGACTTGTAAGAGTCTTGCGGTGACAGCCAATGCTCAAAGTCCACTGCTTGCCATCTTCTGGCATATGCTTCTTTGCCCCCTCTTATAGTCGAACGGATATTGTAATCATATTATATAATATATTTTACAACTTTGCAATAGCAACCAAAAACAGCCCGGGATGGCTGTTTTTTTGATGCCAACTTCTTACTATTTCTATTTTTGCCCCTCGGATTGTTATCCTCGGAACTGCGCTCACCTGAAGATGTCAGAGCACCTCGCGTGCTCGCTCGGCACCAACTACGCTCGCGCTTGTTGGTTGCGGGGGAGGGATTTGAACCCCCGATCTTTGGGTTATGAGCCCAACGAGATAGACCACTTCTCCACCCCGCTAGTTTGAAGAGTAAACTATTTTCTAAGTAAAATCAATGTTTTTTAAAAAAAATTAAATTTCTTGCGTAATCCCCTGCTTTTGATTATGCTAGTGGAGGTTCTTTTATTTTTTGGAGAAATCATGAAAATTAAAACCGGCTTTTGCTTGTTTTTGTTTATTTTTTTAATTCCTGCGTTCGGGCAGAAGAGTAATAATTTTGTTGAGAGATTTTCTTTAGAATCCAGTGTTGGCTACAATCGTGTTCCTGGCGTGCTATTTAGTTTGGATAAATCGGTTACCAGACATCCCGATAATTTTTCAGGGTTGTATAGGAATTATTCTTTAAACTACGAGTTGAACAAAAAGTGGTCGCTGGGACTATCTTTTATTGATATAACTTCAGCCGGTCGTGGCGAATGGAGCAGGTCAAACACAGAAGATGAGTTTAAACAAAATGGAGTTTCTGGAATTGTAACTGGTAAAACCAGGATGGACATTCAGGGGGGCGTTTTCAGTGTAAGAAGGGTTTTCTTCGTTAACAAAAGAGCCCAACCTTATCTACAAATTGGCCTGGGCCTTGGTTCATTGAATGTAAGTTTCAACGGTCAGTTTGTTGGGCATGAAACTGAAAGCGGTTACAATTTTCCTGTAGTTGAGGATGCAGAAGACCATGTTAGACACTTGATCCCTCTTGTTGGCTTGGAATCCGGAATAAGATGTCGTGTTTTCAAACATTTGTATGTTTCTGGCGCGCCATATTGGAATACAGGTTTCGGCTACAAATTTGGAGCAGAATTTAAATTTTAAAACGGGCATTGCCCGTTTTTAATTTGATTCCTCGGGTTCTTCCAGTTCAGAGGTGTCTTCATCATCGCTGCCATTTAGTTGCATGTAGTACTCTCTGAGAGCCGCCATCGCTTGGTTGTATTCGGTTACATATTCAGAGGATGCTTCGTGTCCTAGGATGCCATATTGCATCCATAAAAAAGTTTGGAACATTATATCCAAGTTAATAATTTCAAAACTCAAAAGTTTTAGAGATTCTATCTGAGATTTCATTTCAGCATAGTCTTTAGATACCATTTCTTTTAATTGTTTTAATGTGTCTTCATCCCAACTTTTTTTGAAGTTTTCTCCTTGGGATAAGGTTGCATAGTTTGCATGCATATACTCAAGCACTTTAAGCCAGTGTTCATGTAAATACAGAACCGTTCCTAGAATCTCCGCATCTGAGTCTATAAATGTTCCATTGGAAACAAAGTTTATAAGTCGCATTACTTTATTTTTTGCCTTAGCTGTTTCGGTTAGCATTATCCAGGCAACGGAATCGACTTTGTCCCTAAATTTTTCTAACATTTTTAGCGAAATTGTAAGAGGTGCAGAGGCAAAGGCCTCAAGGGAGTCTTTGCTAGACATTTCTTCAACAAGTATTCCGTAGACTTCATCTGGACCCATTTTGGAAAACCCGATTTAAAAGAACTTTAATTAGAATAATCCTCCTAGGCGAGAATTTTGTCAATAATTTAAAACTCCCTGGTTGGGGGTGTTTTAAATTATTTTATTTCATTTTGCGTCTTATAAACGCCGGGATGTCGAACTCCGTGTCATCTATAGTCGGATCGACAACTTCTTTTATGGGCATATGAGTTGTTTGAGGTTGTATTGGAGGAAATGTATTGTTTTTTATTTGACCGTTTCCATTTGTCGATTCTTCAAATAGAGTTGGTCCATTTTGAGGTCTGACGCCTTTAGACAGACCATTGGTGAAACCAGTTGCGATAACAGTGATTTTGATTTCTCCTTTTTTGAGCTTATCATCTTGTACGGCACCGAAGATTACTTTGGCGTTAGGATCTATTTTGTCGGTTATGATTTTAGCCGCTTCATTTATTTCTGCCATCGCCAGATCATTACCACCGGAGATGTTAAATAGAACCCCATGGGCGCCATCAATGGATACTTCTAGCAGCGGTGAGCTTATTGCTGTTTTAGCGGCCTCTATCGCTCTGTCTTCCCCGCTGGCATAACCAATTCCCATTAATGCTGAACCTGAATTTGCCATGACGGCCTTAACATCGGCAAAATCAACATTGATTAATCCCGGGATTGTAATTAGATCAGAAATACCCTGAACACCTTGTCTCAAGACATCATCTACTTTTGCGAATGCTTCAAGAAGAGGTGTTTTGCGGTCTATTATGG
>CAYRDM010000024.1:0-8448 GCA_964423175.1 uncultured Candidatus Saccharibacteria bacterium | reverse complement strand
TGAGAAAGGGCTTTACCATTGCCACCGGAGATGCTGTTATAATTCAAGATGCTGATCTAGAATACGATCCCCAGGATTATCCTAGATTATTGAGACCATTGAGAGAGGGTGATGCCGATGTGGTTTATGGCTCTCGGTTTATGGGGATAAGAGCAAAACCTAAAAAATTTGACTGGCATTTTTTTACGAATAAGTTTTTGACAGTAACATCAAATATTTTTAGCGGGCTTAAGCTTACAGATATGGAGACATGTTATAAGGTTTTTACGTCTGAGGCTATTAGAAAGATATCACCCCACTTGAGCTCTAATCGCTTTGGCATAGAGCCCGAGATTACTGCACAAATTAGTAAACACAAGCTTAGGATTTGTGAAGTCAGCGTTTCCTATAATGCCAGAAATTATGAACAGGGTAAAAAGATAACCTGGCGAGATGGAATAGCTGCCCTGTGGCATATAATTAAATTTAATCTTTTTGTCGGAAAATGAAAGAAAAAAATAAAAAAATATTAATTACAAGCGGGATATTTTACCCAGAAATTGGCGGGCCGGCTTCTTATGCAGCCCTTTTGGCCAAGAATCTTTCGGAAAATTCTAATAAGGTCACCATTCTTACGTACTCATCTGTTTTGAGCGAAAAAACAGATCGTGATCTAAGTTATCGCGTTATAAGAGTGTGGAGCCGATGGCCCAAGATATTTAAGCATATAATTTATTTTATGAAGTTAATGTTTTTGTCTGGTGGTGTCGATACCATATTTGCTTTAAATGCAGTAAGCGCTGGTTGGCCTGCGATGTTGTCGGCAAAGTTGTTTAAGAAAAGATTTCTCGTGCGTATAGCGGGGGATTATGCCTGGGAAATTGCTGTTAATAAAGCCAAAACACACATGCTGATAAATGATTTTCAGAAATCTAGTAAAAAGGGTTGGATTAGTATTTTACATAAACTCCAGGTTTCAACTTGCAAAAGGTCGGAGTGCGTTGTAGTTCCATCCGAGTATCTGGCTAATTTAGTTTCAGAATGGGGAGTTGATAGGAAAAAAATTAAAGTAATTTATAATGGCGTTGATTTTAAGGCTGCTGATATAAGCCGAGAAGATGCTAGAAAAAAAATTGGTATACCGGGCAATATTATTATTTCTGTTGGTAGGTTAGTTCCTTGGAAAGGTTTCAGGATGTTAATAAAAATAATGCCCCAGCTTTTAGAAATGAATCAATTCACAAGACTCGTGATAGTTGGTGATGGGCCGGAATTCAAGTCTCTGCAGGCAATGGTTAGAAATCTGGGTCTTGATAGGAAGGTTTATTTAGTTGGTAAAAAAAATAAAAACGATCTGAGGATATATATGGCTGCCGCAGATATATTCATTCTGAATACCGGTTATGAGGGTTTTTCTCATCAGGTCCTCGAGGCTATGTCGGTTGGTTTGCCAGTAATTACAACTGCTGTCGGCGGCAATAAAGAGGTTGTGACTCAGGGAGAGAATGGTTTTCTAATAAAGTATAATGATGAATTTAATTTGATAGAAGCAATAAAGACTCTTTGGGAAACGCCATCAATTAAAGAACGATTTGCCGAGGAGGGTAAAAAGACCGTAATGCGTTTTAGCCCAGGCAAGATGGTGGACGAAACAACTAGACTACTGATTCTATGAAACTGCTTATAATTTCCGGGGATCGAACAATTGCCGAAGGTAAGCAAGGGCCATTTTATTCCACGCTGCAGGAGTTCTCTAGGCATTGGGAACGTATAGATATAATTTGTCCTAAGCCATCAAAGAATTCAGGAATTGAAAGTATTTTTGGTAATGTTTTTCTTCATCCAGCAAAAGGTGCCCTAATTTTTCAATCATTTTGGATTTTGAAAGAAGGAACACGGATTTATAAACAACATAATTTTGATTTAGTGACAGTGCACGAATATCCGCCCTTTTATAATGGCATAGGGGCATTTATGCTCTGGAGGAAAATAAAAGTCCCTTATGTTTTGGAGATACATCATATTCCCGGATATCCTAAGTCGGCAAATTTCAAGGAATTTTTATATAAATTATTCTCCAGGATCTTTATAAAATTGGATGCTTCCAGAGCGAGAGCTGTAAGAGTTGTAAATCAGCAACAAGTACCGAACTTTTTAAAAAAATCCGGGATACCCTACAAAAAAATTAAATATATGCCCTCCTTTTATATAGACACAGGAATCTTCAAGCCCATGAATCTTTTTAAAAAATATGATCTGATTTTTGTTGGCCGTTTGGTAAAAAATAAAGGCATTGATCTCATAATCCATGCAGTCAAAGATATGAAAACGGTTAAGCCAGATATTAGCTGTGCGGTCGTGGGGGAAGGACCGCTTTGGGATAATTGCTCCGATTTAATTTTAAAATTAGGACTTGGGGACAATATAAAATTGCTTGGCTGGGCCAAGGATACTGGCGAAGTAGCTAATCTAATGAACCAATCAAGGATTTTGGTTTGTGCGTCTTATAATGAGGGAGGGCCGAGGGTTATTTTGGAGGCACTAGCCTGTGGACTTAGGATTTTGGCAACACCTGTTGGTATAGTACCGGATCTTCTAAAAAACAAAGAATTAGGGGAGATTGTTTCCTGGAACAAAGAAGATATTTCGGAAAAGTCTATTAAATTACTGAGTATTTTATCGAAACAAGAGTCCATAGCCTCTGGCGGCTTTGCCCTTGATAAACAATTTGAAAAAGTGGCTGCAATCGAAAGATATGCCAATGAATTGAAACAATTGGCATGACAAACTTATCAACAGTTTCCATATTCTTGGAACCAAGCTTTGATTATAATGTATATAGTATAGTCAGTACTAAATATTTGTAGTCCTAATTTGGTTTCCTGATTGCTTCGCCGGCGGTGTCGCCAGACGGCCTAGTTTTTCTTTAGAAACCAAGCCATAAAGTGCAGAAGACTTATTCGTTACCGAGGTTGTTGGGTTATGTTTTTTTGTTGTCGGCCCTTTTTATCGGGGGTTTTTTGTTGTCGGCCAATAGCGCCTCAGCTGCTGATGCTGGAGAATTCGTATTTTTTAGAGTTGATACAGAGCTAGATGTCCTTAATTTTAGAACGTCTGACACAACGAACAAGGTAACCGTAGAATGGTCTTGTAGCGGTGCGGCTTCCGGTTCTATTCAAGATAATACAGCTTCAGAGAGTACAAATACCCTTGATGGTATAATTAAAGTTTCTTCTGCTTCAAAGGAGTTTACTGATTCAACTTGTAATTTTACAGGAACAAAAACAATCAGGGCTAAGTCCACATTGGGTGGTTGGGTCACAAGACGTTGGAGTATAGCTTTGCCGGCTTCTGGTAGCGCACCTTTTTCCAACGGAGCGAGTATGGATTATGACTTGGTTGTAAATGGTGCCAGAGACGAATTGGGTAATGCTCTAACTATGGATGGTACAACCTCTTCGGCCTCTTGGAATAATGGAGGAACTGTTGCTTCCCAATCATATAGTGGAGGCAAGAAATACATTGCAGTTTCTGCTGCTGGAACAAGCACCGTTGTTGGTGGAGCAGATGGATATGTTAATTCTAGGGCCAGTGTTTCTTTCTCTGATTTTGTTTCCTCTTCTAAATCTGTTGATTTTGACAATAGCCAGACAAGTACAGTAGACGGAACGCCATTATCTTTTGGTGTGAAAGTCACAGCTAATGGTTATATAAGCAGAACGGGGCAAAGTGTTTCTATAACTAGCGGTTCTGTAACAGCTGGAAATAGCGGAACTATTTCTTGTACGGCGAGTGGTGGTAGCTACTATTGTGCTGTCCCTCTTGCTCATACTGGAACAACGGCGACAATTTCAAGTACTGGTTTGGCAAATCCGAGTGCGACCACCTGCACTTATACAGACAGGGCTTTGGGTTCGGATTCACAGAGTACTTGTACTATATCAGCAGTTGAAGCTTCTGGAGTGGGAAGTAGTGCAGATACGGGTAGCAGCGGAGGCGGAAATAATACTACCGTTGTCATTACTACCCCGACCCCAACTCCTACGCCGGATATTATGATGACACCAACCCCTACCCCGACCCCATCTTTTACACCAACGCCGACTCCTTATTACAATCCGACTCCTACGCCCTATCCTTCAAAACCTCTTTTGTTCAGAAAAGCCAAAGACCCCAAAATTTATGTACAACAGAATGATGGTACTCTGCATTGGATAAAAACAGCGGCCGAGTTTACTGCAGCGGGCTACAGCTGGGCGGATGTCAAACAGATTTCCGGAAATGAATTTGCTCAAAAGAGAATCGGCGGGCAATTAAGAGTGGTAAAGAACGTTAGCTTCTTGAGAGTTAGAAATACCGCAAGCATTAAGGGCAAAGTTATTGGACAATTGTCACCTAATCAATTGGTGGATTTCTCAGACTCAAAGAACGGTTGGTATAAAGTAAAAATGTCTGATGGAAGTTATGGGTGGGTATCCGGAGGCTACATAAAAGAACAATAAAACTATCAAAACAAAAACCCGTTTAGCGGGTTTTTTGTTTGTTAAGGCATCTTTTTTGTTGTATTATCCTGAAATGGCGAAGTTATTAATTGTAACTCAAAAGATTGATGAAAATGATGATGTTTTAAGTTTTTTTCAGGAATGGATTAGGTCTTTTGCTGGAAAATGGGAAAAGATTTATGTCATATGTTTAAAATTGGGCAAGTATAATTTACCCTCAAATGTTAAGGTGCTTTCTCTTGGAAAAGAAAAAAAACAAAACAAATTAGGCTACCTCATAAAATTTTATAGATATATTTGGCGACTTCGAAAAGAGTATGATTCTGTTTTTGTGCATATGAATCCTTTGTATGTTCCCTTGGGATGGCCTGTTTGGGGCGTTACTAAAAAAAAGATTTCTCTTTGGTATGCTCATGGACACGTCCCTTTTATGTTAAAAATTGCCAATTATTTTACGGATATTGCCTTTGCTTCTACAAAGGAGGGGTACCGTTTAAAAAGCGAAAAACTTAAAATAGTTGGGCAGGGAATTGATACTAATAAGTTCTTGCCTGCCGATAGTAAAAGAAATGATGGAAAGTTCAAGATAGTTACCATAGGAAGAATATCCGTATCTAAGGACTACGAGACTTTAATAAATGCAGTGAAGGAATTACCAGAAAAACATAATTTTTCAGTTTCTATTGTGGGAGGAGTTTCTTATGAGAGGGAAAATTTATATCTTGATAGTCTGAAAAATAAGGTAAGAGAAAGTGGTTTGGAAAACATCATAAGATTTATCGGCCCAGTGCCGAATAAGGATATAGTTGAAATTCTCCAGGGCGCTGATCTTTTTGTTAATATGAGCCATACCGGCAGCCTAGATAAGGCCAATTTAGAGGCTATGTCCTGCGGTCTTCCTCTGATTACCTGCAATGAGGCTTTTGGACCCATCCTAGGTCATTATAGGGGCCGTATGACGTATCCCAAGAAGGATCATCTTGCGCTTGCTGAAAAGATAAAATGGGCGATGAATTTAGATGCAGAAAGTCGTTCTAGGATATCTTCTGATTTGAGAAACATAGTTGTTCGAGATCACAACCTCGAGTCTCTGATTACTAAAATAAGTTCTATTTTAAATGAATTCAAAAAGTAGGGTAGTCATTACAGGTCATCCATATGCCTTTTCCTATTATTTTCGGGTTTTTGATTATATATCAGATAAAAGTGAAAAATTTTTTATCTTACCTAATATTTGGTTGGCAAAATCCGGGAAAATTAGAGAGCGTCTCAATAAAGACAGAAGTGACCTGAAGATTTACGGCCTGAGAGCTGCTTCTTATGGCGGACACGGATTGAGGGGACTGTTTAAAGGATTTTTGCCTGGGATATTTTTGCTCTTACCATATCTAAGAATTAGATATGGAATTAAGATTTTGTATTCATGTTCCGAAGTTAATTTGTTAACAACACTTTTCAACGGCCTTTTAGCTAAAACACTGGGCATGAAATATATTTTTTTTACATGGCAGAATATAGAGCCACAGAAGTATATGCGCGGATCTAAGTTGGGACTCTATCTCTTGTTGGCAAAGCTTAATTTAAAACTTGCCGATGGTGTAATTTGTGGAAACAAAAAATCAGAAGAAATATCAAATATAATTGGCGGACATGATTTTAAGACTGTGGTTTGTCCGCTTAGCGGAGTAGACGTTAAAAAATTTATGCCCGGCATTGATAGTAAATTCAGGGAAAATAATGGTTTAGATGTTGGAGATAAGGTTGTGCTTTTTTATGGTGCCTTAGACCAGCGCAAGGGTTTGCTTATTTTAATAAATGCTTTTAAGATTTTAAGTGAGACCAATCCAGATTTGTCTTTTAAACTTGTTGTAATAGGTACTGGTCCTGAATCCGAATCGCTAAAATCAAAAATTGCAGATTTAAATCTCCAAAACAAAGTCATATTGCTTGATTGGGTCAAAAACGATGAACTTCCTGGTATTCTGTGTTCATCTGATGTTTTTGTTTATCCAAGCGTCCCAAGAGGCGGTTGGGAAGAGCAGTTTGGATACTCAATGGCAGAGGCAAGCGCCTGTGGTGTGCCAGTAGTATCGACGAGGACCGGGTCTATAAATGAAGTTGTGGTTGATGACATGAGCGGTATCTTGGTAGAGCCAAATAATACCGAACAATTAGCCGCTGCGATTTTTAGAATCACTTCAGATGCTGATCTTTGCAGACAAATGGGAGAATTTGGCAGGGAGTATATTTTAAAAAATTTCAGCCACGAAATTGTGGCACAAAAAATAAGCCAATTTTTATATGAGTTCATCTCTTGAAGCTGTTTATAGAGAACATCATCATGGTCGCAGACGCGGCGGATTTGCAATTCTTGAAAAAGAAAGAGGTGCTTTGTTTAAAAAATTAGTCGGCACTGATAAAAAAGTTCTTGATTTGGGTTGTCGTGACGGCGTAATCACTAAATATTTTGTTGAGGGAAACGATGTAACCGGAGCTGATATTGATTTGAAAGCTTTGGAAGATGCAAAAAACAGTTTGGGTATCAAAACCATTAACTTTGATATCCAGTCCGAGGGCTGGCCAATTGAACATAATTCCTTTGACGTTGTTGTGGCAGGAGAACTGCTGGAACATTTATATTTTCCCTCGGTGGTGATTAAGAGGATTGGTGATGTATTAAAGAGCGGCGGGGTTTTTGTCGGTTCAATCCCCAACGCTTTTGCCTTGAAAAATAGAATAAAATACTTGTTTGCCAATAAAAAAGGGACTCCAATGGAGGACCCGATGCATATTAATCATTTTTCTTTTTTAGAAATTGAAAAGATTTTGAAGGATAACTTTGTTGAGGTCAAACTCTTCCCCTTGGGTAAAAAATATTACGGATTGGCTAATTATTTCCCGGGTCTTTTGGCCCATTCTCTAGCTTTTGTGTGCGTTAAAGCCTAGCGCTTTGATGAGTTTTCTATATTGCCACTTCCACCAGAAAGTCCAAATATAAAACCAAAGTCTGCAGGCCCATTCAATTAATTTCAGAGGGTTGTGTATGGTTCCTGAGATTCCGGTTCTTTCACGGAATGTAACGGGAATTTCGACAAAAGGTATGTGTTGTGTGGCCGAGAGTATTAAAAGTTCTGTTGCGAAAAGTGAGTTAGTCGTCTCAAAATGTTTTTCGAGTTTTCTCAGGGAATCTTTGTGGAATAATTTGTAAGTACAGCCTATGTCTGTGAGCGTTGTTGTGGAGTATATAACTTCTATAACTTTTGCATAAAAAACGTCTGCTAATCTTCTAGATGCATGCATTGTTTTGTTGTCTAGGATTGTGCTTCGGTTCGTCCTTGAGCCGACAACTATTTTGAAATCTTTGGCAAAAACCAAGAAGCGCTCTAAGTCATCAGCCGAGAAAGTGTTATCAGCTTCACACAAAACGATGTAGTCTCCTGTGGCTTCTTGGATGCCTTTGCGATAACCATAGCCGTAACCCTGCTTGGTTTCATAAATTTGCTTGGCCTTTGTTTTGTCTATCTCTTCTTTTGTGCCCTTCTCTGCATTATTATTGACAACGATTACTTCATCAACAAATCCAGTAGCAAAGAAATCATCTACCACTTTTCGTACTGAGTTTTTTTCTTTGTAGGTCGAGAGGACGACAGAAACTGTTTTATTATTATACATCATTTTATTAATAACACAAATTGATTTTTTAAGCTAATAATTTAAAATCTCTTTATTACAGAAGATTTTTTAAATGAAAGAACATTTTTCTGAAATATTAATAACAGGTGCGGATGGCATGGTTGGTTCTTATGTTAATTTCGGATTTAAAACAAACAAAAAATCTTTGGATGTCATGAATCCTAATCAGATTGAGGTCTTTTTTAAAAAAAACAGACCCAGGACAGTAATCCACCTTGCGGCGGCCACCGATCTTTCTAGGTGTGAAGCAGAACCTGATTATGCTGATATAAAT
>CAYRDM010000023.1:0-8467 GCA_964423175.1 uncultured Candidatus Saccharibacteria bacterium | reverse complement strand
GTCTTAACAGAGACACTGAAGATTAGATGGAATTTATTAACCAACAAATATGCCTAATGAATTTAGACAAGATTTAGTTTCTGGTGAATGGATTTTGCTTGCAACGGATAGGGCGAAGAGATATATGGACTCAAAAAGTCCCAAAAAGGTTTTGGGGGATAAATCCAAATGTCCTTTCGAAGACCCAGAAGCTAACGGCAACGAGGTTATAAAGACCTATCCTAATAAGGAAGAGACGGACTGGTTAATAAAAGTTTCAAAAAACAAATATCCTGCTGTTTTAGAAACCGCTCCCGATCTTTTGAAAAAAAATGGGCCTTTTAGCGTTCGCGAAGCAAGAGGTTCACACGAGGTTGTGATATTTAGAAATCATGAAATGCATTTGCATGATTTTTCTCAAGAAGAGTTTGCTCAGATATTTAAAATATATCAAGAGAGATATGCCGAGATTGCTGCCAGGAATTTGGGTAAGTATATTATTATTTTTCACAATAAGGGCGGTAATGCTGGCGCATCTTTGGTTCATCCGCACTCTCAGATAATGTCTATTCCCATTCTACCCCCTGATGTTAAGCGTAGTATTAGCGGTTCGGAAGAGTTTTATAAACGTAATGGTAAAAGAATTTATGACGAAATAGTGGGTTGGGAAATTCAGGAAAAGAAAAGGATTGTTTATGAGAATGACTTTTTTGTCGCTTTCTGTCCTTTCGTATCCAAGGTCCCTTATGAGGTTAGGATTTTTCCCAAAGACAGTCATGCCCATTTCGAGAAAATGCCGAAAGAACTTTTACCATATCTTGCCAGTGCGATGAAGGCTGTTTTGTACAAAATTTTTAAAGGCTTGGATGATCCTGATTTCAATTTTTTTATTCATACTGCTCCTCTTGAAGGAGTAGAAACAGAACCACATGATTTTTACACTTGGCACGTCGAGATATTACCCAGGACCCCTATCGCCGGTGGATTTGAGTTGGGCAGTGGAATAGATGGGAGTTCAATTGATCCAGATGAGGCTGCCGCTTTGCTTAGAGAAATAAAAATTTAAATTTGTCTAATCTGATTGAAAAAATTATAATCTGGTCCCTTGCTGTTATCGCAAAGTTTGGTTATTTTGGAATTTTTTTTACAATGGCACTTGAAAGTGCCGCGATTCCGATACCCTCAGAAGTCGTTTTGCCGTTTAGCGGATTTCTGGTTTCCTCGGGTAGGTTGAACTTTTATATAATTATCTTGGTTGCTACCTTTGCCAACCTTGCCGGAGCCATAATTGTTTATTGGATTGGTTTTTGGGGAGGCAAACCATTTTTGAATCGCTTCGGCAAATATTTGCTAATTCATGATAAGGATGTCGCCGCTATGGAAAGGTGGACGAACCACTATCATTCTAGAATATCGTTTTTTTCTAGATTAATTCCGGGTGTCAGGACTTTCAGCTCATTGATTATAGGCGTAAGTAGGATTAATTTCAGAGACTTTGTTTTTTATACTTTTCTGGGTTCTTTGGCTTGGAATTTGCCTTTGATTTATGTAGGTTATGTTGCGGGCAATAACTGGAATTTTCTAAGACCATATTTCCACAAGTTCGAGCTTTTAATATTTTCAGTTATTTTACTAGGATTAATATTTTTTATTTTTAAACATTTTAGAAAATCAAAATGAAAATAATAATTGCAAATTGGAAAGCGCATCCCGATAATCTTCAGGAAGCTAGGGACCTTTATTCAGCAGAGGTTGGATCTGCCGCGTTGCAGGATAATGTCAGGACATTAATCTGCCCTCCTGCCGATTTTATAAATGACTTAGCAGCGATTGATAGAAGATATCTCGGCGCCCAGGATTTATTTGGCGGAATTACCGACGTTGGCGTAAGTCATGTTCTTGTTGGCCATTCAGATAGACGATACAAAATCGGCGAAAGCGACGAGATTATAAATAATAAAATTAAAGCCGCTTTATCTAGCGGCATCATACCTATCCTTTTGGTGGGGGAAAGGGAGAGGGGAGACGATCGAAGGCTTTATATTGAACAGCAAATGAAAAGTGACCTGGCCGGCTTGAACAATGAACAAATCTCAAGAGTTTTGTTTGCGTATGAACCAGTTTGGGCGATAAGTACCAACAAAGATGCTGTGCCGGACACCCCAGAGAATACAGTTGAGGCGGTAGCTGTCATAAATAAATTTTTATTTGATAACTATAACATTGAGTCTGTCGCGTGCTTGTACGGGGGCAGTATTAACGAAGGTAACGTGGCTGATTTTCTTAAACACCCAGAAATTATCGGTGCGGTTATCGGTGCTGCTAGTTTGCGCAAGGAAGAGTTTGCCAATATATTAAAGATTGCCTCAACTTTATGATTAAGTTAGTAAATGAATTAAATAAAAAAGAAATTGAAGGCAAAAAAATATTGCTTCGAGTTGATTTTGACGTTCCTATTGTCGATGGGAAGATTGAAGAGGATTTTAGAATTAAAACCCAGATGCCAACAGTAGAGTATCTCTTGAATAATGGTGCCAAGGTTCTTTTATTGGCTCATTTGGGACACGATGCTCCGGGCCTATCTTTTCTGCCCATTACAGAACAGCTGGGTGAGATACTGAGCCACACGCTTACTCTTGTGCCTCATGACGAATTGTCTTCAATCGATGATTTGTTCAAGGTTAGCAAGATTTTGCTTTTAGAAAATTTAAGACAGGATCCCGGAGAGATCGCCAACGATGAGTCTTTCGCAAAGAAAATCTCTGCAGACTTCGATTACTATGTGAACGAAGCTTTTGCGACTTCGCACAGAAAACATGCATCAATTTCAGCCATAACCAAAATTCTCCCTTCTTATGCGGGGCTGAACCTGGATAAAGAAATTAAGAACCTGGAATATGTGATTGAATCACCTGCGGAAGAAAAGGTGGTGGTTTTGGGTGGTGCAAAGATTTCAACAAAACTTCCAGTGATCAAGAACCTTATCAACAAATCAAAAAATATTTTAATAGGCGGGGCTCTGGCCAATAATTTTTTCAAATATGCCGGAATAAAAATAGGCAAATCCTTGGTAGATGATGATGTTAATCTGGATTTTAAAAGTGATAAGGTTTTATTACCAACAGATATTCTTATTTCCAAGGATAAAACTGGCAAGTCTATAACAAATGTTGTCCCGCTCCAGGATATAGATCCTGACTTTGCGATTTTAGATATTGGTCCACAAAGCTCTAAAAATTTTGCGGATATTATAAAAAATTCTAAAACAGTAGTTTGGAATGGCCCAATGGGATTGTCTGAAGTTGAGATTTTTTCAAAAGGAACTAGGGTTGTCGCCGAGGCTGTGTCTGGCGTCTCAAAATCAATAATCGGTGGCGGAGATACAATCTCTGCCGTAGATAAGCTCAAAATGATTGATAAGTTTGGTTTTGTTTCTACCGGCGGCGGTGCTATGCTTGATTTTTTAGCGGGTGAAAAACTTCCAGGCTTGGAAGCCCTCGGTTATTATAACTGATTAATATGACAAAATTTTTAGAACAAAGAAAAGACAAAAGAAGCCCCGAGCGAGATATTGTAGTTTTTTATCATGCTGATTGCACGGACGGTTTTACCTCAGCATGGGTAGCATGGAAGAAATTTGGCGATACAGCAGAATATATAGCTTCTTTCCACGACGACGAACCAGTATTTCTTGAGGGTAAAGAGATTTACACTATTGATATTACATTCCCAGAAGTAGTAACGATGAGGTTGATGAAAGATAACAAAAGAGTTACGGCCATAGATCATCACATTAGTACAAAGGAAACGACGCTGATCACGCACAAGCCTTCATTTTCTTTAGATCATTCAGGCAGTACGTTGGCCTGGAAATATTTTTTTCCAGATGATCAAATTCCACAGTTTCTGTTGAATGTTGAAGATCGCGATCTTTGGCGTAAAAAAATACCCTCAAGCCCTGTTTTGTATGCATACTTGGATCTTTTTGATTTTAATTTTGAGATATGGGATAAATTGATAAAGGATTTTGAAGTTCTTGATAAAAGAAATAAAATTTTAGAAACAGGCCAGCTTCTATTAAAATATGAAGAAAAGAGAATGGATCGGCATATAAATAAAAATGCCATGTTGGTTGTTTTCGAGGGTCATAAAACCTATGCCATTAATGAAAGCGGTTATGCAAGCCAGATAGGCGAAAGATTATCTGAAGTATTGCCGCCGATTTCTATAATATGGAGACAAAATAAGAATGGCTTGATAATTGTTTCTTTGAGAGGTTCTGGTGATGTGGATGTATCTGAGTTGGCTAAGAAATATGGTGGCGGAGGACATAAAAATTCTGCAGCATTTCGTTTGAATTCTTTAACTGAAATACCGTGGGTGCCTTTTAAATAAAATATGAACAACAAAAAATATATAATTCACACCGATGGTGGATCCAGAGGCAATCCTGGGCCTGCAGCAATCGGAGTTGTGATCGAGAGCGAGAATAAGTCTCTTAAAAAAGAATATGGAGAATATATAGGAGAAGTGACCAACAACGATGCTGAATATCAAGCGGTTATTTTTGCATTAAAAAAGCTCAAGCAACTTGTTGGAAAAGAGGAGGCGGGCGAAGTTGATATCGAGGTTGTCGTTGATAGCGAGTTACTGGTGAGGCAGGTTAATAGCGAATACAAAATTGCAGATAAGAATCTGAAGCTACTTTTTATGGATCTTTGGAACCTACGATTGGATTTTGGTTCTGTGATCTTTAGGCATGTTCCACGTGAAGAAAACCAAGAGGCGGATAGATTGGTAAACGCTGCCTTGGATAAAGAAACTAACAAACTTCTGTAAAAGTAAAATCCCGCATGAAGCGGGATTTTACTAAGCGGTAAATCTATAAGCCGAATTCTGTCCTCCTAAGCTTTCGCGTTGGAGGGATGATTATTTATCTGGTCCTTCGGTTGCCCTTAGGATCTAGTCCATAATTTCTTAAGGACTTTGCGTACTAACTTTTCGAACCTCAGCAAGAAGGAACTTATTCCAATTTTACTGAAGAACGCTGTACTTGCACCAAGCAGGGTTTAGCACATGCCAGCGTCGCCGCGGCATGATCCCGTTCGGGAACTTTTCACCCGTAGTCTCAACAAAAAATGTTGAGGTCTCGGAATTGTCTCTGTGCCACTTTCCCTATGCTTCAATTTGGAACTCTTCTCTTAAGAGGAAGAACTACAAATTTTATACTCGGTGGCCGTTAGCCACTGCTACTACATCAACAAGAACAAGGACTTGCCCTGAGACTCGTTGGTAGGTGTTCGGACTTTCCTCCCCGGCATAATGCCGAGGCAATCACCCGATTTACCGCTATGCCCATTATAACATAAAAATATTATTTTTGCAATTTTTATCAACCCCTAGCCCCTGGCATTTCATTGAAAAATTAGGGGTTTTAATGTAGATTGATTCAAACATGAAAAAGGCCGAGCTTACATTTAGTGCCTTACTTTTGCCCCTGGATTTTCTGATGCTTGTGGCGGCAGGAGTGGCCACATATTTTCTGCGCACTCATATAATATCGACGTTCAGGCCGGTTCTTTTCGAGTTCAATTTGCCTTTTGATAGGTACTTGCTTTTGGTTATTTCGGCCACTTTTTTGTTCATGATAATTTATGCTGCTTCGGGCTTATATAATCTTAGGAGTACCCGCAAGACGCTAGAAGAGATTTCAAAAGTTGTAATTGCCTCTTCCGCTGGAATCATGGCGATCATCATTTATATATTCTTGAGACAGGAACTTTTTAACTCTAGGTTCTTGGTTTTGGGTGTTTGGTTTTTTTCCATATTCTTTGTATCGGCCGGGAGGTTGATTATGAGATATATTCAAAAGTATCTAGTTTCACACCGGGACTTTGGTGTACATAGAATAATGATCATCGGAGAAGATAATGTCACCGACAAAATAATAGATCACATAAATGCCAATCCAGATTTTGGATATCGCATTGTTAAACATTTGGCCAATCCAGAGGTGTTTGAGGTGCGTATGGCAATTGGTAATCCGGGCATTGATGAGGTTATTTTGGCTAATCCAAATTATCCTGCAGAAAAGGTGATAGAAATAATAGAGTTTTGTAATGAGCACCATCTGTCCTTTAAGTTTGTGCCGAATATTTACCAGACCCTCACAGCCAATTTTGCTTTTGATGCTTTTGCCGGCATTCCGCTTGTGGAGCTCAGGAGAACTGCCTTGGGCGGTTGGGGTAGAATAATCAAAAGAGGTATTGATATCGTTTTTTCTTCTCTCGCTATGCTTGTTTTGTCGCCGTTCCTTTTGCTGATTGCTTTTTTAATAAAATGGGAATCGGAAGGGCCTGTTTTTGTACATCTCGAACGGGTAAGTAAGGGTAAACTTTTTAAATTACACAAGTTTAGATCAATGATTAAAGACGCGGAAAAATACAAAGCAGAATTAATCAGTTTAAACGAGCGTGTTGGCAGCCCTCTTTTTAAAATGAAAAATGACCCCAGGGTAACACCGCTAGGCAAAATCCTCCGTAAATATCGTCTTGATGAATTCCCGCAGTTTTGGAATGTTTTAAGAGGGGAGATCTCTTTGGTCGGGCCGCGTCCTCACCAGCCAGACGAGGTGGCCCGATATGAGAAACATCACAAACGGGTTTTGGATATAAAGGCTGGCGTAACTGGTTTGGCCCAAATCTCTGGGAGTTCCGATCTACCTTTCGAAGAAGAGGTTACTCTGGATACTTTTTATATTGAGAATTGGTCGTTGAGGCAGGATATAAAAATCATAATCCTTACAGCGCTCAAATTGTTTAGAGACAAATCTGCAGTTTGACAAATTTAATGTTTAGTATATATTATTTAGTATCGTAACTTTAAAATACAAGGTAATTTAAAAGTGCAAATTGCTATCATTTGCCTGGTGATTTTGATAAGCATTAAAAGAGTATCTTTTTTCCCTGATAATTTTACCAGCCCTGTATTGAGTGGACTCGGCCTCTATGTTTTATTGTGCTTCGCTATTATATTTTTGCCTGCTGGATTATTCAGGACCCGTTTGAAGTTCGCAATTTGGTTTGTGTTTATGTTCTCTTTGATTTTCATCTCATTTTGGGCAGAAAATATTTTTTCCAGCGTTGCAATTTTAACTCTTGGTTTAGGAGGTCTTTCTAATCTATTGGTGATGTCTTGTAACAACTTTAAGATGCCGATAATTGAAGATCCCCAAGTAATGTTAGCCCTTCATTTCAACGAACTCGAAGACGAGTACTCCATAATTAATTCAGAAACACGTTTGAGTTTTTTGGGAGATGTTATCTGTCTGGATGAAAGAATTGTTAGCGTTGGCGATTGCATGATGACCGTTGCTTTGTGGACCCTAAACGTCATCGTTTTATTTTTTCTGTGATTTTAGCACCGCTTCTTTGAAGCGGTATTTTATTTAGATTGACCAGGAAATTAGCACATGTTATTGTTTTTTAGATCTTTTAAATATTCGGATAAAATAGATGACAAGGGCAAAGCAGAGAATTTCTAATTCTAAGATGCGGGCTTTGGAGGAATTCATAAGAGTATCAAAGGACGGAACTTATTTTGGCAAGCAAGGGATTATTTATATTTTGAGGAAGTCTAGGAACCTTAGCCGTGAGGTCGTGATAAGAGTGCTTGGCATCCCTGGTAAAGATATAGGCCAGTCTGTTCACGACATGAATAGTTCCAATGGTTCGACTCGTGTTGATTTGTTCTTTAAGGGCATGGGTTCTGGAATGAGATTGGCTTTTACCAATTATCCTGACCACAGCATTATCCGTCTTACTTGCGATCGAAGGATAATAACAGAGGAGGATGTCAGTACCGAAGAGATTAACGTAATAGATATTTCTCATGACTTATTTCACAAGGGCGTTTAGCCCTTTTTGTTTTTTATAAAAAATATTGCTAGACTTTGTGAAATGAAAATTGCCTTAGTCCACGACTATCTCAATCAATATGGGGGAGCGGAGAGGGTTTTAGAGGTGCTTTGTGAAATTTTCCCGGAGGCTCCGATTTATACTTTGATATACGATGAGAGAGCAACCGGGACGGTTTTTAGGGGTCGAGAAATACACACATCTTTTTTGCAGAAAATTCCTTTTTCACGCAAGCATCACCGTATATTTCCACTTCTAATGCCTTTGGCCGTAGAGCAATTCGATCTCTCATATTTCGATGTCGTTTTATCCGTATCATCTTCTTTTGCTAAGGGGAGCATTACTAAACCGAACACGAAACATATTAATTACTGCCTCACCCCTACGAGATTTTTGTGGGATGATAGCCATCGTTACATTGATGAGTTTCGTTACCCGTGGCCTATAAAAAAACTGGTGCCTTTTTTTATAACTTATTTAAGAATTTGGGATAAAGAAGCTGCGTTGAGAGTAGATAGATTTGTCGCTATTTCTAACTTCGTCAAAACCAGAATCAGGAAATACTACAACAG
>CAYRDM010000022.1:0-8881 GCA_964423175.1 uncultured Candidatus Saccharibacteria bacterium | reverse complement strand
CTGGTCTAGGACGGATGGTTCTCAGCCATCAAACTCGGGTTCGAATCCCGATGGGAGCACAAAACAAAAACTCACTTCCAGGTGAGTTTTTTAAATGGCGTGAAGTGGCCATGGTTGAGATAATTGAGAGAAGAAAGTCCTGAGTGTAAAACCAAAGCCCCGCAGATTAATGATCCGTAAATACTCATGCCACTGAGATAAAACATTGCTGATCCAAAAGCGGAGGCGACTGATATAGCAAGAAAATCAACTATTCTCATTCTTGTCAGTTTTGGTAAAAGATCGATTTGTATAGAATAACATTTTATACACATAAGTCAAACGAAATCATCTTTATTGACGTAAACTGTTAAACGGCTAGAATCTTATAAGTTCTATAAAAACGAGGCGTAAATGAATCCCAGAAGAGCTCTTATTCTTCAAGGCGGAGTGATAAGAGGTGCATTTTCTGTCGGAGTTGTTAAGAGATTCTACAAGCTATTAACTTCTGGTTACTTTGAGGCAATTTTTTCAACCTCAGTTGGTATATTTGAGCAAGTTTTTGCTGCTGCTCTCCAGCCCGATATCATGGAAGCAGTTTGGAGAGATCATGTATGTGATAGAAAGCTAATAAATCTAGGGAACTTGCTTAGAAGCAAACCGATTCTTGACCTGGATTATCTTATCGATTTATTCAGGTCGCAGGATTTTTTGTTGAACCTGGATAACATTAAAAAATCGCCATTGAATTTATTCTCTCTGGTTTCTGAATACCGAACAAGAAGGCCAGAGTTAATGGATTTAAAAAGAGAGGATGTCTTTGAAGTTATGAAGGCAACCTGTGCCTTGCCCTTCGTTTATCCTAGAGAGATTAACATACGAGGTAACCGATATGTTGATGGCGGACTGGCCAATCCATTTATGGCTAAAATTGTTTTTGGCGATATTATCGGTGAATTCGATGAAGTAATTGCCGTTTTAAACTCAGATGTTGAGGACCCACTTGTTCAAGGTGCAAAAATTTTAAAACCAAACAGGATGCCTCTTTTTTGTAGTTTTGACACAAACAGGCAAAGAATAATAGAGACAATCAAACAAGGCGAAATTGATGCGCACGACTTTATAAAAAGGAATAAAATGCCGGCTTCATAGCCGGTTTTTAAATAGTCGTGTTATAATAGATCTTGTGTCTAAGTTGAAGTATAAGATTTTAGCGGATCTCTTATTGGCCGTACATGTTTTGTGGACGGTTCTTTTGATCGGTGGGACAGTGTTCATGTGTTATCACCGATGGTATATAAAATACCATTTGATTATTGTTACGGGTACATTGATATTTAATCTTTTCCTGGGAGGATGTCCTCTAACATGGTGGGAGGAAAAGTTCAGAAAAAAATGGGATCCGCAGACTTATTACTATCCTAATTCATTTGCAACCACTTATTTCAGGAAGATTTTCAAAATTAATGTTACGCCAAGGCAGGTAAACTGGTTTTTAATATTAGTAAAAGTTGCCTCCTTTTATACGGCAGCCGTGTTAATAACCCTAAGGCATTATCTTTGACAAAATTGCCTTTATTTGCTAGATTCTTATCACAATGTTCGCAGTAATTAAAACCGGGGGTAAACAATATAGAGTCGCCGAGGGCGATAAGCTTTTGGTTGAAAAGTTGGAACATCCAGTTGGGGAAGAGTTTAGTTTTGATGAAATCCTATTGGTCGGCAATGCCAAGGCAGAAAATGCCCAAATTGGTAAGCCTTTAGTTGCTGGTGCTAAGGTTCAGGCCAGAATATTGGATCATGGAAAGGGCGAGAAGAAGATTATATTTAAATTTAAAAATAAAACTCGATATAGAAGAAAAAAGGGCCATAGACAGCCTTTTACTAAGATAGAGATATTAAAGATCACCGCATAATGGCGGTGATTTATTTTCTATGCCTTAAAGCGTTTGTGAGGGTTATTTCGTCGGCATATTCCACTGATGAACCAGCAGATAAACCTCGCGCCAGGCGCGTTGTTTTGACTCCAAGAGGACGGAGTTCTTCCTCTAGATAGAGAGCCGTAGTCTCGCCGTATGTATTTGGATTTGTTGCTATTATAACTTCTATGTCCGGAGTTAGTTTTTGGAGAGATTCTATCCTGGCCGTTAATTCCGGTATTTTAAGGTGTTGAGGCATGTCATTGTTCGCGGGGTTTATCGTGCCACCTAGGACATGATAGACACCTTTGAAAGCGCCAGTTTTTTCCATGGATTGTAGGTCGGTTATTTTTTCTACAACGGCGATTCTGGTTTTGTCTCTTTTATTACTCATGCAGATGGGGCACTTGTCTTCATCGGCAAAATTAAAACATTCTTGGCAAAACATCGGGCCGCTCCTAAGATTATTCAGAGAATCTGCGAATTCACCAAGATCGTTAGCGGGCCATTCAAGCATCGCTAAAACCAAACGTGTTGCTTGCCGCGGGCCAATACCCGGTAGTTTAGTAAAAAAATCTATTAGTTTTTGAAATTTTGAAGACACTTGATTATAGGTTTCTGGCTAGGTTTTTGAATGATACCTGATCTTCATCAAAGTATAATTCAATACTGCCAACTGGGCCGTTGCGGTGCTTTGCTATTATTATTTCTGCTATGTTTTTTTTCTCGGTTTCTTTTTTGACTCTATCTTCCCTGTATATAAACATGACCATGTCGGCATCTTGTTCTAGAGAGCCGCTATCTCTTAGGTCTGATAATCTTGGTCGTTGATCAGGTCTACCTTCGGAACTTCTAGATAACTGAGATAAAGCGATGACAGGGATATTTAATTCTCTAGCTATGCCCTTTAAGTTTCTTGATATTTCAGTTACCTGTTGAACCGGACTGTCATAGGCTCGGTTTGGTTGTATTAACTGCAGGTAGTCCACTATAAGCAATCCTAGACCACGTTCGGCTTGAAGACGTCTGGCCATGGCGCGTATTTGCAAAACCGTTGGTGAGGATGCATCGTCTATGAAAATATTGCTTTGTGCCAAGCTGTCTAGAGCAATTTGAATTCTTTCAAAATCGTTACCATCGCCCTCTGATGATAGACGCCCTGTCCTTAGCTTCCAAAGGCTTATGCCGGCCTCTGCGGATATTAAACGGTCTATGACCTGGTCTTTAGACATTTCGAGTGTAAATATGCCAACGGGCAGGCCGCTGACTTTGGCCGCATTTCTAGCTATATCTAAAGCAAAAGTACTCTTACCAAGAGAGGGTCTGGCACCGAGTATTACCAAGTCTGATTTTTGGAAGCCAGATGTTATTTGATCAAGATCTGAGAATCCGCTGGGGACACCCCTAAGGCTACCGTCGGATTTGTGAAGCATGTCCAATCTCTCAAAAGCTTCGTGCAGAGATTTATCAAGAGGTTCAAATGATTGTTGGATAGATTTTTGGGCAACGGCGAATATCTTTTGTTCTGCTTGATCCAAAAGAACATCAACGTCTTCATCTTCTTGGTAGCCTAGGCCAAGTATGTGATGCGCTGTATCTATCAGATCTCTAAGGATTCTTTTTCGCTCGACTATTTTGGCATAATTTGCTGCGTGTGCCGATGTTGGAACAGAGTTAACAAGGGTAGTCAGGTAACTAATACCGCCAATTGTTTCCAATTGGCCGGTTTCTTCAAGAAAGTTTGACAAACTCAGAATATCTATCGGTTCCTGTTTTTGAAAAAGGGCGTACATCGCGTCGTAAATGATTTGATGGGCTCGACTATAGAAGTCTTGCGGCTTCAAAGAGTCTATAACTTTGTTGATCGCTTCTTTATCAAGTAAAAGAGAACCGATGAGGCTTTTTTCGGCTTCGATATTCTGCGGAGGTAATTTATCAATTGGGTTTTTTGATTTGATCATGAAATGTCATTATAGCTCTGTGTTGAAAATTTGAGGAGGGGATAAGATGTTAGTATTTTTTATTAAATAAAAAACCCCTATTCTTGGGGTTCACCTAAAAATCTTTCAACATATCTCATTTCAGAATCAAAATCCTCTCGGAATTTAAATTGACTTTCTATGATAATGGGTACGTTGGGATTCTCTATGCTTTTGATTATTTCAGCCTGTCGGGTTTGGAACAGGGCTTCGTGATATCCGGCATAGCCACTTAAGTGCACTTGCACTATGCGGTGGCCCAGAGATCTGTATAACTCCTTTGTAAGAGATAGAGTGGGGTCATTTGTAAATGCGTGATTGACATCTAACACCATGCCTGCCCCAGGAAAACGATCCAAAAGACGTGCTAGGTCTGCGCCCCATCTGAATGATGCCTTTCTGTTATCCATGTTTTCAAAAGCTATAGGCATCGGAATATCAATAGAATTAAAGAAATTAAAGTCTTCAACTGTGTCCGGATGAAAAACTACTAGATCCAATCTTCTAATTGAATTAATTGCCCTGATCGCGTTAATTACGCGTTCTGATTCAACATCATATTTGTATTTTATAACTGGTGCGTGAAGACTTACATAATCGAAACCTTGCAGGTCCGATTCTTTTAGAGATTCGGCCGCTTTATCAATACTTTTTACGAAATTAAGTTCAATAGCTCTTGCGCCAGACATTTTTATTATATTAATTCTTTCAGCTTCAGTTGTTATAACTTTAAAAATACATCCGGTTGAAAAACCAACCATTCCTTGCATTCGAGGACCTCTTTTAAAAGATCAATTTACAAAAAGATAACACTTTTATTGCTTTTTAGCAAGGGGGCCGTAAGATGTGTCGGCGACATCGTATCCCAAGTCGCTTATTTGGTCACGAATTTTATCGGATAGAGCAAAGTCTTTATTTTCACGAGCTCTTTGCCTCTGAATTATTAGTTCTTTAACTTCAGATGGTATGTTTTCTGAGCCTTCTTTTACTACACCTAGCACCTCTTTAAATAAAGCGAGAGAGTCGTTGATGAATTTATTTTTTGAAATATCTATGTTTTTGTCTAGGTAACCGTTGGACTCTCTTATTAGTTCGAAAAAACCAGCAAAGGCTTCTGGGGTATTAAAATCATCATCCATGGCTTGTGTGATTTTTTCATGATGTTCTTGAAGTTTTTGTTCTTGCTCTAGGGCTATCTTTTCTTTTGCATTTTTTGAGTTTTCTAGCCTGTTCTTAAATTCGCTAATTCTTGCAACTCCGGCTTCTGCTTGTTTTAAATTGTCTTCGCTATAATCAAGAGGAGAGCGGTAGTGAGAGCTAAGGAAATAGAATCTTAAAACTTCTGGCTTATATTCTTTTAGGGCCTCACGTAGCGTCATAAAATTGCCTAATGATTTAGACATTTTTTGGGTTTTGTTGACCAGGAAGCCGGCATGCATCCAGTAGCGAACGAATGGTTCAAGACCTGACGCTGATTCTTGTTGGGCGATTTCCGCTTCATGATGGGGGAACACAAGATCGGCGGCAGCGCCGTGCAGATCATATTGGGGGCCAAAGAATTTTTCGGTTATGGCGGTGTCTTCTATATGCCACCCTGGTCTCCCATATCCTAACTCGCTGTCCCAGCCTGGTTCTTCTGGTTTTGAAAATTTCCAAAGACAGAAATCTCCTTTGTTTCTTTTGTCCGAACCTTGGTCTATTCGGGATACTCCGTCTTCCGCCATTTCTACAGTTCTGCCAGAAAGTTTGCCGTATTTAGGAAATGTTTCCAAATCAAAGTACCAGCCATCCGTTGCTATTTTATATGCATTACCCTTTTTTATTAGAGTTTGTACCTGCTTTATAACCTGATCTATGTTTTTTGTTGCTGGTTCGTAATGGTCAACAGAAGTTATTCCTATTTTCTTTATGTCTTCATAGAAAATATCTGTATAATCTCTGGCGTATTCTATTGGATCTAGTTTCAAATCTAGTGCTCTTGCTATGATCTTGTCCTCTATGTCAGTTATGTTTTGTATATATTCTAAGCCATAGCCCTTATGACGGAGATACTTAGCCACCATATCAAAAACAGTGTAAGTTCTAGCATTGCCCACATGTATATAGTCATAGACTGTCGGTCCGCAAACAAACATTTTGACATTCTTGGGGTCGGCCGGAATGAAATCTTCTTTTTTACGAGTCAGGGTGTTAAAAATTTTCATATTTATAGGATAAAGATTAGAGCGATTGAGGCAGTCATTAATATAAACAATGAATATGCAATTATATTTGAAAGGGGACGGCTGGTATATTTGCCCATTATCTTTTCGTTATTAGCCATGTGAATTAGTAGCAATATAAGCGGAGGTGAAATGAAGCCGTAGATGATGGCAGTATATACCAGGATATCTACAGTGTGCAATTTTAATGCAGGAATAAGTATTCCTAATAATGTGGATATGATTATTACAATATAGAATTGTTTTGCTTTGTGGAATTTGTTATTGAATCCGTAACGCCAGCCGAAAAGTTCTGCCAGGGCATAGGCGGCTGAACCTGCTAATATCGGTATCGCTAGTGTTCCCGAAGCCAAAACTCCCAAAAGGAACAAAAGATTTGCGTAGTTTCCAGCCAGAGGCTTTAAGGATGAAGCTATTTGAGATACGTTGCCGATAACATTGATGCCGTTTTTAAAAAATGTTGCCGTGCTCAATATAATTATAAAAAATGTTATAAGGTTCGAGAAAACCATTCCGTAGCGTACATCTTGATACATAGATCCAATTTCGTTTTTTATTATTTCTTTTGATCTGTGCTGCCCATGAGGTTCGATGCCGGGAATCATGTGACTCTCGTTTGGTTTTGATGATTTGTGGAGAGTTTCTTCCTCAACCGCCTCAGATGCTTGCCAAAAAAACAGATAAGGAGAAATTGTTGTTCCGAAGAAGGCCGCCGCAATGAGCAGGTAGTCTTTGGTCAGCATGATTTGAGGCACGAAAGATCTATAAAGAATCTGAAGCCAATTTTGTTCTTCCATGATTGCCGCGAAAACATATGAGAACATTATAATTGCAACCCATTTAAGATACTTAGCTATGGTTCTGTATGGCAGAAGTATTAAAAATACAATTATAATAGCCGAGATTGCTGCTGAAAATAATATTGGTGAAAAATTGGGTAGTAGAATTTCAAATGAGGCTGACATCCCAGATATATCAGCTCCGATGTTTATTATATTTGCGATTAGTATAAGAACCGCCATTAAAACGAGGAGCCATCGAGGATAATATTTTTTCATGTTTCCTGCCAACCCCCTACCGGATACAAGACCTATCCTGCCCGCCATGCGTTGGACTATTATCATAAAAGGCAACGTGGCAATGCTCATCCATAAAACAGATAAGCCAAATTTGGCTCCTGCGACAGCGTAAGTAACTATACCGGATGGATCGTCATCGGCCGCACCGGTTATAAGGCCTGGACCCAGCCTGTGCCAGAATTTTTTTATTCCAGATACGTTATCGGGCATTAGCATAATTATATATTAGAAATTATCATTCTCAAATTAAGTGTCCAAAATTATAAAACCCAGATTTCTGGGTTTTTATTTTTTTCTGATGTCTCTAACCGCCGCTTTTAAAAAGTTATTGAGCGGATTATTAAAAATTTTAGCCAAAAGGTTTAAAAATAATATTTTAAATGTTCTGTACCAACGATGGGACACTTTTTCATACCATGGGCAAGCCTCTACTTTGCAGAGCATGCAAACGTCTTCTCTGGAATATATCCCGCAATCGGAAAATTTTATATGTAATGATCCGATCATGGGTATCGAAAGAGACTGTTCTTGTTTAATAAAACAATCCGACGGCAGAATTTTAAAAATGCTTTTTTCTAATCTTTCGAAATCCTCAATTGCTGATCTTTTCAATTCTTCATCCTTTGCATTCGGCAGACTTGGTTCTAGTGGAGGAGGCTTGTTCTCATCTTCCGACATAAGCCCAACTCCCGATTTAATATGCTTGTTACTGGTGAAGAATTTTAAACCCAGGAGGGGAGTATTGCAACACCTTCGTTGGCACTCTTGACTGTAGAGTGCCAATACACTAAACTGTATATTAATGATAAATAAGAGACAGGAAGTATTGCTCGCTTCCATAATAGAAAAATTTATTAGAACAGCCGAACCGGTGAGTTCTAAATTTCTTGAAAAAATAGGATTTTTTGGTTTGAGTTCAGCAACGATAAGGGCAGAAATGAACGAATTAGAAGAGGCTGGCTTTTTGGCGCATCTCTACACTTCAAGCGGAAGGGTGCCCACAGACATAGCTTATAGATATTATGTGGATAATGTTTTATCGCAGGAGGACTTAAACGCAGAGCCAAAAGAATCAGACAAGAAGAGGATTAGGAGCGTGCTTGCTAGCGTCAGCAATGATCCCAGAGAGATAACGAAGGCCATCGCTCAGATCTTGTCAGACTTATCAGAGAATCTTGTAATTGCTGGTATCGAAGAGGGTCAGGATTTTTTTAAAGTGGGACTTTCTAGCCTTTTTGGCATGCCGGAGTTTAGGGAATTTGACAGGGCATTTAGATTAACAAGTTTTTTTGACGGTTTTGAAGATCTTTTCGGTGAAATAGAAAAGGAGTTTTTTGGAGTCGGAAGACATCGCAGGGATAATTATAAGCAAAACGATATAAGAGTATTTATAGGCAGAGAGAACCCCTTAGAGAATATAAGAGATGAAACGGTAATGTTTGCCAAGTATGATTTGCCCAAGGATTATACTGGCTCAATTACTCTAATCGGTCCGACAAGAATGGACTATGTAAAAAACCTGAATCTTATAAAATATGCAACCAGCGAATTAAATAAAATTGCTCGTAAAAGTTAAAATTTAAAATATGGATGACCAAAATATAAAACAAAATACAGAAGAATTAGAGGTTTTTAAAAAACAGGCCGAAGAATACTTAAATAATTGGAAAAGAGAAAGAGCTGATTTTGTGAATTATAAAAAA
>CAYRDM010000021.1:0-9666 GCA_964423175.1 uncultured Candidatus Saccharibacteria bacterium | reverse complement strand
AATAACTATATGGGTTCTATAATTAAATTCCTACTAATAACAGCCCTCCTAGCCGTAGCTGGCGGTTTTGTAATTAACAATGTGCCTGCGTGGAAAAACAAAATAATAGAAGTGGTAAACCCAGCGGCGAAAGAGGCTCGTCTCTTGGGAGAATTAACAACAAACCTGGATGAGTTGGGTAAAAATCTCAACAATAGCTCGGCCGACAAAATCAAAAAAAGCCAAGCTCTTCTTTCAGAATCAAAAAATTTAATAGATCAGATTTCTTCAACCAATAATGCAAACTCGGGAATAGTAAAACAACAACTAGGCAAAATAATTAATTCTATATTCGATTCCACTCCCTACCCAGCCGATCACCTAACTCCGCCAATGAATTCTGCCTCACCAGTCGTATGCCCTCCAAGCAAATAAAAACAGGCTAAAGCCTGTTCTAAATTACTCTACTGCTATTGTTTGACCCCTGCCAAACTTGCCATGATTCCAGTCGGCACCATTTATTTCTTCCGCTGAATGTATATGAATCTTAACTATCGCAGGGCTGGTACGCCAATGAGAAAAGTTGCTTGGCAATGGTTTGCAGTTCCAGATTTTAGCGTAGTTTTGGGTTTGACGGTCATATCGACTGGCGCATGTATAAACCACCCACATGGGCAAAACCTCTATCACGTCGGGAATGATTTCTATATTCGCTGAATCGACAGTTAACTGACCGAGAGAACCATTATCGTTTTTTACAAGAAAAGTAAATCTGTGCGGTTCGTGCATAAACACTCTGGCAACTTTGGAAACAACATTGGGTTGGACGGCAGTTGTTTCTGAAGAATGTCTCGTCTGCCAAAAACCAATGACCATGAAAAAAATAAGAAAAACAACTGCCACTGCCGCAACCACTAGAATATTTTCAAGTTGCACTAAGATTCTTCTTTTTAGCATATTCCACTTCCCTCCGTTTGATATCACTATTTAGATTTCAAAGATATAAATAATATACTCTAAAATTTAGATAATGTCAAGTTAAGAATATCTTTCACAATTCAAAAACCCCTCTCGGGGTTTTTGAATTAATAGAAAAGATTAGTAGTCTCTTCCGCCGCCGAATCCTCCGCGGCCTCCACCAAATCCACCGCGACCGCCGCCGAATCCTCCACCTTGACGTGGGGCGCGTGGTTGCATAGGTTTAGCTTCGTTTACAACAATCTGTCTACCATCGAAGTCCTGACCATTGAACATTTCAATAGCCTTTTGAGCCTCTTCATCAGTCGACATTTCGACGAATCCGAAACCCTTGGAACGACCTGACATTTTGTCGATGATAACCATGGCTGAAGTTACGTTTCCAGCTTGGGAAAAGTGTTGCTTCAACTGATCATCAGTCGTGCTGTAGGGCAAACTGCCTACATATAGCTTTTTAGCCATTTATATAATGCGAGATCACAAATACGAGCGAATATTTAGTATTCGCAAAGATTTGCAATACGCAATTCTTTCTGTAGGAAGACCTATTCCCTAGATGCGAAAGCTTATGGAACACTAGGTTTCCTACAGCTGGTAGCACTCCTCACAAGTTACAAGCCTGCAAGGACAAGGAGAACACATACCTACAATAGATTAAGTATAGCAGATAAGAGGTAGCAAAGTCAAGGAAAAGAATTATTTCTTACCTTCTTTGATTTGTTCCGCAATATTATTTGGAACGGGTTCGTAGTGAGAAAACTCCATGTTATAGGTACCCCTGCCCTGAGTAAGAGACCTAATCGTAGTGGCATAGCCGAACATTTCAGACAATGGAACCTTAGAATCTATGACCTTGAGGTTAAGCGGTGACCTGTCTGACATTTGTTCGATCTGTCCTCTTCTTGAGCTTAGATCACCGGTTGCTTCACCAAGAAAATTATCTGGAACGATTACTTCAACCTTCATAACAGGCTCGAGGAGAACCGGTTTGGCGCGCTTGCAAGCTTCTTGCAAAGACATAGCTGCCGCGATCTTGAATGCTATTTCAGATGAGTCAACATCATGGTAACTACCATCATAGAGGATGACTTTGAGGTCAACCATCGGGAATCCGGCAACAACACCTTTGTCTAAAGCCTCCCTGACACCCTTCTCAACTGCCGGAATAAATTCCTGAGGAATGGCGCCGCTTTTAATCTCATTATCAAATTCAAAACCCTTGCCCCGTTCTTGAGGCTCAACACGTAGCCAAACATGTCCATACTGTCCACGGCCTCCTGATTGTTTAATATATTTACCTTCAGCCTGAGCAGTTTCTTTTATTGTCTCTTTATATGCAACCTGAGGCCTGCCGACATTGGCACCAACACTAAATTCCCTCTTCATTCTGTCCACAATAATATCCAGGTGTAATTCACCCATTCCCGAAATAATTGTCTCTGCTGTTTCTTCGTCAGTTTTAATCCTAAATGTCGGATCCTCATCAGAAAGTTTTCTCAAGGCAATACCCATTTTTTCCTGGTCAGCTTTTGTCTTTGGTTCTATGCGCAATGAAATAACCGGTTCAGGGAAAATAATCTTTTCAAGAATTATTTGCTTGCTCTGGTCACAAAGAGTGTCTCCTGTTTTGGTCCCCTTTAAACCGACAGCTGCCGCAATACCACCGGCATATACCTCTTTGATTTCTTCTCTGTCATTCGCACGCATACGCAATATACGACCGATTCTTTCTTGCTGTCCGGTTGTACTGTTGTATATGTATGATCCTGCCTCAACCTTACCAGAGTAAACTCTGAAAAATATAAGCTGCCCGACAAAAGGATCCGTGGCAACCTTAAAAGCCAGGGCGGAAAAGGGCTCAGCATCATTTGAGTGTCTCGCTATATCTTCACCTGTTTTAGGATCTATACCCTTAAAAGCGGTCCTGTCAGCCGGTGAAGGCAAATAATCGACGACACCATCCAACATAAACTGAACCCCTTTATTCTTTAGGGCTGAACCACAAAAAACGGGAACCAATTTGTTTTCCAAAGTCGCCTTCCTGAGAATCTGTCTTAGTCTGTCCAAAGCAGGTTCCTTGCCATCCAAATATTCCTGCATCGCTGCATCGTCATGCTCTACTATTTTTTCTATAAGTTCGGCTCTTGCCAATTCTGATCTTTTTCTTAGATCTTCTGAAGGGATCTCTGCTTCCACAATTTTCTCTCCATGTTCCCCTTCGGATTTAAAATATTTCATTTCAAGAAGGTTCACCATGCCATGAAACTGATCTTCCTCACCGTCAGGCAATTGCATCTTAACTGCATTGGGCGTTAGTCTCTCCAGAATTGATTTGTATGATCTCTCAAAAGAAGCTCCCAATCGGTCTAACTTGTTAACAAAACAGATTCTTGGTACCGCATAATCATCTGCATAGCGCCAGTTGGTTTCCGACTGTGGCTCAACACCGGCGACACCGTCAAATATTACACAGGCACCGTCGAGAACACGCAATGATCTCTTAACCTCAACTGTAAAATCGATATGGCCAGGGGTGTCTATTATATTAAAACGATATTCGTTATCTTTGGTTTTAGGCAACCCAACCTTATGCCAGTAGGCAGTAACAGCCGCAGCAGTTATGGTAATACCTCTTTCTCTCTCCTGTTCCATCCAATCCATGATGGCCTCCCCCTCATGAACCTCTCCGATCTTGTGAGAAAGACCAGTATAAAACAGCACCCTTTCAGATGTGGTTGTCTTGCCGGCATCGATATGAGCAATGATGCCTATATTTCTAATCTTCTCTATTGGATAATCTGCCATGGTTTATAAAATATAATTAATAGTAATTAAGACCCGCCACTTCATATTCGGCGGGCTCAGTAGCAATTAGGTCTCTGACTCCAGGTATTAAAGATAAGAAAATAATGGCCTCGTGTCAAGAACTTATTTCGGCCATGTGTTGCAAAAAAATACAGATGTGTTAGTATGCCAGTTACAATGCCAATAACAAAATCGGCTAAAAAAGCCCTAAGACAATCCAAAAAAAGAAACCTAGAAAACATAAGACGGAAAACAAAATTCCGTTCTTTGGTTAAAGAATTACGTAAAGCAATTGCTTCTAAGGACGCTGCCAAGGCAAAAGAATTGCTTCCAAAAGTATATAGCGCCCTTGATAAAGCAGCCAAATCAGACACAATCAAAAAGAATACTGCAAGCCGAATAAAATCAAGACTAACAAACGCGATATCAAAAAACCAGTCAAAATAAACTAATAAAAAACCGCCCTAGGGCGGTTTTTTATTTACCACAAAATTCTATTGGTTAGGGCTTGCAGATGGACTAGGAGAAACAGTAGCTGTATTGGCAGATTTAACACACTGCTTATGGGCATCATTGGCTTGATCCCAAGCGGTTCTGGCATTCAATTTTGCAGTTGTGAAAGAATCCTGAGCAGCTTTTTGGGCATCCTTTCTCGCTTGTTTGGCGGCGTCCCCTTTGTCTGAGGTCCTGAAGGCGTCATTAGCAGCTTTAACTGACTTTGTATAAGCCTGCCTGGCATCCTTTAAAGCCAATTCATAGGTCTTGGCGGCGTTCTTAAAATTCATCTGACAGGCCTTAAGAGCTGCCTCCCTGGCCCTTCTTTGAGCTAATTTGGCAGATTCCCTTGATTTCCTGTCTGTCTCTCTTTGCTCTCTTTCTTGTTCGCGCTCAATCTTTGGAGTTTTTGAAGGTCTTGGTGTTGGACTTGTATTGTCAGCAAGAACAGAAAATGCCGAAAGTGCAAGTACTATGGTAACTGCGCTAGTAATTATTTTTTTGTTCATTCACAAATTAGAATTAGTCTCGATTATATGCAAAATTAATTTGCATCCAGAAAGAATAATTCCAAAAAATTAATAAATAAATAATTGGTTTTAAATTAAACTCCAGATTTATCTAAAAAAGGGTCGACCCTCCATATTTTTTAAATAATACTGGCAATCATCTACCTATACATATTATCATGGCTAGCAATTTTTTGAAATGTTAAGAACCACTCCCAGCCCGGCCAATATTGAAACCATCGAGGAACTGCCAAAACTAACAAAAGGTAAAGGTAAACCGGTAAGAGGTATCAAACCAGATATGGCAAATATGTTGATAAGTGCCTGTCCACAGATCCAAACGGAAACACCCAAAACCAAAAGACTGGCAAATTGGTTTCCTACAGATTTAGAAATATTAATCATTACTATGGCGAGCAACAGGAATAATCCGAGCAGAAAGACGCCGCCAACCAACCCCAGCTCTTCAACAATTATTGCAAAAATAGAGTCCCCTACCGCTTCGGGAAGATAATTTATTTTTTGTTTGCTTTGCCCAAAACCCATACCAAATATTCCCCCCGAACTAATTCCTAAAAGCGCCTGGGTTATATGATACTAGGTTGTCTGCTTGTCAGCAGATGGATTTATAAAAGATTTTAGTCTATCAAGTCTGTAGGGTTCAACTATGGACAAGGCCCCAATCAAAAGTGCCAAAACTAAAATCAGAATTGCAAAATGAGAGAATCGGGCACCCGCAAAAAAGAACATGGATATCGCAATGGAAGTAACGAGAATCAAAGTTCCCATGTCAGGCTGCAATAAGAGCAGGAGCCCGACGAATCCCAAAACAAGCAAAAAGGGAATCATCGCTTGGGGTCCACCCTCAAGCCGACTTTCTTTTCTACCAAACCAAGCTGCCAAATAAACCACGAGGGTAAATTTCAACAACTCCGAGGGCTGAAACGTTAAAAATCTTAAATTAATCCATCTCTGAGCCCCCTTAAGTCCGAATCCTACTCCGGGTACAAAAACCAAAACCATTAATCCCAGCACACATATCAAAAGGGGCAAAGAAATCTTTTTCCAAAACTTATAATTAATTTTTGAAAAGATAAAAAACAAAGCAATTCCAGGCAAAACTCCATATAAAAATTGATGAGAAAGATAATAATAAGGTGAGCCGAATCTTTTCTGCCCCTCGACAACACCAGCAGATGAGAGCATTACTAAACCAAAAACAATTAATACAAAAACTAAAATTGTTAGAGTTTTGCCTGATCTAGACATTGATTTTGTTTTATTATCCTAATTTTAGTTCATAACAACAATTCCAGCAATTTAAAAAACCTCAAAAGAGGTTTCCAAATAACAAACGACTAAAACAGAGGCGGGATCTTGGAGTCTATGAGGAAGATGATAAGACCGATAATCGCCCCGATGGCAGATATCATCCAAAAGCGCATAGTGACTTGCGTTTCCGGCCAGTTCTTGGCCTCAAAATGATGATGGATCGGTGCCGAAAGAAAAACTTTCTTGCCTCGAAACTTTTTAGATAAAAGTTGAATTATAACAGAACCGGATTCAATTATAAAAATTGCCCCAATTGGTATCAGAAGAAAAGGCGTGTTTGTAAGCATCGCTATAATTCCGAGAACCACGCCCAATGACATGGATCCGGTATCCCCCATAAAAAACCTCGCAGGAAAAATATTAAACCAAAGAAAAGCGACAAGAGATCCCATTATGGCCGCGATGAACGCAGCGAGATCCATTCTGCCTTGATCAAAGGCAATAGCACCATACGCCGCAAACATGGTCAGGAAAACTCCAGCTGCAAGGCCGTCTAAACCATCTGTTTCATTAGCAGAAAAAGAGGTCGCAACAATAACCAAAATGAAAAAAGGAATATACCACCAGCCGACAGAAAAATCTCCAAGAAAGGGCAGATTTATTGAACTGAACCCAAGTTTAGAATAAAACCACCATGCACCACCAACAGCAACAAACATGTAGAGAAGCAGCCTGTATCTCATATTGAGACCGCCCCCCTTCGGACCGATTCTCATAACACCCAAAATATCATCTATTAAACCGACAACACCGGCGACTATTAAGGCTCCTAGCGGCAGCCAGGTTTGTCCTCTTGAAAAGAAATTAACCCTAGACCAAAATCCGTCCACCGTGCTTGAAAGAAACCAAAATAACAAAGTTATAACCAAGACGGTAAGCCAGATAAGCACACCGCCCATAGTCGGAGTCCCCTCTTTGGCCTTGTGTAGTTTGTTAAAAATAGGCGCGCCTTCGGTTCTTAATTGTTTGCCTAATTTATATTTAAAAAGAATCTTCATCCACAAAGGCGTGAAAACTAAAGTTATAAAAAAAGCAATCATCGCCACAACAAAAATCCTAGCGGTGTTGAAAATTGTAAATACATTATCCATGATAATATTTATTGCCAGTTAAAAGATTTTTCTGACCAATCTATTAGTTTCTTGGTCTGACCGAATCTATCTTTTGAACCAAGTATCACACTTATTAGTTTATCTTTTTTATTGTTTACTGCAACCTCCAAAACCATTGTCCCCAGGGCAAGATCAGTATTGCCTGTTTTACCAATAATAATATCCGGAATCTGATCTAATAATTGATCTGTGCTCGTAAGATGATGTTTTAGCGCCCCATCTGCAGACTCAACATCAACGCTCTTCTGCCTTAAAATACTGCCCAACATATCTATGCGGCTTGCGGCATCAACCAATCTTATCAAATCATTAGCGGTAGAAAAAGCATCATTGTCATCCAAACCCGCTGGGTCGGCAAAATTAGTATTTGTCATCCCCAAAGCTTTCGCCTTTTTATTCATTTCCGCAACCAAATCGATATTTGCTTCTCTGGCCTTGCGAGCAAAAACAAACGCTGCATCATTTGATGATTTTACTAACATCATTTTCAAAAGTTCCATACCCTTTATTCTCTCGCCTTTAAAAAGATCCGCACCATTTCCATCAACATTTAGGTCCTCCACGGATGCTTCAAAAATTTGGTTCAAATCCATCTTATCCAAAATAATTAATGCCGTCATTAATTTCGTTATGGATGCTACCGGCAAACGCTTATTTTCATTCTTTCCAAAAATAAGCGAGCCTGATTTAACATCAAACAAGGCAGCGGCCCTGGAATCAATGTCTGGATCCTGAACATCAGGTTTTCTGAAAGGTGCAGGGTTTAAATCAGAAACAGGGAGAAGGAAGGCTCTACTTTGATCACTCTGCTGATTCGGGACAATCGCATGGCTCAAACCTTTGCTGTTCAACGGATATATAAAAACAAAAAAAGCGGCTCCATAAAAAAGCCCGCCCAAAACAACAGAAATTAAAATCAAATTAGACCTCATCTAATATTTATACTCTATTTATTAACTTTAAGGTGTAGCTCCTTAAGCTGTCTGTCTTCTAATTCTGAGGGGCTCTCCATCATAAGATCCCTCGCATCTCCTGTCTTCGGGAAAGCAATTACTTCTCTTATATTCGGTTCCCCGGCCAAAATAGTCACCAAACGATCTAGGCCCCAAGCTATTCCGCCATGCGGCGGAGCACCAAAACTAAACGCATCGAGCATGTGGCCAAAGTTTTTAACAACCCTCTCTTCCGAAAAACCCATTATCTCAAAAACGGCTTTTAAAGATTCCGCTTTGTGACTCCTTATACTGCCTCCACCAATTTCAAAACCGTTTAACACAACGTCGTATTGTGAAGTTAATATCTCGGAAATATTTTTCTTATCCAAAAGCCACTCCGAATGTTCCGACTTAGGTGCAGAAAAGGGATTATGAGTGAACGTCCAGCCTCCGTCATCATTCTTTTCAAAAAAAGGAAAATCAATCACCCAGCAAAAAGCTAAGACATCCGGATCATTTGAGTCTTTTCTCAAATCTGGCCTGTCAGTACCGTATTTTTCCATTGCCTCTTTGTAAGAAATCCTCGGGAAGGGAATCTCTTGAATTTTTTTATTAGGCATCAGGTTCTTGACCAAATCTATGAGGAGTTTTTCATTCAATGCCATAACATCTTCCCTTTCAACAAATGACATTTCCAAATCCAATTGAGTAAATTCTGGTTGTCTGTCTCCCCTTGTATCCTCATCACGAAAACATCTTGCTATCTGAAAATATTTCTCAATACCAGCAACCATTAAAAGCTGCTTATACTGCTGTGGCGATTGAGGAAGAGCAAAAAATTTACCACCATAAAGTCGCGACGGAACAACATAATCTCTTGCCCCCTCGGGAGTAGATTTTGTGAGTATTGGAGTCTCTACTTCAAGAAATCCCTCTTGATCCAAATAATCTCTTATTGACTTGATCAACTTATGTCTTAGGACCATGTTTTTGAGCATTCTCGAGCGGCGCAAATCCAGATAACGATACTTCATGCGGTGCTCTTCACCTATTTCTTTGCCATCCGTATCAAGAGCAAACGGAGGCGTCAAAGATTGAGATAATATTTCAAATGAATCTGGTTGAATTTCTATTTTGCCAGTTTCTATTTCCTTGTTAACCAAATTTTCTGGCCTATCGGCAACTTGGCCGGTAATTTTTAAAACCCATTCCGAACGCAACTCTTTGGCTTTGTCATAATCTTTTGACTTTGGTGTAAACACAACCTGAACCGTTCCTGAACGATCTCTTAAATCAATAAAAATAAGCTTGCCATGATCTCTCCTGCCTCCAACCCAACCAAAAATCTCAACGCTCTCTCCAGATTTATTTTTTGTTTCAGAAATCATTGCTCTCATTACATATATCCTATTATAAATTTCCAAATTAAGCAAAACAAAAACAGGGTCTTTAACCCTGTTTTGTCAGACCGCTGATCTTACCAGGCAAAGTGAGCAAATGCCTTGTTAGCTTCGGCCATTT
>CAYRDM010000020.1:0-9889 GCA_964423175.1 uncultured Candidatus Saccharibacteria bacterium | reverse complement strand
CAGTGACCCGATCCAGGCTTAGTTCTAAAAAAGGTCTTTCGCTACCAAGTTTAGTTTTGTCCCAAGCCCAGTTGCTAGACAAGAAAAACTCTTTGTCGTGACACTTAACCGAAGGGTGGCTTAAATAAAGCATTGTGGATTCGCGTCTAGCTGTTTCCAAGACGAATCCTTTCTCTTGAATGATTCGCAAGACATCCTCATCATCCAGAAATATTTTTAATAAATCTTGAGTTCTCGCATTGGGAGTTTGCAGGTGGCTATTCTCGTCATATTTAACTATTTTCAGTTTAAGTCTTTGGCCTGTAGCTTCGAACAAGGTGTAGCTGGACAACAAAGACGCGTCGGTTATCCTATTTCCAACAGTATCTTGAGCTGTGCCTAGATTTGACATTGAGTTCTCCGAAATTGATAATTGTAAATGTACGCTCAATACTCTAGCAACACTTAAAAAAGTGTCAAGAACCTTTTTGTTAAAAGTTTGTTACTATTTAAACAACAATGGCAGGAGTAATTGATCAAATCAAAGACAAGGTTGATATCGTCGACCTGATTTCGAGTTATTTGAAGTTGCAAAAAGCGGGATCAAACTACAAAGCCCGTTGCCCTTTTCATAATGAGAAATCAGGTTCATTTATTGTTTCTCCAGAACGCCAGATTTGGCATTGTTTTGGTTGCTCTGCTGGCGGCGATATTTTTGGTTTTGTAAAACAGATCGAGGGCATAGAATTTCCTGATGCTCTTAGAATTCTTGCTTCTCGTGCCGGTGTTAAGTTGGAGCGTCAGAATCCAGAATTTGAACAATTCCAAAGTGCCAAGACTAGATTGTATGAGATTTGTGAGTTAGCGATGAGGTTCTTTGAAAAACAACTCCATGGTTCAAATGTCGGCAAATTTGCTTTGAAATATTTGCAGGACAGAGGATTAACCGATCAGTCAATTAAGGAATTCCATATTGGATATGCGCCGGATTTGTGGAGTGCGCTATATGAATTTCTTGAACGTAGTTATGACAGCAAGGAGATAATAGAAGCGGGCCTGGCAATCAGAAAAGACGGCGGCGGATTTTTTGACAGGTTTCGTTCGCGCATTATGTTTCCGATTTTTGATTTAAACGGACAGGTTGTGGGATTTACTGGCAGAGTATTTGGTGACTTGGCAAAAAAGGAAGATGTTGGTAAATATGTCAATTCTCCTCAGACACCAATTTATGACAAAAGTAAAATTCTATATGGTTTAGATAAGGCCAAACTGGATGTAAGGCGATCAAACAAGTGTTTGGTGGTTGAGGGTAACATGGATGTTATCATGTCTCATCAAGCCGGCGCCAAACATGTGGTTGCGTCCTCCGGGACTGCATTAACCGATGGACATCTTAAGATAATCAAGCGTTATACTGATAATTTGGATCTCTGCTTTGATGCTGATGGGGCGGGCGAGACCGCAACAAACAGGGGAGTCGATTTGGCTTTGGCCCGAGGTTTTAATGTCGGGATTGTCTGTGTTGATGAACCGGGCTTGAAAGATCCGGCAGATTATGTTAAAGTTCATGGCACTAAGTGGGCGGAATATACACAACATTCCAAGCCCTTTATGGAATTTTATTTCCACACTGCCAGTAAGGCATTTGATGTTACAACAGCACTGGGTAAGAAACTTTTCACCCAAAAGCTATTGCCTTTCTTGGCCTCGATGACTAACAAGGTTGAGCAGTCTCACTGGATAAGCGAGATCGCTCTGGCTTTGAAAACCAAAGAAGATATCCTTTATCAGGACCTGGCTGCAATTAAGCCAGTTGTTCATGACTTGGATAATCAGGAGGCCACTCCACAACAGTTCTCGAATCAGGCTGTTAAAATAGATCCTGTGGAGGAATCACTGCTTTCTCTAATAGTTAAGAAAACGGATCTTGCCCAAAAAATTGAGCCCTCAGATGAGGCCTTATTCTCAGATAATTTCAAAATCATATTGAAAAAAATAAGGACCGGCGGTCAGGACCCAATTGCCGAGGTGGCAACCTTGGGGGATTCGACGTTGGCCATGAGCCTTGAGTTTGCACATCTTAAGTCTCAAGAGCTTTGGAACGATTTCAAAGATCACGAGTTAGGAGAAGAATTTAAAAAATTATTGTCTCAAATAAAAAGGCGCAGAATAACAGCGCAGTTAGAAAGTCTGGAGTACCAGATTAAGGATGCCGAGAAATCGCAGGATAAATTGCGCTTGTCAGCGCTCATAGCTGAATTTTCAAAAATTTCTCAGGAACTACTTTTATTATAGTTACCAAAGCATATGCCTAAAAAAAACAAAAAGAACAAGAATTTTAATAAAAAACCGTCTCATAAAGTAAAACCGAAGAACAAGCCGGTCAAAAGCCACAAGCATTCTGCCAAAAAAGGTGGCAAGAAAACCCCCAGGGCGCCCAAGCAACTCATCAGCGAGGATGCGATTTTGAGATTGATAGAGAAGGGCCGTCACAGAGGATTTATTACTGAATCAGAGATCATCAACACCTTTCCAAATATAGAAAAAGACATTGACGGTTTGGAGAGACTCTATGAACGTCTTGAGGCCGCAAATATAAATGTTGTTGATACTGGTAAGGTTTTTGCAGAAGAAAAAACCAAAGAACAGCAAGATAAGAAAAAATTAGAAGACGAGCAGATAGATGCTGGCTCTGATTCTGTGCAGATGTATTTGCGTGAGATTGGTCAGTACCCTTTGCTTAGAGCTGAAGAAGAAGCCGAGCTTGCCAAGAAAATAGAAAAAGGTGATGAATCAGCACGTCAAAAGCTCATGCTTTCAAACTTGAGATTGGTTGTTTCTATTGCCAAGAAATATGTTGGTCGTTCGGCAAACCTGACATTGCTGGACTTAATACAAGAAGGGAACATTGGTCTTTCGCGCGCGGTAGAAAAATTTGATTATAAGCGTGGATACAAGTTTTCAACATATGCCACTTGGTGGATCAGGCAGGCCATAACAAGGGCTCTCGCCGACCAGGCGCGCACAATTCGTATTCCTGTGCACATGATCGAGACGATTAACAAATACCAGCAAGTTGTTAGACGCTTGGTCCAGGATCTTGGTAGAGAACCTTTGCCGGAAGAAGTGGCGTCGGAGATGAACATGGATATAGACAAGGTCAGGCACATCATGAAGATTTCCCAGGATACCGTTTCTCTTGAAGCTCCAGTTGGAAGCGATGACGAAGAGGGTTCGTTGTTGTCTGATTTTATTGCTGATGAAGAATCAGTTACCCCGGAGACTATGGCTGGACGCAGGATACTTCGTGACCACTTACAGGAGATTATTAACGATCTAATGCAACGTGAACAGAAGATTTTGGAAATGAGATTTGGTCTCAAGGACGGTGTTACTCATACTCTTGAGGAGGTAGGCAAGGTGTTTGGTGTTACTCGTGAACGTATTAGACAAATTGAAGCCAAGGCACTGGATAAAATAAGACAACACCACGGCATAGGCAAACTCAAGGGCTATTAAATAAAAAAGTCCCCGCTCGGGGACTATTGTGGGATGTAGTGGCAGACTCGGCATCTGGCCTCATAGATATCGGAACCCACCTCAACCTGGTTTTTGGAACCGCCGGGTTTTTTCTGTGTGAAAATTCCTGGGCCATTTGCTCCTTGGCAGTGTACACAGATAGCAGTTAGCTTTTGCACATCATCTGCAAGAGACAGTAAGTAGGGCATATTCCCGAATGGTTTTTTCCATGCGTCCATATCAAGGCCGGATATTATTATTGTTATATTTATTTTGGCGCATGCATCCAATATTTTTTCCAATCTTTTTACGAACCATTTTTTGAAGAACTGCGCTTCATCTATTGCTATGATATCAAATGGCAGTATGTCTAAAATACTTCCCATATCCTTGGTAGAATTAACTATTTTTGTAGTCAGGAACTCATAAGAAGAAAGTTTAGAATCTTCTCTTACTATGTTAAAAATATTCCTAACTTCTCTGTCGTCAACGCCCGCTTTTATAAGTAAGATTTTCTTTTTGGCATAAGCCGCTCGGATGAGTCGTCTTTTAAGCTCTTCGCTTTTACCCGAAAACATTGGGCCGGTGATTACTTCTAATCTGGCCATCGCCTGCTCCTATTTGTAAAACATCGTATGGTGATTATACAAAAATCTGGAGCTAAGTCCAAACTTGAAGATAGCCCATAACTTTGGTATTATATTCTTACAATTGAATAAAAAGTTACAACATTCCGGGATAGCTCAATGGTAGAGCGGCTCCCTGTTAAGGAGATGGTTGCAGGTTCGAGTCCTGCTCCCGGAGCAACAATAAAACACTAGGAAAATCCTATTGTTTTATTTTACCCCAGTGTGGACTGGCGAACCTAAATTTGGTTAAATTGATGTATGAAAAAAGTTTATCTAATACATGGATGGAGCGGTTCTCCTAACGAGCCGATGCATCAATGGCTTATTTCTGAATTAGAAAAAGCTGGATTTGACGTTGAAGCACCTGAAATGCCCAATCCAGATGAACCCATTATCGCAGATTGGGTAAATAAACTTAATGAAGTTGTTGGCCCAAGTCCAGATAGAGATGTAATTTTTATCGGACATTCTATCGGTTGCCAAACAATTTTGAGATATTTAGAACAGCTAAAAAGTTTTGGACCAGTCGGTGGAGTTATACTGATAGCACCTTGGTTTTATTTATCAGACCTTGAGACTGAAGAGGAGAAAAGAATTGGTAAGCCATGGCTGGAAAGTCAAATAGAACCCACAAAGGTCTGGAAGCAAGTACCTAAGGGTAAATTGGTTGCTATATTTTCTGATGACGACCCAGTTGTGCCAATGGATATTAATAAAGAAAAGTTTGAAAATGGTTTTGGCGCAAAGATAATAATAGAAAAAAATAAAGGGCATTTTACAGCAGAGGATGGGGTCAGTGAGTTACCGTCAGTTATTGAAGAAATTAAAAACCTTCAGTAAGGTTCTTCTGGCTTCTCTAACTTCGTCACAAGATACGTCCGATAATTTTCCCTAATCCATGTTCGGACACGGGCAACAGTTCGGAGCAAATTAGGACAGTAATAAAATGCCCATAAAATGGGTGTTTTATTTTTTAAAAATTGGTTACCTAAGATGGGACTCGAACTTTTCGATAAAAAGTGATTAAATTGAAGTATGAAAGATAATTGGAATGATGAACAATTTGCCACTGACTGGGACCAAACCTCAGCTATTACGAATCCAAATAGGTTGGCCTTGCTTGAATTATTGACGGCTATTGTTTCGGATAATTATACAGAAGATAAGTATATACTTGACCTTGCATGTGGCAGCGGATTAGTAGAAAGACAAATAACTGAAAAGGTGTCTAATGCAAAATTTGTTGGAGTAGACGCATCAGATGTTATGTTGGCAAAGGCAAGCAGACGTATTGGTAAAGACCGATTCATGGCTGTAAAACATAATTTAGAGCAGATAGATAGTTTATCTATCCCTTCGGTGGAGTATCAAATAGCTATTACATCGTTTGCTCTTCATGAGATATCATCCGAATCAAAGAAGAAGATATTCCGGTTTATTTATAATAATTTAGGTAGGAATGGCTTTTATGTACTAGTTGATAGGTTTAAGATTGATACTCAGAATTTAAAAATTGGATATTCGAGCCAGTGGAAGAATACAGTACATCCAGAGTGGAAAGGAAACTTAAGTTTTGAAGAGTATGCCTCAAAGATGTCAACCAAGGAGGATTCACCAGATACTCTTGAAGACCAATTGAAGTGGTTGCGTAATATCGGTTTTAAGGCAGATTGTCTTCAACTCGAGTTAGACAGAGGACTCATACTAGCTATTAAATAATTTCGATGCTTATCTTATATTGGATTTGCTATATAAGAGTCGGTTTTAAATGTATAATAAGATTATGAATAAGAGGCGGTTTTGGAAAACATTTGTAGTGGTGCTTGTTGTCGCACTTGCGGCTAATGTTGTCGTGGCTTATTTTTGGGGTCAAGCTTTCCCAAATAGTTCGTGGAGTTGGGATACCACTACCACAACGGCCGTGATGTTGGCTCTGATAGTGGCTTACGCCCAAGGGCATCGTAATGGTAATCAGAAATGAGTAAACCTAAATTTACAAATGTCGCGATATTCATAATCTTTTTTGGGATTGCCTTAATTGAGGCTTTTCAAAAACAAAATTGGCTTGAGGCAAGTCTTTTTTTGGCCTTGGGTATAATCTCATTTTGGGTAGATGTTCGGAAGAGCGATTAAAATAAAATTTCAGGCCGCAGCATTATATATGAATATTTCAAGAAAAAAATTTGTTATCCTCTTCATCGTTTCTGGGTTTGCTTTTATGTTTATCACTTCGTCACTTTTGGGGACAACTGGTATCCGAGGTTTTCCTCAGCCTCCGGATTCTGTTCTCAGAACTGGTGGCGATTCACCGATAGTTTGGAAGAGAACCGTATCCACGATTATATTGCCTATCAAAATTGTTTTGATAGGACCTTTGGCTTTGCCTCAGATTAATTTTTTGAAAGAAGATCCGCCACCTCCATTTGTTGGGATCTATCTTATTTTGTACTGGACGATTATTGCCTCAATTATTCACTATCTCTTCGGCAAATTTAAGCGCTCTTAACTGATCAGAAAATTTTCTAGTTTTTAAAAATCACTTTGGCGGTTTTTAAATTTTATGATAAAATATTTTTATGAAAAAATTTACATGCAAAGAGATAATGAACAGCGAGGGCGGATGCGATATGGAGTTTGCGGGGGATGACATGATGGAAGTGGCGGGGAAGTGCGGGCAGCATATCGCGAGCTCCACAGACCAAGAGCACAAGATAAATAGAGACATGATGGCGGCATCTCACAGTGAAGAAGAGAAGAAGAAATGGTTCGAATGGTTTAAGGGGGAGTGGGATAAGAAGGATGATGAATAAATTGACCAACTATGGTCGTGAGGGTATATTGTCTTTTGACTGATTTATCTAGAAAAAGGCCGGATAAAAATGTCCAAATGCCTTGCTGATTTTTGCTTAGTTTTCTGGTGCTTGCTGGTTCATAGCTGGAAATATCACAGCATGGAATGTATAAATCCACGTATTCCTATCTTTAAGAATCGGTGCCTTAAGTGCAAGAAGTTTTGGTTAATGATCGGGCAATCATATTGAGGGGATCATTTTTACCGCCAGCAGGCGGTTTTATTTTTTTCATTCGGTCACCAAGCAAAAACATTGACAGCCCAGATTATATCTGTCATATTATGCCACAAGTGTTCTTTTATTTATAAGGAGGTATTTCAAATGGTAAAAAGAGCTTACCCACCTATTTCTCCTGGAACTTTGGTACAAACAACCGACCCCAATATGAAAATGCGCAAAGAATGGACCGATGAAGGTTGGGAGAAGCGTAAATGGGGAGTAAGGGGAAAGGTGCTCCGTCACCATGATTCTCACGGTCTCTGTTATGACGTGAAACACGAAGATGGAAGCGAGGGATGTTATGATCCTTCAGAATTTCGGGTTTGTGAGAATGAGAGCCCAGCTATTACTCGAGAATTTCGATATTCTGTTAGAGGTGACCAGGAAGGCATTGTCGTGGCAGCAAATTTTACAGAAAATGATAAATTTGGCTTGGCTGAGATTAACAAGCTATATCAGGAGCTTCTTTCGGCAATTCCTTTTGAATATGAGACGAACCGAGAGCCTCAAATAGTTATCATTAATGATTCTTCCAAACAAAGATTCGGTGTGATTTCAATCGAGATGTCTATATATATTGATCCTTCTCTCGTTTCTGTGGCTATGAGTAAGCTTAATGAGAATGGATTTATTTTCGGCTTGTTGGTGCCAATGACTATCGCCCCGCTCCTTCGGAGGAGCAAGTTCGCTATCTGATTTTTTTAGCCGTCTTTTACAGGGCGGTTTTATTTTGCAAATTAGATTCGTCTCAGTGGACATATTTTATGGTATATGATATAAAATTTTAAGATTTTTAAAACCGTTGGAGAAAGGGTATGCCTTCAAAGCATGACCGAAACAGTTGCTTGATATGTTTATATGGAGAGAATATAAACTTTGGTTTTTTGGTGGCGATAGTTCTGGGTATTTTTTTTATGATTTTTCTTAGGTCTTTGGAATGGTTTGGAATGGCAAGTTTAGCTAATTCGTTGGAACACCCGCTGACCATTTTTATGGTTATTGCTGGAGCGTTCGGTGCTATTTTGTATGAGCCTAAAAAGGATGAGTTTGTTGATGAAGAAGAGGGTTGAAAACCTTCTTTTTTTATTTTCGTGAGGTATGGTAATATGGGGTTATGCAACAAAAATTTAGTGGTTATAAATTTGATGGTGATCCAGATGGAATGAGATTTTTAGAACAGTTGAGTGAAGACGAAATTATAACGATTGTTAAAGCTGTTGATCATCAGGGCAAGGCTAATATAATGGACAGCAACCATGATCATCTTGAGATTACCAAATCCGCCGAGGGGGATTATATGGTGAGCAAAATATCTGTCAGCTCGTCCTGGTTTTAGTCTCGTTTATATTTTAATGATAATGTCATTAGGTTAATGGAAAATAAATCAGGTGTTTTTAAGTATATAGGCATAAATCTAATTTTAGCTGCAGCCTATTTTATTTTTGCAAAACTTGGGCTTATGTTGGCCTTTGTGAATCCAAGCGCGACCGCTATTTGGCCACCAACAGGGATAGCTTTGGCTGCGCTGATTATTTTTGGCTATCGTTTTTGGCCGGGAATATTTTTAGGTGCATTTTTTGCTAATTTCACTACAGCAGGAACAATTTTCACTTCAATCGGTATAGCTGGTGGTAACGCTTTGGAGGCATTGGCTGGGGCTTGTTTAGTAAACAAATTTGCGAATGGCAGAAAAGCCTTTGATGATATTTTTGACATTCTCAAGTTTGGTATTCTTGCTGGCCTTGTTGCCACTGCTTTGAGTGCAACCATCGGTGTGTCCAGCCTAGTTTTGGGTGGGTTTGCCAAACTGGGTGAGTACGGATCCATTTGGTTTACCTGGTGGATGGGTGATTTGGGAGGGGCGGTAATTGTTGCTCCGTTTTTGATTTTGTGGAGCTCAAAACCGTCCAGATCTTTTAATAAGAGGGCTGTGTTCGAATTCATTCTCTCTTTGTTGCTATTGTTTTTTGTTAGCCAATTTGTTTTTGATCATCTTTCTCCATTATCAGCTATGCATTATCCAATAGAATTTTTGATAGTTCCTATCCTGTTACTTATTGCCATAAGATTTGGTAAAAGAGCTATTGCCGCAGCAATGCTTTTGATGTCAGGGATAGCCATTTGGTATACCTTGCATGGTTCTGGACCATTCGCTGTCGATACACCCGCGATTTCTTTATTGTTGCTGCAAGCCTTCATTATTGTTGTCGCTTTGCCCAAGATGTTAATCGCTTCTTATCAAGATAATTTAAGAGCAATCGATAAATCAAAAAGTGAATTTATTTCGATTGCCTCGCATCAGTTACGGTCTCCATTGTCCGCAATTTTTTGGCTTGTAAAATCTTTGAGAACTAATTTGGAAAAAGGAGGGATGGATTCGGAAGGCAATAAAATTATTGATGAGTTAGATGCATCAGTTAAAAATGCCAAAACCTCAGTTGAAGATTTGTTGAATTTAGCAAGGATAAATTTGAGAACTTTTCAGATGAATAAAACAAGAGTGGATGTTAGGCAGTCGCTGGAGACTTTTGTAAAAGACTTCTTGCCATATGCACAATCTAAAAAGCACGAACTGGAATTGGATGTAAAAAATGGTGATTTGCCAGGTCTGCTGATTGACCAAAACATTTTATTTAATATCCTTCAGAATTTGCTTACCAACGCTGTTAATTATTCCCCAGAGAATACAAA
>CAYRDM010000019.1:0-10795 GCA_964423175.1 uncultured Candidatus Saccharibacteria bacterium | reverse complement strand
CAGGAGGTTCGCCAGGGTGCGTTGCTTGCTCAGCTTGATGTTCATGATGCTCAAAAGGCAGTTAGAGATGCACAGATAAATTTAGAAAATGCTCAGATAAGTTTGGCTAAATTAAAATTAGCCCAGCAATCAGATTTGCCGAAACTCCAGGATTCTGTGGCAAATACCAAGGAAGATCTCAACCAAAATTATCAGAGTGGTTTTAATTCGGTTTCCGATACATTTTTAGATTTGCCTGCGATACTGAACGGAATTAGGGCTGTGCTTTATGATGCAACCGTTGGTTCGTCTGGGCAGAATAATATTGGGGCATTCCAGGATTTGATCGATAGTTATAACAAGCAAAATATGGTGGTGATGTTAAATCAGGCGATAAATGATTATCACGACATCACTTATAAATATGATTTTAATTTGGAACACTACAAATCAGCAACCAGATTTTCTGACCCACAAACAATATCCTCTTTGATAGATGAAACTTTGGAAAATTCCAAGACAGCCGCACAGGCGGTGAAAGATGAGCAGAACATTTTAGATGCCATCGTTTCTAGTATCAATCAATATCAATCCGGCAGGCAGATACCATCAGCAATTTCTCAATATCAAACTAATATCTCCAGCTATATAAGTAAGCTCAATGGACACATCACCAGTTTGGCCAATAGCCAGAGTTCTATAAAATCTGCAATTCAGAACCTTGCAAATGCGCAGAGATCTCTTGATGATTCAAGTCAGAACAATCCCCTAGATATTTCTAGTCAGGAAAATACTGTTGAGCAAAGACAAGCTGCATTGCAGGATGCTCTGGATAATTTATCCAAGTATTATATCCGCGCACCTTTTGCTGGTATCGTCGCAAAAATTGATTTAAAAAAAGGGGACTCTGTTTCTGGCGCAGCGTCTGTTGCAACGATGATTACCAAGCAACAGGTAGCACAGATTTCTCTTAATGAAGTTGATGTTTCTAAAATTAAAGTTGGTCAAAAAGCAGTAATGACTTTTGACGCCATAGATGGCCTTTCAATATCCGGTAAGGTTGTAGAGCTGGACACAATCGGAACTGTTAGCCAGGGAGTTGTGACTTATGACGTAAAAATAGGATTGGATACACAGGATGAAAGAATAAAACCGGGCATGAGTGTTTCGGCCCAGATTATTACCGAAGTAAAACAAGATGCTTTGTTGGTTCCAAACTCAGCTGTGAAATCTTCTGGCAATATAAGTTATGTTGAGATCCCTCAAGACCAAGCTGCTGCCAATAAGTTGCTTGCAAGTGCCTTAACTAATGCTGGAGTGCCACTTGGTTCTACACCGAACAGACAGAACGTAGAGATCGGCTTAACTAACGATTCAATTAGCGAAATAGTCGGAGGAGGAATAAAGGAGGGTGATTTAGTTGTCGTAAGAACCATAAGCACATTGCCAAGTCCATCGCAGGCGGCTCAAAAAAGTCTTTTTTCCGTTCCGGGTAGTGGCAATAGAGGCGGCGCTACCGGGAATGTGAGATTTCAGGGCGCCGGCGGTCGCTAATTTCATAAATATAAAATGATAGAGTGTAAAAACATATCTAAAATTTACAAAAGTGAAGATATTGAAACCTCGGCTCTTAAAAATGCTTCTTTTAAGATTAGCGATGGTGAATTTGTCGCCATCATGGGTCCTTCTGGTTCAGGAAAATCTACATTGATGCATATTTTAGGTGCTTTAGATACACCGACAGAAGGCAAATATATTCTTGATGGCAGGGATATTTCTGGAATGACAGACGATGAGTTGGCAAGTATAAGGAAAAATAAATTAGGTTTTGTTTTTCAATCTTTTAACCTTTTGCCAAGGGCGACCGTTCTTAGAAATGTAATGCTCCCCCTTGTTTATGCTGGTGTTCCAAAAGAAAAACGCGAAGAAAGGGCCCGAGAATCATTGAAGAACGCCGGGCTTGAAGAAAAGAATTTTTATCATCGTTCAAATCAACTTTCTGGCGGACAAATGCAGAGGGTGGCGATAGCTAGGGCATTGGTTAACAATCCTTCTTTGATTTTAGCTGACGAACCTACAGGAAACTTAGATAGTAAAACCGGGCAGGTCGTCCTTAAAACTTTTCAGGATCTGAATAAAAAACAAAATAGGACAATAATTTTAATTACACACGAGCTTTTTATTGCCGAGCATGCTGATCGGATTATTACGATTCGTGACGGGGTCATAGTTAGCGATCAGAGCAACAATAAAAAAAGACAAATTAATAACATCTCATAAAATGATTATTTCAGATTTATTTCAAGAAACACATGCGGCACTGTTAGTAAATAAAGCACGCTCAGGTCTGACGGTTTTGGGTATTGTTATCGGGATAGCTTCGGTTATTGCCATGGTTTCTATCGGACAAGGCGCGAGTGGTGCGATACAGTCTAGCATCCAGGGCTTAGGCTCCAATTTGCTTACGGTAATGCCTGGAGTTGTTCAGCCTGGCAGAGGAATAATATCTTCTGGAAGGGGTTCGGCACAAAGTATCAAAAATTCTGATTCTGATGCCTTGGGAGAGATAGATGGAGTGGCTTTTATATCACCCGAATTACAAAGGCGTTTTCAAATAGTTTCGCAAGCTGGCAATAATACCAATTCAAACGTTATCGGCAGTACGGCATTCTATGCAGCGGTGCATAATATAGAGATTGATAACGGTTCTTTTTTGAGTGATGCAAACGAAAGGAGCTTATCCAGGGTTGCCGTATTGGGTCCAACGTCAGCTCAAGATCTTTTTGGCGATCAGGATCCTATAGGAAAAACAATCAGGATTAATAAAGTTAATTTTAAAGTTATCGGTGTTTCTAAATCTAAAGGAGGCTCCGGTTTTTTTAATCCTGATGATATGGTGATAGTTCCACTTAGTACGATGCAAAAAGTTTTGGCCGGTGTCGATTTCTTATCGACTATTTCTATTTCTGTTGCCGATAAGAATCAAATGTCTGTTGTTCAAGAACAGGCCAGCAGCTTGTTACTGGCCAGGCATCATGTAGCTGATCCTGACTTTTCTATAATTTCACAGGCAGATATTTTGGGCACACTGACACAAGTCACTGATACTTTTACGATTTTCTTGGCCTCAATTGCCGGCATATCACTTCTCGTCGGGGGCATAGGAATAATGAATATGATGCTTACTGCTGTTACCGAAAGAACCAGAGAAATAGGTTTGAGAAAAGCAATCGGGGCGAAGGCTAGCGATATTACCTTTCAATTTTTATCAGAGGCCGTTATGTTAACTTTTCTTGGCGGATTTTTGGGAATTGTTTTGGGTTCGCTTGTGGCTTTGACTGTTTCAAAGTTTGCGGGCATAGCTACACGGGTTTCGCTTTCTTCAATTCTATTAGCATTTAGTGTTTCGGCTGCTATCGGTATTTTATTCGGCTACTATCCCGCGAGGAGAGCAGCAGGATTGAACCCCATAGAAGCTTTAAGATATGAATAAGAATATTTTGTCAGTTTTGGTGGTCGGAGTTATCGTTGGAGTGGCGTCTTTTTACGGAGGAATGAAATATGATCAAAGCAAAACCATGGCTCAAAGGCAGGGCAGACTTCAGCAATTTGGAGGAGCCAATATTTCAGGAGGTTTTAGGAACGGGAATGGTGGTGTTGGCAGACAGGGAGATTTTGTCTCGGGGGACATTATTGCCAAAGACGAAAAAAGCATTACTATTAAGATGAGAGATGGGGGATCAAAAATAGTTTTTTTCTCTGATTCAACCGAGGTGGGCAAGTTTGTTAGCGGCACCTCGTCTGATCTTGTTGTAGGGAAAAGTGTGACGGTCATGGGCAAGGCTAATCAGGATGGCAGTCTGACCGCGCAATCACTTCAGATAAGGCCAATGATGCCAAGTCCTATTCCAACGAAGTAGCTTAAACTTAAAAATATAATTTAACTGCGATGAAATCATATTGGAGGAAATGATTTGATCGCTAAAAAAATGGAAGAAATAATGCAAAATAAAAGTGGTAAGGGCAAGAAGATAGCAGTTGTTGTGATAGTTTTGGTTATAATTTTGGCGGGAGGTTATGCGCTTGTCAAAAAATATGGAAACAATAGTTCGCAAGATAACCAAGTAACAGTTTCACCGGAAGTTTCTGCCACACCGTCACCAACAGCAGTCGGGAATGAGACCGGTGTAAAGAGTTTCACTGTCGTGGGTAAGAATTTTTCTTTTTCGGTCCCGGAAATAAAAGTTAATCAAGGGGACAAGGTCAAAATAACATTTAAAAACGAAAATGGTTTCCATGATTGGGTCATTGATGAATTCAATACCAGAACTCCAAGAATACAAGCTGGCCAGACAGCCGAAGTTGAGTTTGTGGCGGATAAAAAAGGAACCTTCGAGTATTATTGTTCAGTCGGAGAACACAGACAGGCTGGCATGAGGGGCAATCTTATAGTTAATTAGTTTGTCTAAACATGAAAAACCGGGTTTTAAAATCTTTAACCCTGTTGGCATTTATAGGAAACCTTTTGGTCATCTTGATTATTTGGTTGGGTGGTAGCGCACTTGGATTTAAAGATCACACGCTCGCGGGCCCGCTAATCGCTTTAGGCGATTTGGCGGGCTTGTTGGCTTTTTATTTGATTCTTTGGCAGCTTATGTTGATCACAAGAGTTGGATGGATAGAAAAAGCTTGGGGACACGATAGACTCTCGCACGCGCATCATGTAGTCGGTATCGTGGCTGTTTTAGTTTTGTTGATACATCCTCCTTTGTTAATCTTGGGCTACAGTTCTCAAGCGCATACCACCTTAGTTGCTCAATTTTTTGAATTTATTAAAAACTATGAAGATGTTTTCAAGGCATTTATTGCCTACTTGCTTTTTGTGGTCATAGTTTTACTTTCCCTGCAGCTTATAAGGAAAAAGCTTAAGTATGAAAATTGGTATTTTATTCATATTTTTCTTTATGTGGCAATTATAATTTCTTTTGGCCATCAAGCTGCTAATGGGCATGACTTTTATAAAAATTGGATAATTTGGTATTGGGATATTTTGTTTTTTGCTGTTTTTTTGAATGTGCTTTATTTCCGTTTCTTAAGCCCACTCTTGCTAATGAGAAGACACGCTTTTTATGTCAAAGAAATTCATGAGGAGAATGACAACGTTACATCAATTATAATTTCTGGTAAGAATTTGGAAAAGCTTAAAGCGAGAGCTGGGCAGTTTGTTATAGTCAGGTTCCTCAAAGAGGGTTTTTATTTTCAAGCCCACCCTTTTTCTTTGAGTGAGAAACCAAATGGCGAAAGGTTGAGGCTGACCATAAAAGCTATCGGAGATTTTACCTCTAAAATTAGGGAGATTCCTGTTGGCACTAAGATTTTGATTGAGGGACCTCTCGGAAGATTTACTTCAGATCGTGCTGACAGGTCCAAAGTTTTAATGATTGCAGGCGGCATAGGTATCACGCCCCTAAGATCAATGTTCGAGGAACTATCGGGTCAAGGCAGAGAAGTCGATTTAATTTTTGCTGTACGTTCTGAAAAAGATTTGGTTTTAAGAAGTGAGTTGGATCGTTTTTCTAACAGCAAAACAAGGGCGACTTATTTGCCTGAAGATAAATTTGGACGGCTTGCTCCGGAATTGATTTTAAAATCGGCCCCAGACGTTGTCGATAGAGATGTTTTTGTTTGCGGTCCACCTGCAATGATGAGAAGCGTTATAAAACAGTTAATTGGCTTAGGGCTTTCCAAAAAGCACATCTTCTATGAAAGATTTCAGTTAGGGTAGGTTGAACTAATTTGCTATAATTTTTTTATGGAAAAGAAATCATCTGAAATTATTGTTTTCGGGGGTGGTTGTTTTTGGTGTACAGAGGCAGTTTTCATGGAATTAGACGGCGTAATTGAGGTGACACCTGGTTATGCCGGAGGTAATATTGATAACCCAACTTATGAGCAGGTTGTAATGGGCAAGACAGGTCATGCAGAGGTAAGTAAAGTAGAATATGATCCAAATAAAATCTCTTTTGACGATCTTTTGACTGTATTTTTTGCAACCCATGACCCAACGACCTTAAATAGGCAAGGTAATGATACCGGGACCCAGTATAGATCCATAATTCTTTATACAAGCAATGAACAAAGGGAGAAAGCGGAGAAACTTATTGATGATTTGAGCATAGACGGGGAGGCTGTTGTGACGGAGCTGCAACCGTTAAAGAAATTTTATCCGGCCGAAGAAGAGCACAGGCGCTACTATGAGAAAAATCAGAGTAGGCCATATTGCCAGTTTGTTATAAGCCCTAAGCTGGACAAGCTTAAAGAAAAATTCTATAAATTATTAAAAAAATGAAAATGAAGAAACAAATTATAGTAATTCATGGGGGAGACACATTCAATAACTACCAGGAATACGTAAAATTTTTGAAAGATTGGAAGATCGATTTCAAAGATATGCAAACGAAAAGAGTCGATTGGAAAGACAATCTTGCCAATAAACTTGGCGTAAGTTTCGAGGTTATTGCTCCAAGGATGCCGAATAAGTTAAATGCTAAATACTTGGAGTGGAAGATTTGGTTTGAAAAGTTTTTGCCCCACTTGAATAGGGAAGTTATTTTGTTGGGACATTCATTGGGAGGAATATTTCTGGTTAAATATTTGTCAGAAAATATTTTACCCAAAAAGATATCGGGGCTCTTTCTTGTTGCCGCGCCATTTGATGAAAAAGACAGCGAATACCCTCTCGGCAGTTTTAAATTGAAATTAAATTTAAGCAAAATTTCCAAACAGGTTAGGAAAATTTTTATTTATCAAAGCAAAGATGACCCTGTCGTGCCTTTTGCGGATTTTGGAAAATACAGGAAAGCCCTACCGAGTGCTGTTTTTAAAATGTTTGAAAACAGGCGGCATTTCAATCAAGAAAATTTTCCGGAATTGTTGAAAGATATCAAGTCGCTCTAATAAAAAATCCTGCTTTGAGCAGGATTTTGTTAAGTTTAAACCAAAGTTTCTTTGTTATGCCAAGATATCCATGGCACATCTTTGTACAGTTGAGTGAAGGGTTCGTTTTGTAACAGAAACATGAAATTCGAGTCAGCGTTGGCCTTTTGAAATAGAACTAATGGCGCAAGATGAGCGAGCATGTCTCTTACGAGGGCATTTTTGGCTCTTGGGTGAGGTTCTTTCGATGTTTGGGAAAGGTCATAGTGTCTTTGATAGGAACCCAGCTTAATTTTTAGAGTGTTTTCGAAGTATTTTCTGGTGCTTGCAGATGTCGTGAAGGTTTTTATAAACTTTTCTTTTTCAGAAGCTACTGTCCTTAAGTACTCTTCTTCGGCGAAAATTCTTAAGAACGGTTCAACTTTTACATCTTTGCAGTATTTTTTCACGTCCGATTCTACAAGTTCGCACTGCCGAGCTATTGTTTCCATGAAATCTTTTTTAACCATTCCCGCTTCTGATGCAGATGGATCTTCCATTATGTTGAACCACTCAATATCAGCGACCCAAATTATCAATTCGTAGTTAACGCCTAGCTCTTCTAGGAATTTAATGAAATAATCGAGTTCTGATTTCATTTTTTGATAGTTTCTACCGCAGGAGTCATTTTCTAATCCGCAAAATGTATATCCTGTTTCATTGTGGGTCCAAGCTGGGCAAAGCGGAGCCATGATTCTTAGAATATTTCCTGATAGTGCTTGAAATAAACAATTAAGTACCATTTCGAATTGTGAACTGGAATCAATTTTTAATCTTCCTTCTTCTGTCAGATCTATAAGTTTAGATCCAATAAATATCAGATCCTCAATACTAACCGGGTTTGCTGTTTTTTGCGCCGTTCTTATAATGTGATCAGTCAGTCTTTTATTTTTTTTGTTTTTCAGACGATTTCTTATTATTTTCACTTCGGCTAATGACAGATTTTTGATTGGGCTTATAAAATTTATTCCTAAATCATCTGGGCTTAATCTTAAAGATTTTGAAATCCATTCTCGGTAGAGACTAAAGTTTGTCGGTGAGGTTGGCAAAGAGCCCCAGGGTGCTGCTATCCCCAAAGTGTTAGTAGATAGTCCACTGAAGACCCTGATCCATTCACGGCACATTTCTTTTAAGCGGGCCTTTTCATCGAAACTCTCTCTGAGTGCTACAAACAAGTGGCATTTTTTTGACCATTCTGGCGCATGTAGAAGAAGTCTGTGCGACGCTATTCTAGATAAATGCCCTCTGACTATCAGTTTTGTATCAGGTGAGGTAAAAATTCCTATAAGCAGTTCGTTTCCTAGACTAGCTGTTTCTATTTCAGGCTCTGCTTCAATAACTAGTGTTTTTTGATGCATTTCTTCGAGAATCTTTAGAACCAAAATGGCTTGTTCATCACCTTTCAAACAAACAAACAGATTAGACATTTGATCTCCTTTTTAAAGAACAAAACAGCCCCGTTCAGGGGCTGGTTAAAATTATGCCTATCTAATACGGACTTAACTAAATCGGCAAAACTTAAACGAGCCCCCGAAAGGGTTGGAATAAGCATGCCACGCACAAAGTTTTGATATTCTCTTAATCATCCGCTAAATTATAATGCCAGATTGAACCTCGTGTCAATTTAGTACTCAGATAAATCGTGATAATATAAAAGTATGCAAAATTCAGAAAACAAAACGAATGAAGACCTGAGGGCCAAGCTTACGCCTCAGCAGTTTCATATAATGAGAGAAGGTGGAACCGAGGCGCCTTTTACGGGAAAATATTTCGATGAACATAGCAAAGGCATGTATAAGTGTGCTGCTTGCGGTCAGGAATTATTTTCTTCTGATGCTAAGTTTGATTCTGGTACGGGTTGGCCCAGTTTTACCGACCCGGTTAACTTAAAGAACATAGAGCTGGTTCAGGATGATACTCATGGAATGAATCGGATGGAGGTTAGATGTAAAAACTGTGGTTCGCACCTAGGGCATGTTTTTGATGATGGACCCAAGGATAAGGGCGGTAAAAGATATTGTATAAATTCGGTATGTTTGGACTTAGAAAAAAAATAGACCAGCTGGTCTATTTTTTGAAGAATTTGATGAGGTCTATAAAAAGAGGAACCAGCTCTATGAGGATGAGTGCTATTATAACCATTTCCAGAAAAGCATTGCGCTTTTCGGCTATGAAGTCCAAAAGTAGCTTGGCATTATCCGAAAGAAAATTTATTTTCTCGTTTAATACGTGAAATCTATCTCCCATTTCATATTCTTTGTGAAGTTGGTTGTATAGTACTTCGAGCTCTGGTGAGTCCCAGGCTTCTTCCGGTTTATCAAAAAGAGAAAGATGTGCAACGGCAACTTGTTTGATTGAGAGAACCTTACCTATTTGTTTTAACAATTCGCGTTCTCTAAGAAGTGCCTTGCCTTTAGTTTTTAGATTTTCTATTACAACACCCAATTCCTGTAGATTTTCTTCTATTTCATTCTCATATCGTTCCAGAGCTACGGATTGTGACAGGACATAAGATATTATTCTGATTTTTTCTATGCTGAATTCTGCTAGAAAAATTTTATTGAAGGTAACTTTGTCGTTTTCTGATCTTAGGATTACTTTTGTTTTTTCGGGGTGAGGATAGAACTCTTTCTTGTTTTTAGAAAAAGGGGAGAGCTCTATTAAAAACTGTCTTTTTAATTTTTCGCTTACATTCCAAAACGCAACAGTGCCAAATTTGGTAAGTACCGCGTATTGATCATCCAAAAGACGCAAAACGAGAGGATGCTCCCTATTTAGGAAGGTGTATTGTTTGAGATCTTCTTGGACTTTTTTGAGATCGATGAACTCGCCTGCATAGAAGACCTCTACGCTGAAAAAGGGCTTTTTTGTTGTTTTTGCTACCTTTTTCATATGTTCTTTTTGTTGACCTAATTATACCCCCGCTTTGATCTGTTTCAAAATTGACTTAAACCCTTAAAATAGACAGACCATTGCCATAAAAAAATGCTTAATGTATGCTTTCAGGCATTCTGTTTATTGTTTTTTGACAAGTGGAGAATTTATGAAGATCTTTAAGTTTTTTGGCGCTGCTTTTCTATCTATTTCGTCATTATTTTCTGTTTCTGCTTTTGCTCAAACAAGCGGTAATTCAGCCGTTGCCAAAGAGAAAGCTTCTGGCGATTTATATTTCAGAATGGGTCCTAGCGGGGTGCCAGTTTATCCAAGAGGCGGAGGGCCTAACGAACATTGGAATACCGGAGTAAATTTGAAACTGGAATATCGAAATTTGGAATTTAATTTTAGTACGGCGATTACCGGCGCCGCCACGTTTGATAATCCAGATCGGTTTGAGTTTTCCCTGGGAGCTGGCTATAAGTTGCGCAGAAGCATTCTTCTGCAAGCAGTTTTGACCGATGCTTACGCCTTGAATAGCTTTCCTCCAACCGATCCCGCTTCAAGACGACCATCAAGTGGAGTTAATACTCTTTGGCTAGGTCTTAGAAAGAATATTGCAAGAGGTCAAAATCAAATTTCTTTTTTTGGAATGCACAGTTTGAGGAGTAACGAACCGGTTTTGTTCACCCACTTTACTGAGCCATATGCTCACTGGAATCTGGGGGTCGATTCTAGGAGAAGGTTGTTTGGCAAAAATTTTCTTTTGTTTAATCCTCATTTTTATTCAAACGAAAATTTAAGCGTCGCCAGGGCTGACCTGGGGTTGGGGATTGAAAGGAAATTGATGCCGAATTTAATTTTTGGCGGTTATTATTCTGTTTTCAGAAATATAAATGTTCCTGCCGGGACTGTGAATTTTAAAGGTGTTCCTTTGCGTTCTTCTGCAGATAGATTTTTTATCGGT
>CAYRDM010000018.1:0-10801 GCA_964423175.1 uncultured Candidatus Saccharibacteria bacterium | reverse complement strand
TATGAGGTGGGGAATACCATTATACAAAGATAGCTCAACACGCTTTGGGTCAACCATAATAAATTTGAGCATGTCAGGGGAGTGTTTATACAAAAGTGACAGTAGAATGGTGTTTATTGTTACGGATTTACCAGTACCAGTCGCTCCAGCAATTAGCAGGTGAGGCATCTTGTCCAAACCAGCCATAACCGGAAAGCCGGCGACATCTCTTCCAACTGCCAAAGGCAAAAAGTATTTGCTTTTCTTGTAATCCTCCGCCTCAAACATATCTCTAAGGCCGACAATCGCCGATTTTTTGTTTGGCACCTCTATTCCAACCAGCGCCTTTCCTGGTATTGGCGCCTCGATACGAATTGGGTGAGCAGCCAAAGCAAGTTCTAAATCATTTCTAAGGGATGTAATTTTGTTCAACTTCACGCCAACCGCTGGTCTAAGAGTAAACTGAGTAACCGAAGGTCCTATTGAAACCTCACCCATTTCTACATCAATTCCAAAATTAGAAAGGGTCCTCTTAATTATTGAGACATTCGCATTGATGTCACCGCTTCTTGGCTGATCCTTATCAGCATTTAAAATATCGATAGGCGGCAAAACCCACTTACCAGACTTTGAAGATTTTATAACAAATTCCCTCTCTCCATCATCAATCTTCGCGGCAGTTTGGGATTTTACAGGCTGGGGCTTGGCTTTTGCCATCGCTTCCTCCGCCTTCATATCAACTATCTGAGTTCCTCGTTTAACAACAACATTGTCCTTGAGTTCTTTAGATTCCTCTTCCAATTGCTCTTTATCTTTGAAAATAAGTTTATGGATGGGAATATTGAGAGTTATTAAAACTGAAACAAAAAGCATAACAACAAGTATTATAAAAGAAGAGGTGAAACCGACTGCCTTTAAAATTGGAAAACCTATAATGAGCCCAAGATAGCCTCCTTGATGTATTCTCAAAGACAAGTCACCGTGACCGACAATGTGAAATACTGCCAGAAAACCTAAAACAAAAAGAATAGTTCCAAAAATAGCACTTGTATAAATTTTCCTCGATATAGATCTGAAAAAAGCCACGCCCAGCATCGTCATGCTAAGTGGTACTAAAAACTTGCCCCAACCAAAGAGAGATGCGGAAATAGAGGAAAAAATTTCTCCAACACTCCCCGCCTTATTAAAAAAAGCCAATGTGCTTACCACGGCTAGACCAAAAGATGCCACTCCCCAAATTCCGTTTTTAGTTTCTTGAGACAACCCCAAAACCTCAGCAACTTCTTTTGTCTCTTTTTCTGCTTTTTTGGTTTTCTTAGGGTTACGTTTCACTATATTGATTTTATTAGAGACAGGCGACGAAAGCAAGTTTTTACGAAGGCCATTGACTTATTATACATTTATAGTTATTTTAATTACATTAATTGCCCCTTAAAACTCCAAATAATAAGGAGGGATAGACAATGTTCGGACTAACAAAAAGAAAAACCCTAGGATCACGGCCTATCGAAAGCATGCGGCATATAGGAAGCGACCTAACGATGCTAGGCGCCTTCGCGACAGACCTCATTTATTTCTGCCATAAAGACGATACGGATCCTACACAAATAACCAATCTTGGACCGGAGGTAGCGGATTATTTAAAAGACCGAACCAAAGCAAAATCATTCTACAATTCGAGTCTTCACATCGCCAATTGCAAAGCTTGTACTGAATGGCTCGAAAGATTGTTAGAACGATTAAATGGTATTAAAAGAAGAAAAGGACAATAAAAACCCGCTTGAAGCGGGTTTTAACATTAAATTACCTGGAAGCTCTTGAAACAATTCCAACATAAGTGTCGAAGCCGATTTCTTTTATGGCCCTGACACCGCCTCTCAGCGATCTGAAAGAATTACTATCAATATTCATCTCCTTGCCAGAGCAGGCCTCAAGATCAGAGTCTTGTATAGTACACATTACTGAAAACTGATCAGCTCGGTGCCTTACGCCAAACTCATGTAATATTTCGTGCAGAAGAATATGCTGCGGAGTGTGACCATAATCAGCATTACTAATAACCCAAACGGCTACCCAGCCTCTACCGGCAAAACCGGATGGCGAAGTATATAAGCCACCGGCAGGAACTCTAAGGGGTTTATCGGTAAAAATTATTTCCAATGTATCCGGAGGCCTGCCAACAAATCCTATTGAATGATCGGGCTCACCAGCAATGAGTCTGATACCTGGTTCAACTTTCAAATCTATCAAACTACTCGTTTGATATTTAAGAGATTCGATCGCATCCTTAACAATTGCCGATAAAATTATTTCTCCTGGATTATCTAACAATGCCTTGGTTGCAAAAACCTGCGTCCTCAAGCTGATCAAAGGTTCTCTAAAAAAATTGCTAGCATGACCAGAATAATCATCACCCTTGTCATTAATCTTTTTATAAAACAAGACGGTAGCGCTATTGGCATGCACCAGATCATATTCAGAAATCACGTGTGGTGATCCGATAGTTCCGTCACTAAGCAATCCTGAAATCTGTTCTAGGTCTCCCCTAAAAACTCTCCAGGAAAAATCCTTGTTTCTGTTTTTGTCTCCTTTTGGAATTATAATTCTCCACGAGCTTCTTAATTGTTTACTGACCACAAACTCAGAAATAAATTGTGGCTCTGAATAATGGTTAGCGTTAGCATGCCCGGCCGCTGCCTCCGCAGAGGAAAAACTTTTCTCGGCCAGGACATAATCAGCGTCTGACAAATTTTCTTCTTTCAAATAAAACACCATAACAAAAGATGACTCGGGTATTTTATTTGGATTGAAACAGGAAATAAACTGCGCCCACAAACCCTTCTCATTAACAAAAGCAAGGGAACTTTCTATATCACTAAATGCTCTAAAATCCCAATGCTCCAGAATCTTAGGGTTACTATGAAACCGCGGCCTATTAAAATTAAAATCTTGTCTTGGGGTAGAATACAAAACTCTATAAATTTCCTGCTCACGAGTTCCCTGCTTAAACTGGCAGGAAAAAATTACATTGCTGGAACCAAGTCCGCCGTTCAAGGAATTTACAAAATCCACTGAATTTTGAGCTGAAAGCATAGGCGGAGATATTTCAACCTTACTTTTAGGTTGCTGAGCGATAATCAAGTTCGCTCCCAAAAAGATTAAAACAAAAAAAATGCGATTCCTTGGCCACATATCGAGATACTCCTTAATCCTTATTAAGGTTCTGCCAGGATGATATGCCTCAAAACATCTGCGGTCAAGGAATATACAAAATTTAAAAATATTTTTGTTTTTTTGAAAATTGTGCTAGCTTTTATACTAAATAATTGATTTTTAGATGGACCTAGAAATTGAGTTCAAAAATTCAGACCTTCAGGTTAAACTTCTTAAAAACAAGAAGACTATTGACATTGAAACGACAAAATACTATCATAATCTTAGTGAAGTGTTGATAACTAATATTGACAGGCTTTTAAAAAGGAATAATATTGACTTTAATCTCTTAAAAGGCTATAAAATAGTAGGAAACATTGGAAAAGAGAGTACTTCCTATAAAATAGCCCAGGCCATCATAGAGGGGTTAAAAGTTAGCAGTTAATTAAAGAATTTGAAATAATTAACGGCTGTCTTGTAACTCTAAGGGTGGAAACTGACATCTCGAAAAATTAAGGAGATTATTTTTTTTGTTTACCCCATAAAGTCAGGGGCGGGTGTTTTTTGTCCCCCACGTTTCGCTTGCGACATAATTTGAATCTACTAATAGATTTGACTGAAGCAGGGTCTGCTACATTCATATCATTATAGACTCGAAAACGTCTTGCGTAAAATTTTATCCAAATACGCTGCGGATACATTTGAAGCACCAAACCTTGTCCAAGTGCAACTTGATTCTTATCAATGGTTCTTGGACGTAGGTCTAAAAGAACTCCTCAACGACATCTCTCCTATAGAAGACTGGACCGGTAAAGAACTAGAAGTAAGATTTCTAGATTTTAAGTTAGAAGAACCAAAGTTCAGCGAAAGAGTCGCCAGAGAAAAAAATATAACCTTTGAAGCGCCTCTTCGTGTAAAAATATCTTTAAAGAATAAGAGAACCGGCAAAACCGATGAACAAGAGATTTATCTTGCTGATTTTCCAGTTATAACTCCTCGCGGAACATTTGTAATTAATGGTGTTGAAAGAGTTGTTATCTCACAGCTTATTAGAAGCCCTGGCGCCTTTTTCTCATTATCTAGATCAAGCCGTTTTAAACGGTTTTTTGGTGCTAAAATAATTCCTTCGAGAGGTGCCTGGCTAGAATTTGAAACAGAAACTAGCGGTGCAATAAGCGTAAGGATTGATAGGAAGAGAAAAATCCCAGCAACAACAGTGCTGCGTGCTTTTGGTATCAGCAAGGACGAAGAAATCAAAAAGATTTTTGAAGACATAGATACTGATCCGGAAATGAAATACATCATTTCCACTATTGTTGCAGACGCCGCCTCAAATCAAGAAGAAGGATTAATAGAAATGTACAAGCGTATAAGACCAGGAGACCCGGCAACGGTTGATAACGCACGCCAAATGATCAACAACATGTTTTTCAATTTCTCAAGATATGACCTCTCCCGCGTTGGAAGATACAGAATGAACCAAAGGTTTCAGAAAGATTATCCTTTAGATGAGAAGAACAGGACCCTCAAAGTCGAAGACGTAATCGATGTTATGAGGGAAATAATAAAATTAAATAATGATCCTTCTGCACAACCGGATAATATTGACCACTTGGGCAACAGAAGAGTGAAAACATTGGGAGAGCTACTACAAGACAAGCTCAGACTTTCGTTTTCTAGAATAGAAAGAATAATCAAAGATAGAATGAGTACTCTTGATATCAATACTATTATCCCTGGACAACTTATTAATTCCAGACCTTTCGTCGCTTCTGTAAAAGAATTTTTCTCTTCAGGACAGTTATCTCAATTCATGGACCAAGTAAATCCCTTGGCCGAGTTGGAACACAAACGCAGGTTATCTGCACTTGGACCTGGAGGTCTTACAAGAGAAAGAGCAAGCTTTGAAGTCAGAGACGTCCACCCATCACACTATGGCAGAATCTGCCCTATTCAGACACCTGAAGGTCCAAACATCGGTTTGGTTGGTCATCTTGCTTTGCACTCAAAGGTTTCCCCTCTTGGATTCATTCTCTCTCCTTACAGAAAAGTAACTAACGGCAAGGTTACAGACCAAATAGATTATCTAGACGCCACCGAAGAAGAAAGATACATAATTTCACATGCTGGTGCGAAGATTGATTCACACGGCAAATTTACTGAAGAAAAAGTATTGGCCAGAGTTAAAAGCGAACCTGACCTAGTAACACCAGATAAAATAGACTATATAGACGTCTCCCCGAAACAACCGTTCTCAGTTGGTACGTCTCTTATTCCATTCCTTGAAAATGACGACGCCAATAGAGCGCTCATGGGATCGAACATGCAAAGACAGGCAGTTCCTATAATATCCCCTGAAGAACCTACCGTCGGAACAGGATTAGAAGGCAAAGTTGCCAGAGATTCGGGCATGATGGTAATCGCAACGGAATCAGGAACAATAAAAGAAGTAGACGGTTCAAAGATCGTTTTAGAAACAGCCAAGGGCGAAAAAATAAAATTTGATCTTCTCAAATTTAATAAATCAAACAGCTTTACGGCCATAAACCAAAGACCGACGGTTGTTTTGGGTCAAAAAATAAAAAAGGGCGATGTGCTGGCGGATGGACCTGCAACGAAAAACGGAGAACTTGCTTTGGGAAGAAACCTCGTGGTTGCATTCATGTCATTTGAAGGAGCCAACTTCGAAGATGCCGTTGTACTATCTGAAAAATTAGTTAAAGAAGATTTATTCACTTCCATACACATAGAAGATTATTCTATAGATGTCCGCGAAACCAAACTTGGACCAGAAATCACAACTTACGATATCCCAAACCGTTCGGAAGAAAAACTAAAGAACTTGGATCCAGACGGAGTTGTTAGAATCGGTGCTGAGGTTAGATCACAAGATATTTTAGTTGGTAAAATTTCACCAAAAGGTGAGAGCGACCTAACAGCCGAGGAAAGATTACTCAGAGCAATATTCGGAGAGAAATCTCAAGACGTAAAAGATACATCTCTTACATTAGACTACGGAAAAATTGGCCGTGTTGTAGGTGTCAGGGTTTTCTCAAGAGATCAGGGAGACAAACTACCGGCCGGTGTTATAAAGACAATTCAAGTCTCTGTGGCTCAAATGAGAAAAGTTCAAGTTGGAGACAAGCTGGCGGGAAGACACGGAAACAAGGGTGTCATATCTACAATTCTACCCGAAGAAGACATGCCATATTTGCCAGATGGAAAGCCAGTGGACATGATCCTGTCTCCTCTAGGTATCATTTCCCGTATGAACATCGGTCAGGTTCTAGAAACACATCTAGGTTGGGCCGCTGCAAAGCTCGGCCGCAAAGTAGCTGTTCCTGCCATGGGTGGAGCTTCAGAGCAAATGATCAAGGATGAGCTCAGAGAAGCCGGCCTACCAGAAGACGGCAAGATCTATGTATTCGACGGCAGAACAGGCGAACAGTTCCATCAAAAAACCACAGTCGGTGTTATCTATTTCATGAAATTAATGCACATGGTTGAAGACAAGATCCACATGCGCTCTATCGGTCCGTACTCACTTATTACCCAGCAACCTCTCGGCGGTAAAGCTCAATTCGGAGGTCAAAGATTTGGAGAAATGGAAGTCTGGGCTTTGGAAGGTTACGGAGCAACTCAGACTCTTCAAGAAATGTTAACGATCAAATCAGACGATGTTCAGGGTAGAGCCAAAACTTATGAATCAATTGTTGAGGGCGAGGAAATAAAAGCTCCTCACCTACCGGAATCGTTTAAGGTTTTGCTTTCTGAAATAAAAGGATTGGGTCTAAATATAGAATTAAAAGAAATATAAATTAAACTATCAAAAAAATATGGACTTTTCAGCACTAAAACTAAGACTCGCCTCTCCTGAAGAAATACTTCAGTGGTCTTATGGCGAAGTTACAAAACCAGAAACAATCAATTACCGAACACAGAAGCCGGAAAAAGAAGGTCTATTTTCCGAGTCTATCTTCGGTCCGACCAAAGACTGGGAATGTTACTGCGGTAAATATCGCAGAATACGCTATAAAGGGATCGTCTGCGACAGATGCGGTGTTGAAGTAACAAGGTCCATAGTTAGACGCGAGCGCATGGGCCACATCAAATTAGCCAGCCCTGTTGCCCATATTTGGTTCCTCAGAGGAATGCCTTCCAGAATCGCAACGATCCTTGATGTATCTTTGCCAGACTTAGAAAGAGTCGTTTATTTTGCGGCATACATTGTTACCAGGGTAAATGATGATCTAAAAACAGAGGCCATGAAAAAAATGGAATCAGGTTTTAGATCGCTAATCAAAGGTGCTCCGCAAGAAACAGAACAAGAAAGAATTAAACAACGCCGAGAAGAAGAAAAGAACAACCTAAAAAGCCTCAAAAAATATCAGATTCTTTCCGAACTTGAATTCAGAGACCTATCATTGAAATATGGTGAGGTTTTTGAAGCGGGCATTGGTGCTGAAGCCGTTAGAAAACTCCTTGAAGAAATGGATTTAGCAGAAGAAATAAAAAAAGGAGAGGCATACTTAAAAGAAACCGACAATCCAGCTATACAAAAAAGAGTTTTGCGCAGACTCAAAATATTAAAGAGAATGCTCATAAATGGTATTCGCCCAGAATGGACCATTCTCCAAATCCTTCCGATTATTCCTCCACTTCTAAGACCGATGGTTCAGCTTGATGGTGGCAGATACGCCACATCAGACTTAAATGACTTATACAGAAGAGTCATCAATAGAAACAACCGTCTCAAGCACCTTATGGAACTTAAAGCTCCTGAGGTTATAACAAAGAACGAAAAAAGAATGCTGCAAGAAGCCGTAGACGCTTTGATAGACAATACAATGCGCCGTGGCCAAACTCTCGTCGCTGCTTCAACAGGACAAAAGAGGGCTCTAAAATCATTGGCCGACATGTTGAAGGGTAAACAAGGACGTTTTAGACAGAACTTACTTGGTAAGCGTGTAGACTATTCTGGCAGAAGCGTCATCGTCATCGGTCCTAACTTAAAGTTAGGCGAGTGCGGTCTTCCTAAATACATGGCCTTGGAATTGTTCAAACCATTCATTATCAACTACCTTAAATCAAAAGGCCTTGCTCACAATATTCGCTCTGCCAACCATTTAATAGAGCAAGAAGTACCAGAAGTCTGGGAAGCCTTAGAATTCGCGATAAAAGATAAATTAGTTCTATTAAATCGTGCTCCTACTCTACACAGACTCTCTGTTCAGGCTTTCAAACCTGTTCTTATAGAAGGTAAGGCCATCAAAATCCCCGCTTTACCGACAAGAGCATTCAATGCCGACTTCGATGGAGACCAAATGGCCGTTCACTTACCTTTGACAGATGGCGCTCAAAAAGAAGCTAGGGATTTAATGTTGTCCACCCACGGAATACTTAAGCCAGCAACAGGTGAGCCGGTTGCAATTGCAACCAGAGACATCACATTCGGATGTTACTACATGACAAGTATCGGCAAGGGCTTACCAGGAGAAGGCAAGATATTTTCATCAGAATCTGAAGCAATGTTGGCACACGAACAAAAGACGATAGATCTACGCACAAAGATTAAAATCCAACCGCCAAAAGTAATTAAGGGTTCCACCGAAAGACTAATAGAAACCACGATTGGCAGACTCTTATTTAACCGCGCAATGCCGGAAGACTATCCTTTTATTAACAAGACCCTCAATCAAACAGATTTGAGAAACATTGAAGCGGAAATATTACACAAATACGGCGAGGACAGAGCTGTAGAATTTCTGGATACTATTAAGTCATATGGATTCCACTATGCCACCCTTTCTGGTGTTTCCTGGGGCATGGACGATCTTAAAATTCCAAAAGAAAAAATAGCTCTAATGGAAGGCGCCGAAAAAACCATAGAAGAGAATATGCTTCTCTATAACCAGGGTCTGCTCACAGAATATGAAAGAAAATCAAAGGCCATAGAACTTTGGACAGTTACCAAATCAAAACTAGAAAAAATGGTCAGCAATCAGTTTGGTGAGGAAGACGCTGTGTTTATGATGGTTGATTCCCGCGCTCGAGGTAACTGGAGCACTGTCAACCAGCTAGCTGGTATGAGAGGCCTTATGGTTAAGCCTGACGGAGAATTAATAGAGCTCCCGATTAAGAGCTCGTTCAAACAAGGATTAAACGTTTTGGAATATTTCATTTCTACTCACGGAGCTAGAAAAGGTCTCGTCGACACTGCGTTGAGAACAGCTACAGCCGGTTACTTAACCAGACGTTTGGTTGATGTTGCTCAAGATATAGTTGTTCACGACGAAGACTGTAAAGACAAGGAAGGGTACATCATGCACTCTGATGATGGCAAAACGATAGGCGGCGTAAGCATCGGCAAGAGATTAACCGGCCGCGTTGTCTTAGAAGAAATCAAAGATCAGGAAGGCAATGTCATCGTTAAGAAAAATCAATTAGTAACAAGAGAAGTCGCTCCTCTGATTGACCAAGCAAATCCTAAAACAGTAAAAATAAGATCTTTGGTTACATGTAAATCCAAAGACGGTATCTGCAGAATTTGCTATGGCCATGACTTGTCCAAAAACAAGTTAGTAGAGATCGGCGAAGCCGTCGGTATCGTTACGGCCCAAGCTATCGGTGAACCTGGAACCCAGCTAACCATGAGAACATTCCATACTGGAGGTGTCGCCAGCGTTGGTGACATTACTATGGGTCTACCTAGAGTCCAAGAAATTTTTGAAGTTAGACCGCCTGCTGTTAAATCATTGATCTCTGAGGTAGACGGCAAAGTTATTAATGTCGAAGAAAAAGGCAATCAGTCTTTGATCAAAATTCTCTCCGACAAAGGAGAAGAGAGAGAATATGTCACAATGCCAGGCGTGGCATCATCGGTTGCAACTGGCGACTTAGTTACCATGGGTCAACAACTTTCAGACGGACATATCGACCTAAGAGAACTTTATCAAACAACCAAAAGCATAGCTGAAGTCGCACGTTACGTAATAAGAGAAGTTCAGGGAATATACTTTGCTACTGGTGAAGGTATTAATGACAAACACGTTGAACTTATAGTAAGACAGATGTTTTCCCGCGTAAAAGTCATGGAACAAGGAAACACAGACTTATTGCCTGGTGATGTCATAGAAAAGAGAACCTTCTTAGAAAACAACGAAGATGTTAAAAATTCTGGAGGTAAACAAGCAACATGCGAACAGCTATTATTGGGTATAACCAAAGTATCTCTATCAACAGAAAGCTTCCTATCAGCTGCATCATTCCAAGAAACAGCTAGAGTTTTAATCGATGCTTCTATGGCAGGCAAAGAAGATGCCCTGCGTGGTCTAAAAGAAAATGTAATCATTGGCCGATTGATACCAGCCGGAACTGGATACAGAAGAGTTGGCAAAATAAACAACTCTCCGAACGAAGAATAGATCCAATCCGAAATATTCTAAATTATAAATCCCGCTCAAAAGCGGGATTTATAATAAACAAAAACGACCCGTAGGGTCGCTAATTACATAACCAGGTGAGTTTCGGGTTGCCAGGTCGCTGCAACCTGCCTCTCCAATTCTAGCCTCGTTTTATCCAAAGAATCGATCAAAGCGAAAGCTGGTTTTGCCTCACGAGCCATTAGCTTGATAGATCTAATTTCAGAGGCAGAAAACCAATCCTGGCG
>CAYRDM010000017.1:5657-11353 GCA_964423175.1 uncultured Candidatus Saccharibacteria bacterium | reverse complement strand
CACCTTCGATAGAAGTACGGTGACCAGCAGCCTGCAAGGCCCGAGTCATCTCTTCAATTATCTGTTTGCAATAAATAAAATCTTTGACATCGGGATGGTCGGCGTTTAACACAACCATCTTGGCGGCTCTTCTGGTAGTTCCGCCCGAACGAATACTGTTGGCAACACCGTCAGCGGCCTTCATAAAAGATACGGGACCGGAAGATTTGCCTCCACGGGACAAAGACTCTTTTGAAGATCTGAGTTTGGACAAGTTAGTTCCAGAACCGGAACCAAGTTTAAAAATCCAACCCTCTTCACGACACCATTCCAATATGGACTCCATATTATCTTCAACTGAAAGAATAAAACATGCAGAGCATTGAGGTTTGTCATAAACCCCAACATTAAACCAGACTGGGCTGTTAAAAGCAGCAAACTGGTTGATCAACAAAAATTTGAGATCCTGCCTGAAATTCTCTGCACTTTCTTGATTTGCGAAATAGCCGTCTTTTAAACCCCAAGCAGAAATGGCATTAACAACTCGATCAACCATTTGTCGAGCGCTAAATTCTCTTTCGGGACTCCCGAGGCGTCCTCTAAAATATTTAGAGGCAACAATATCAGTGGCGGTCTGGCTCCAAAAATTAGGGACTTCGACACCTTTTTGCTCAAAAACAACTTCTTTATTCCCCTTAGTTATTCTGGCATCTCTCATGTCCCAAGTAATTAGATCATAGGGATCACGGAGACCGAACAATCTCTCCCAAAGAAAACCCCTAGTTGTATCGGCAGTCATCTATAATCTCCTTATTTGTAAATGAACAAAAAACGTAAAAAGACTTTAACAGAAAAAATGAGTGAGGTCAAACTAATTCTGAGGTTTAGAACGACGAACTTTTATACGTTCATTTTCTGTGAGATATCTCTTTCTCAAACGTATGTTTTGAGGAGTGAGTTCAAGCAATTCTTCATCTTCAATAAAATCCAAAGCCTGCTCTAGGGAAAGCGTCACTGGCGGTGCGAGTATTATCTTCTCATCCGATCCCTTTGAACGCATATTAGAAAGTTCCTTACCCTTGCAAACATTTATACAAATGTCCTCTTTACGGCTGTTTAAGCCGATTATCATACCTTCATAAACTTGAGTTCCGGGACCTACAAATGATGTTCCTCTGCCCTGTGCGGTTTCCAAACCGAAAGCAACGGCCTGGCCGGTTTCGCTTGCGATCAAAACACCATTTCTTTCCCTGCCAAGACTTTGACCAATGGGTTCATACCCTAGTGAGATACTATTTATGATTACAGTTCCCCTGGTTTGCGTCATTAAAACGCTTCTAAGACCTAGGAATCCCCTGGTGCTTAGTTTGTATACGGCTCTGGTTATACCGTTTGTGTGATTAAAAAGATTTATAAGTTCCGCTCTTCTTTTGCCTATCTCAGAAATTACAGCACCGACATATTCATCCGGAACATCAATTGTTATTTCTTCCATCGGCTCCATTTCAATTCCATCAACTTTTTTAAAAATTACTTCTGGACGAGAAACTTGAAATTCAAAACCTTCTCTGCGTAAAGTTTCAAAAAATACGGACAAATGCAGCTCGCCTCTACCAGACAATATAAACTCACTACCGCCGATTGATTCCAATCTAAAACCCACATTTGTTTCTAATTCTTTTTCCAAACGCTCTCCGATCTGGCGGGAAGTAACAAATTTTCCTTCTTTTCCCATAAAAGGAGAAGTATTCGGACCGATTGTTACTCTTAGAGTCGGCTCTTCAACGCGTATCAAAGGAAGCGGCTCCGGATGATCGGGATCAGCAACAGTTGCACTCATGTTCGCCTCTTTAATGCCAGTTAAAGCCACAATATCGCCGGCCTCGGCGCTTGGCACCTCAACTCTTTTCAATCCGTTGTAGACAAAGACCTTTTCTATTCTACTAAGTATTGGTTTTTCTCCAGGATTAACTATGGCAACATTCGTTCCCGGTTTGGCTATACCCCTAACAACTCTTCCTATAGAATACCTGCCGAAATAGGCGTCTTTATCTAGCGCGGCAATCAACATTTGGAAAGGGCCGTTGTTATCTCCTGTTGGCGCCGGAATAAATTCGATAATTTTTTGGAACAAAGTTTCCAAGGTTGCGGGTCCGTTTTTTTCAGCTTCAGATGGAATATGGTCCCATGCCTTACCTTCACGGCCAATGGCATAAACTATTGGAAATTCGAGATGAGTATCTTCGTGAGCCAAATGCAAAAACAAATCCGTGGTTTCATTAACTGTGCCATTTATATCGGCACCGTTTTTGTCTATCTTGTTTATAACAACAATTACCCTGAGCCCCATCTCTAAAGCCTTCTTCAAAACAAATTTTGTTTGAGGCATTGGACCCTCTTGAGCATCAACCAACAAAACAGCTCCATCAGCCATGTTCAAGGTTCGTTCAACTTCGCCACCGAAATCAGCATGGCCCGGAGTATCCACTATGTTTATTTTTACGCCTTTGTATATTATCGCTGTATTTTTAGCCAAGATTGTTATACCTCTTTCTCGTTCAAGATCGTTAGAATCCATTATCAAATCCTGACCCAACTCATCTGCTTTTGCATGGAAAGTTCCTGATTGTTTCAGCAAAAAATCAACCAAGGTTGTTTTACCGTGGTCAACGTGAGCTATTATGGCAATATTCCTTATTTGTTTTTGATCCATGTAAAATTCTGCTTCGGGTTATAAAAGCCCCGACTAACGGGGCCTTTTAATCTTTACTAATAATAACATGAAGTAAAAATATTGTAAATCAATAACCAGTTACTGCTGAGGAGCATAATAACCAGGTCGGTAATTTGCCTTAAGAGGTGGCAGCCCTTTGGGTAAATTCATTTTCACTTTTATCTTTCGGTATCTTCCGTCTTTGGCGCCATTAATGGGTCTATAGTGCAAAACATACTGGTTGCGAAGTTCTAAACTTACCTTTTGGGCTATATCGGGCAAGTCAGAAAGATTTTCCACTATAAACTGTCGCCCGCCAGTAGATTCTGCGATATTTGTCATTAAAGATGGCCCGGCTAATTCTTCAGGAGTTCTGCCCCTAGAACCAATTGGTTCGAATATGCCGATTGCATAAATCTGAACATCGGATTCCTTAACAAAAGCCTTAACTTCATTTTCTGTATAGCGGCTGTGATTATCGCCACCATCTGATATAACAAGCAAAGCCTTTCTCATGTCTTTGACTTGTCTTGAATAATTTACAGCCATATAAACCGCGTCTAACAAAGCGGTTCGTCCATGTGAAGTTGTAGACAAAAGACTGCTTTGTATTTCCCTATAATCTTTGGTGTAAGTGACGGGCAGCCAAGGCTGATCATCAAAACGCACTAAAAAAAATTGATCTTCAGGATTGGCGGTTTTTAAAAACTGGGTCACTGCTTCACGAGATTTACCCAATTTTTCGCCCATGCTCCCGCTATTGTCCAAAACAATCCCTATCGCAACTGGTGTATCCTCACCAGAAAAATTCAATATCTTCTGCTCAACTCCATCTTCAAAAATTTGAAAATTTTCTTTTTCTAAACCGGTTATCAATCGGTTCATTGGATCTGTAACCGAAATACTAACAGCGACAAGAGAGCTCTCCACGCTTATGGGCCTTTCTCTCTGTCTTGGAGCCTCGGGCTTTTGTTGAATCTCTAAAAAAACATTGCTTCTAACATCTTCAAGAGAATTCACTGGATAAAAAATTAAACAAGCAAAATTAAACAAGACGATCTGCCTTTTCCAAAACATAGCAAATTACCTTTTTGCAAGGAACTGTAGTCTAAGACAAGAATACGCCTATAAAACTAGCCTTTCAAGAGGACTCTTAAAGTCAACCAATTTCAATTAGCTTATATCTGGAAGATTGGCCAGAAACTATTCTGACCATCATCTTGTTTACTCTAAAATACTTGGCGGCCAAGGATATTAAGGCGTCATTTGCCCTTCCTTCAACAGGAGGTTCTTTAACCCAGAAAACATAGTGCTGCTCGCTTATTTTTTCTACTTTTTCTATTTTTGAACGGGGCTTAACTTTTATGTAGATCTTCATTGTACAAACTAGCCAAACAAGAGGACCAGCAGTCCTGCAAGAATTATTAAGTCAAATTCCCAACCAGTTTTATCATGTGCAAAAAACGGGGTTTTCCATTTAAACAATTTAAAATAAATTGCGCCTAGCATTATGACGGAAAACAAAATGGACACAAGTCCGACTTGAAAAGAAAATAGCAAAAATATTCCTCCGAAAACCTCTATAGCCCCATGCAACCAACCAGCTAATTTTGAACCCCCGTAAACGCTTGCCATATTGGCCGGATCCTTCATTTTTGGCCAACCATGAACAACAAAAATAAGACCTATCGCCGATCGAAGTAATATCGTGCCCCACCCGCTGTAAGAAGTTAAAATGTTTGTCATATAAATTTATTATAAACCCATATTAATAAAATAAAAACTGCCACAATGGCAGTTATGCGCCCAGGAGACGGCGTCTTTTGGAATAACCTTCTAGAGCAATCTCTAATTGTTTTGCTGAAAAATCTGGCCAACACATTTTTGGAAAATAAAGTTCAGAGTTAGCAGTATGAAGCATCATGAATCCCGAACTGTTATGCGCCCAGCCAGTATCCAGTTCACCCGTTCTTATTACTAAATCAACCGGGGGTAAATCTTTGCTCCACAAATGTGATTCCAATTCTTCTCTCTCATATGGAGGAAGATTGTATTCGTTAAGCCTGTTCACCGCTTGCAAAAGTTCAGTCACACCGTCGTAGCCAAAAGCAATCGTTAAATTGCAAAGAGCATTTTTGGGAGACAGCTCCTCGAATCTTTTTATTTCAGCGCCCAACTTCCCATCATCAAGGATATCAGCACCACGGCCCAAAACACGCAATTTTATATCCCTTCTATCAAATGGCTTTAAACCCTTTCTTAATTGTGCACGAAGTAATTTTACCAAAAAGCTAACTTCGGCTTTCTTCCTTTTCCTTAAATTATCTTCCGAAGCCGCCCAAAAGGTAAAAAAGGGAATATTCCACTCAAAAATAGAATTAGTGATGTCTACAAACCTTTTTGCTCCTTTGGCATGACCCTCCCATGAGGCTAACCCATGCTCTTTGGCCCAACGTCTGTTTCCATCAGGAATTATCGCAACGTGCCTAGGCAAGTAAGTCATCAGAAATACCTAACATTTAAAAGGTCTAAGACAATTTAAGAAATAATATACAGGTTAAAAAACAAAATGTCAATAAATAAGTCCGGCTGTTTTTGTAGACCCTTCTGTTTTTAACTTCTAAAATGAAAAACCCTATACAAAAATCTAATAAACCAGTTTGGCTCTTTGCTGATGTTCTTTGTCGGATTCGAATTGAGAAGTGCTTGAGGAGAGATTGAGGGTCTATTTCTAAAAATATTTTTGTTCTTTGCCACTATTGGTTGCGGATTATTAGAAAACTCATTAGATATGGAGGCTCCTAAAACTTGCGCAATGGGATTTGGCGACAAACTTGGCACAGGTGTCAGAAAAATCTCTGGCGTTATGCTAGGAGTTGGTGTCGTCTCAAAAAAAGCCGATCCGGTAACACCAACCGGCCCGTCACTTAGAGGTGTAGGAGTTGGCGTAGGTGTAGGAGTTGGCGTAGGTGTAGGAGTTGGCGTAGGTGTAGGAGTTGGCGTA
>CAYRDM010000017.1:0-5557 GCA_964423175.1 uncultured Candidatus Saccharibacteria bacterium | reverse complement strand
GGTGTAGGTGCCACACTCACCACAACAACCGGCTGACCCGGACTCAATAATACAAATGAACTTCCATTAAAAGTTAGGTTTGCCCAGACAGATGTAGTCCACTCGTAAGAACCCGAGGAGACTGGCGCTGCAGAAGTAACTTTAATCTTCACAAACTGTCCAGCATCAAGTTGCGTTGAAGAACCGCTTGCTTTTACAGCAACTTTTTTTGTCGAAGAGTTAAACCCATTTATATATCCCCCGCTAGAACCCAAAACCCAACCTCCTGAAAAAGAGCTAGACTGAACTGAAATACTGGCTGGAGTAGAAAAAGAGAGGGGTGTTTGTGGCAATTGAATTTCTACAGATCCAATTTTAGTAGAAGAAGAAACACTATTAATGACAGTAAAAATATATTCAATACTCTGATTGGTATAAGAAGTGGTGGGAGAAACGGTCACTGTAACATCCCTAACGGGAGCTGCGTGAACATCTGGAGTAAAAACAAAAAAACCGCTAGATATAAAAACTATAACCAAAAAAATTACAAAAAATTTATTGGGAAACATAAAACAAAATAATTATATCCACTCATGATATTCGACGATATTTTTAATGTCAATTGACGAACTATTTTCCCAAACAAAAACTGCCTTACGGCAGTTAGCACAACCCTAAAGAAAAAAGTCCTTTGGAAATCTGTGCAATCATATCCTCTGAATCTCTATACTCCAACAAAACCTTGGAAACGGTTGCCAAAGATTTGGCAGGTTTTGAACCTTCCTTAAAAATACAAACGATGGGAACGCCCAGCATGTCGGCCCAGCCAAGTTCTATCCCCTGGCCGGTAGCTTTAAATGACACCTCTGCCACAATCGCAGAAAAAGTACCCAACACTTCTTTAGTAAGAAATGGCGAATCACTTTTTTCGTGTGGCAAGGTGATTGCAAATTGAGAATTAAGGCTTGAGGATCTTATCGGCTTATAGAGCCCATCCAAAAAATTTGCCTCTGCCGCATGAGAATGAGAAACATAAATATTAAACTTGACGGTTTTGATATCTATATTTCTGGCCAACATATGCCCCATTGTGCAATCTGCCGCCACAGAGTTAATACCAACCGCTCTTGAGATGCCCTTTGGTACCGGGGCGGTTAACATTTTATACAAAAAAATTAGAGTCTCTTTTTCACAACCGGGCAACTCTTCCAAAAAAAGTTCAAAGTCTAATCCCGCAAGAGCATACATATAAATGTGTTTGGGCACAGGCTCGCCTTTCAACAAAACCTCTTTAGCATTAAACATTCGATTCCCCTTTTTAAAACTTAAAAAACTAAGGCAAAAATATCATTTTGTCTATTTTTGTCAATATTGGAGTGATTTTTCTCTCGAATGCCTCTCAATCGCCAACTCAATCAATCTATCTATCAATTTTGTGTAAGATAGCCCGCTTGCCTCCCAAAGTTTTGGATACATGCTTATCTTAGTAAACCCTGGAATTGTATTTACTTCGTTTACAATCACACCGACGCCCTCTCTCAAGAAGAAATCAACCCTAGTCATTCCTTCTAAACAAAGAACCTTAAAAGTCTTAATAGCTACCTCTTGTATCTTTTTAGTTAGCGATTTTGAAAGTTTTGCTGGAATTATCAAACTGGCACCTTTCTCATCTATATACTTGGCATCATAGGAATAAAATTTATGATTGCCGACGATTACTTCTCCAGGCAAAGAAGCAACTGGATTATCGTTGCCCATAACTGAACACTCTAATTCCCTTCCGACAACAAATTCCTCCGCCAAAATCTTGTTATCATATTTAAAAGCATATTCTATCGCTTCGTGAAATTCTTTCTTATTATTAATTTTCGAAATACCAACGGAAGAGCCCAAATTTGCAGGCTTTATAAATATAGGCAAACCCAATTTTTTAGAAACAGCTTTAAAATCAATTTTTGAACCCTTTTCGAAAGTTAAAAAGTCCGCCACCAATATACCCGAATCTCTCAACAATCTTTTCTGAACATCTTTATCCATACCTACGGCAGAACCAAGAACGCTCGGCCCAACGAAAGGAATATCCATCAGCTTAAGCAATCCTTGAACGGTTCCGTCTTCACCAAAAGTTCCATGCAAAACGGGGAATACAACATCTACTCGCCCTCGTATATTCTCCCCGGTTGAAGACAAGATCTGTCTCTCAACCCCTCCTGGAATTAGAGCCAAAGACCTGCTGTTCCCCTTGTTCAACTTTATTAGTTTGGGGTCTTCTGAATTAAGCAAAAATTTTGCAGAATCATTCAAAAACCAAGAACCACTCTTATCTATACCGATGGTTACAATGTCATATTTTTTTCTATCTATGGCAGCAATTATATTCTTGGCCGACTGCAAGGAAACCTCGTGTTCCGCTGACTTGCCTCCAAAAATTATCCCCACCTTTATTTTCTGTTTTCTTTTAATCATAAAAACAATATATCCCAAATGAATTTGAATGCCAAATTTTTTAAAAAATAAAACCGCACTTAAATATGCGGCACATAAATCGTAAACTACTCACAACACCTAGCGGTATAGTAGGGCCTAACTTTTCCAGAGACCTTGGGGAACTGAGCTATAACCTTGATCTCCACCCTCGCATGGAAAGGAAGTCCTTCGACCATGACACAAGTTCTTGTCGGAAATGGTTCCTCGAAAAAAGTCTCATAAATCTCATTAAACTCTTGATAGTCAGTGACACTTGTCATGAAAACAGAAACATCCACAATATCTTTCAGGGTCAGCCCTAGTTTCTTCAATTCCTCAGAGATGTTTTCCATCACTTGAATTGTCTGTTCTTTCAAGTTGTTGGATACCAGACCACCATCTCTAAGACCAATCTGACCGGACAAGAACGAAAGATTGCCTGCTCTGCGCGAAAAGCTAAACGGCAATTTTTTTTCAGACATCTTTACTCCTTAGTATCAAAAAGAGCACCTATGTATCAAACTATATAACTATCGAGCCTAATTGTCAATAATATTGACAATTAGCTGTTTTTGTATTAAATCATACACAGGATGCCCACTTGGTATCCAAACCTTTCTTTAAAAACGAGGAACAAAACGTGAGAAAAACTTCTCTGTTTTCTTGTATTTTAGGACTCTCTCTTTTCCTTAGCGGCTGCGGGAATCCTCAGCCCAATACAGTTGTGGTATCTCAACCACAGCAACAATCCGGAAATGTGAATGTTCAAGTAACCAGTCAGGCAGCCGATGGGTTGAACCTACAGGGCTTTGGCGATTTCTTAAAGTCGCACCCCACGCCACAGGCGCTTGAGGAGGCAATTAACAGACCCGGGTCTATCAACAACCTAGATCTTGATCAGGACGGGAACACGGACTACATCCGCGTTACAGAGGCCGGTCAAGGAACCGCCCGACTATTCTCGCTAACAGCAGTTTTGAGCGGTGGGCAAGAACAAGAAGTAGCTACAATTAACTTTGAACAATTATCACCGCAGGTGGTGAATGTTCAAATTCAGGGTAATCCCCAAATTTACGGACCTAACGTATTTTATCACTCTCAATATTCTGTTGGGGATCTTCTTCTTTTCAGCTATCTTTATTCGCCGCTTTGGAGACCGTATGTATCTCCGTGGCATTATGGATATTACCCTGGCTTCTATAGCGTATACAGGCCCGTGCCTTTTACTACTTACAGGACGCAAACCAGAACCTATGTCGAAAGATCCACGCTGAGGTCAGCACCAAGCTCTCAGACTAGAACGGTTGTCAGATCGCCAAATGCCGACAAGGTCGCAACCAATGTCCGCGCCCCGCTCAGGAACCCGACAGTTTCCCAACGTTCATTCCAAGAACGAGATACCAGCAAAGCAATTGGTAGTGGAGGGTTCGGTCGTCCGAACACCGCAAGCAATCCACCCGCTTCTTCTTATCGAGCCCCCAGCACAACCCAATCACCACAAGTACGCAGCCAACCGAGTAGTTCGGGATTTGGAAGTTCTAGATCCACAAGCCCCACAACTAGGGCGCCGAGCAGCAGTAGTTCATTCGGCAGTAAACCGCCGAGCAGCGGATTTGGTGGCAGGAGAAAATAACTATGGCAAGAAAACGACACCCGAATTCAGCATACAACAACCGGCATAAGCTGAAACCCGGTGAAAGAGAAAAGTTCTGTGCCATATTCGTACTAAACCAAATGATTAATAATCGAGTAGTCTTCCCCTTAAATCTCGTGGACTCCAATGCATTTCTTATTCCGTTGTTTAAGTGGATGCAAGAAAGAAACCTTATTGATTCACAAAATGTTGTTATCCGAAAGAAAACGGTTTTCAAGTCAGAACTTGCCGAATGGCGCTACGTGCCGAGCACGGAGGGTAGAGAATTTCTTACAAGATTTCTTCAACGATACCAGGAGTTTATTAAACTATATGATATTCCTGGGGCTGTAGATCTTACTGAAGGCACATTCGCTTTTGAACGCTATTTTGAACTGAGCAGCGATGACTTCAAAACATATCTCGCCCAGGATAACTGGGAAGATCTCCGGGTCGCGGTTGCCGAATTCAAAAACCTTGATCCCATAGAAATAGTTTTCATGTCTTTCCTAAACGAGAATAAAATCAACGCCAACGATCCAAACTGGCCGTCAATTCTCGTTAGTGATGCTTTGTGGGAAGAAATCCTAAGAATTTGCAACACGAATCTTTCGTGGCGAGAACTTGGTTATCGATCGATTTCTGCCGAAAAAGTGATTACAGACATTATTACGAAAAGCGTTGAACTTATGTTTAGACTACACGCCCAGGAAGACGATATGAATAGGCAGCTCGCGGAAACATCTTCGGCCGAAGTGACCGAGACAGTAACCGAAGAGGTTGTCGAAGAAGTTGTTGTGGAAACGATAGTAATTGATCCCTTCCCGATTGATTATTACACACCATATTACAATCCCTTTTATGTCAGTCCCGTGTGGGTCGCACCGCTCCTTTTATTCTAAAAAATAAAAATCCCGACTAATGAGTCGGGTTTTATATTTATAAAAATCTACTAACAGTACCCCCTGCGGCTTTTCAAAATTAACTTTAAAAAGTTGGCGGTCATTTCTCTTGGCAGACCAACGATACTCTCAGCTTCGCCCTTAATCTCTGCCACATACGGGGCGATAATTGGGTGCTCGTGATCAAAACCCCCAGAGTTTATAAAAGGATCCCCGGTTGCAACATAGGCCTTGATTACATCTTCTGGAATATCATTAAAACTAATTGTAGAAAATACCGTGCCAGACAATCTGCCCGAAAGGCTAAACTCACTTGCGTCAAGATTTGTAACAACGACGGATACAATCGAAGAGGCTTTGTACCGCCCGTAACTCCTCAAAAATGCAGTGGCTTCCTCTACGTCTTTTGGTTTTTCTCGGATAGCACCGTTGCAAACAATCACCTGGTCAGCTGTTATTAGAATACCCTTCTCCGTTATTAAGGCAGCGAGAGCGTCAGTCTTCGCATGAGCCAAGGAAAAAGTAAGCCACACCGGATCTTCGCTGCGGATGGCTTTCTCATTTATGTTGGAAGGTA
>CAYRDM010000016.1:0-12507 GCA_964423175.1 uncultured Candidatus Saccharibacteria bacterium | reverse complement strand
CCAGTTTTTATTTATGATGTGCGCCCAGTTGGATTCGAACCAACGACCGTCTCCTTAAAAGGGAGCTGCTCTACCAACTGAGCTAAGGGCGGAATTTAAAACCTGCTATTTAAGCAGGTTTAATTTAACACAAAAAATGACAACGGGCAATAATTACAATCGCGAATGCCCTATATAATCAGATATAATATTCATACTATCTCTGGCTGTAACATTTAGAGATCTTCGGTTTTCTGGCACCACACAAACCCTAATACAAAGATATTTGGATAGTTCTCTCTCCAGAAGTTCAAAATAACTCGGATCTCTCTCTTGTAGCGAATATATCCGATGACCGTCAAAGAGTTTAATATCTTCCGGTATAAACCGCCTCTTTTCAACAATATGGCTCACAGCAACCTTCCAACTCGGCAAGGAAAGCATTCCCGCAATACTTGTTTCAAGTCTTTCAAGATCAGCCGGACTGGATCTATTGAAAAACTTATCAAAAAATTGTTTGTCAGTTTCGACAACTCTTATATCCTTACCGGCACGGCGCTCAAGCCAACCATAACCCTTGAGTCTAATAGACAGGGCCGTCTTTGGAAAAGAAGTAACACCATTATCAAAAATCGCCATTCCGTTTTTTACAGTTTCATTTTTGCACAATTTTAAGGCGTGCAACAAATCGCCATCAACCATTTCCCAAAGCTCGTCTTCCGTTATACCGCCAAGCTCTTTTGGGGAATGCATTAACTGATAGATGAGCTTCTGCATAAAACGTTGAATGATATAAGCACTTTTTTCCAAGTGAACATTTCGATAAAAATAAATGTAAGCCCTCTGTATTTCTATCGCGGCATCAAGAGCCTTGAGATCAACCAGCAATTGTCCGTCCCTGTATTCTAGGTGATTGCAAACGCTTTCAACACAACGACGGATATTGGGACCGAACTCCGTTGCCTCTTGGTCACGAACAAGATAATCCATCTTTTCCATACCAAGATTTTTATCTGCAACAATCTGCCAAGCAGGATCGGTGTGAGACATGTAAGCTTTAAGAAGTTCTAAGTCGCCACCGCACATTTCTATTTCCTTTGACATTCTATCTAAAACCATAAGGCCCCTCTGCTTATGATCTGCCTCGCACAGCGGCTCAATCACATGTGAAAAAGGACCATGACCAATATCATGCAGGAGGGCAAAAAGATTAAGATTGTGAGCTTCTTTTTTAGATAGCAACCTTCTCTTAACCATCCGCGAAGTAAATTCGCGCGTGCGACAGTAAGCCCCCATTGAATGTTGACGTCGGTCATTATTGGCGCCCGGAAAGACGAGATAAGCAAATCCCAACTGTCTCTTGTCGCTTAACCTCCGGAAAAAATGGCTATCAACTATTGGAGAGAGTGCCTGTTTATCTACCTGCCCTATTCCAGGCCAAGGAATCCATTTCTGTTTCAAAATTCCTCCATATAAGTATTTAAAAGTTCTGTTTGATATTTTTTAACATAAACCAGCAAAAAAGTCCATAAATAATAAAACCGCCTTCATTCATACCGGCGGTTTTATTCATCATCATCCATACTTTCTTCAAGAATCTTCCGAAGTCCTCCCACATCCACGTCTACTTTTTGCTTTTGAATTGGATGTTTCGGTTTTATAGGATTACCCCTGAAATCAACTGGGCCGCGATTTAAGGCCTCGGAAAGAGATAGAGGTTTAAATACTGGCCTTCCGATATTTTCCTCTCCGGGACGAACAGTATTTGTCTGCGGCTGGCTCTGTGATGGCCTAACTGGGGCTGCCTGCTGGGGCCTGGGTGCAGATGGTGTAAAACTGCCCGGCGCTTGTCTTGCGGGCCGTATTGCTTCGACATCATGAGGAGCCTGCCTCATTTGAACCTGAGCGCCAAAAGGTCTGGGCATTTGTCTTGGTCTTTGCTGCATATCGTTACGCATGGGCCTATTTTCTGAAAATTGTCTGTTATCAAAGCGTTCTTGTCTTTCTGGTTCTGGAGATGGAATATGCCAATCGGCAATTGATTGTTCAACTTGTTCTCTTGTGGCCGCATACTTCTGCCTGGAGAAATCAATTATCTGATTACGGAAACTTACGGGAAGTCTAGCAATGGTATCCATGGTCATGGCAGAAAACGCACGCGATGCGACACCATCTATCATAAGTTTTAAATAGATCTGCCGCTTGCCCAGATTTACAATGTCAGTTGCCAAAAATTCTGGTGCCAATTCTTTTTCCAACATTTCAGCATCTTCAGCGCCAACTCTAAAAGTTACAATTGTTCCAACATTACCAAAAACGGCATCTCTTACTCCTTCGTCCATCTGAGCAACATATTGGTGAGCGACGACAAGGCTCAAATGATATTTACGAGCCTCAGATAAAATATTTGCAAAGGATGCGGTAGCAAAATTCTGGAACTCATCAACTATAAGAACAAAATCATTACGTTCCCTCTCTGGAATATCTACGCGCGACATGGCAGCAAGCTGAATCTTTGTGATTATCAAGGCTCCAAGTAAACGCGAGGCATCTTCTCCGATTCTACCTTTTGAAATATTAACGAGCAGAATCTTTCCTTCGTCCATGATTGTGCGCATGTCAAAAGATGATTTCGGCTGACCGACAATATTACGAATCAAGGCATTAGAAATAAACTGACCTATTTTATTTTGAATTGCAGCGGTTGCTTCTTGAGCATATCTGTCGTTGTATTTTGCAAACTCTTGTGTCCAAAAAGCCTTCACTTCTGGGTCGGTAACCTGACTTACAACCTCTCTTCTGTAATCCTTATCGGCAAGCATTCTATTAACTCCCAATATAGTAGAGCCGGGTGATTCCAAAAGAGCCAAAATAGTATTATTAAGAATATATTCCATACGCGCTGACCACTGATCAACCCAGATTTTTTTAAAAACAGCCATCATGCCATCAGCAACCAAATGACGCTGATCAAAACCAACATGCTCCATCACATTAAAGGAAACGGGGAATTCCATGTCGGCGGGGTTTATATAAATAACGTCTTTGATACGTTCTTGCGGAATATAATCAAAAAGATCCTCGACTGGATCACCGTGAGGATCAACAAAAGCCAAACCTCTTCCGTCCTGGATATCCTGAATGGCTATATTTTTGAGAAGCTCTGACTTGCCCATTCCAGTTTTTCCGATGACGTACATGTGACGACGACGATCATCCATCTTAATACCAAAAGTCACCTTCTTGTTACGGAAGTTTGTTTGACCGAATAACACAACCTGATTATCTGCTGAATTACCCATATTTTATTGAACTTGAAAATAAACTAACCTGTCGGCAAACCCGAAGGTGGCTGGCTCTTCTTTGCCTCAACTCTTGGGAATGATGGGGCCTTAACACCAATTCCCGGCAAATGAAACAACGTTGCCAATTCTTCAGTATTTAAAATTATATATTGATCGACAAAAGACCTGTTTCTATAATTCTGATAGAGGTTCCATTTGCGCCTAAATTCTCTCTGTTTATAAAAGAACCCCTTTGAGCTTGGGAAAAACCAAGAAAAAACTCCTTTGTCAGAAGTAATAGTTCTGCCATTGGGCCTGAAACTGTTTAAATTATTAAAATATAATTGTTTAAACATGCCCATGACAGCAGAAATATGAGAACCATGAAAACAGTCTTTTCTTGCAAGATATATAAATCTATAACCTGATTTGAATCCAAGTTTTGAAATCTTATTCTCAACCTGTTCCAACACAAACTTCTGACCAGGAGTCATTTTTGATAATGGATTCTCATCTTTCTTTTTTTCTTCGGGAGCAGATGAACCACCGGAAATTACCTTATCCAAAAGCCCGACTGATATATCCAAAAAATCAGGTTCTTTCTTAGCCTCTTTGCCAAGCATTTTATCAATTTCTACTTTCGCCTCCTTAACCCAGTAATCATTAGTAGCCCTTATCAATAGTTGTATCCAGATGTGTTCACCGGATTCTAGAGTGCTCATTATTTCAGCAAGTGGCGACAAAGGGTCCGTCCTCTTAAATTCGTCCTTACCTGAATCTTCCTCAAAGAACGGGTATGTTTTTATGGGATAAGCATCCGGCTTACTAAAAACAAGTTCGGTACCAAACATGTCGTAATTTTCATCAGGCAAAAACTCCGGCACTTGGCTTACATAATCATCGACTATTTTAATTTCGGCATCTGGATACTGAGCAAAAATTTGGGCCTCAACAAGAGATCGTAGGCCCTCCGGGGTTCTAATAAAAAATCCTATCTCACCCCCATTACCAACTATTTCAAAAGAAAACCAAGGCTGAACTTTGCCTTGCCAAAATTGTTCTCTTGTTTTTACGGACGATGTATAAACTGCATGCAAACCCGAAAATATATTCTCGGCAATTTTCGGACTCTTTTGTACGTCTGGAGGAGGTTTTATTTCAAGTAGCGTCCACTTCAATGAAAGAAGGTATCTTTTCCTTACATATAGAAGCCAAGCATCAAGTGAAGCAAAAAATAACAAAAACGGGGTGGCAACCCACCAATATTTTGCTATCACTTCTAATGCTGTTTTTAGTGGACTAAGGGCTTGGGAAAACAAGAAATTAGGTATTAGTTTAGGCTTTAGTGTTTAGTCCGCAACTGGATACTAAAATCCAAACACCCGTCATCTAACACCTATTACTATGCCTGGCGTAATGAGTAAACGCCTTCGCCTTTTTTCTCAAAAGTCTTGGAATCTTGTAAGTTCAAAAGTATTGTATTCTCTTTTACCATCCTGTGAGATAACACTTGAGCTATTATATCTTTTTTATGTAGTGATTTACCAGCTGATTTCATTAAGTCCACGATTACGTCTTTGACTGTGCCAGCTTTGTAGCCCCACTCGGTCAAACCATAAAGGCCGCGTCCAACCAAGACAAATCTCTTGTCTTTTATTAATTCGTTATGAACTGTCTGAACATTTGCCTTTCTGTCGACAAAGCCAGAGTCATTGATAAGTTTGGCAATTTCTCTGAAGTGTTTTGGCTTACCATCTCTCTTTAGAACCAAGAAGGCCTTGTCTCTAACTCCTCGTGGTTTAATATCTGGCCAACTGACCAAACCAACCTGTCCAAAATTATTCTTTGCAATTTTTTTAGAAATAGAAAGGTAGGAGGCGACGGATGCAGGAGTAACATCCTTAAGAGATGCGCCTGATTTCTTGTAAAAATCGACAACAGCAGATTCGGCAATTGGGCTTCCCTCTTTATCAAGAGAATTCACAAAAGTTGAAATTGACTTGTTGTATGAAGTTGAGTGCTGATCCGATAATGCCCAGTGAGAATGCGAATCATCAGATTCCGATAATTTCTTTAGCTTGCCGTCCAAAGAGAGAAAGAAGACCAAGGCAGCATTCGCTGGATTATCTTTTGAAGAACCAGAAAACTTTGCAAATAGATTTTCTTCTTTTGTAACTCCGCCGGCCTGGTCAAGAATGTTTTCGGCCAAATTAACAAAGGGCTTAATCTTGGAAGACAAACCAGATGTTAAACCTTCTCTTATTTGTTTCAGAGAAACCTCTTCAATCTGCCTTACTCTCTCACGAGTAATGCCGTAGTTCTTTCCTATGGATTCTAGCGTTTCTTTTTTGCCAGTTTTCAAACCAAAACGTCGGGAAATTATATCCTTATTTCTGGTATTCAAAACTGACAGTAATTGTCCGACCACCCCCCTGATTGTGGCTGTTAAATTTGGCACTTACTAGAAACAGAGTGAGAGATAACTAAGAGTAGTAAATACTGGCCTCTTATTCATACCCCCTTCAGCTGTTTTGTTAAACTAAGAATATCACATGACCCAAAATGAGTCAAATGTTTTTTATACACAAAATGTCAATAAATTCTGACAGAATATCTAATTTGCTCCCTTCTTACTATTAATACCTCGCCTTGTCTTATCTCTACCAAATCATACTAATATCAATATTATAATCTCTAGTCAAACACGGATGCAAAATATATCTTCAAATTATCAAAAAAATAATACAACGATGTACTTTATAAAGCAAGGCCCATTAGAAAATAAAAACCCGGGCAATAAAACCCGGGGTTATTTTGGCCAATTGGGGCAGATGCCTTCTGCCAATCTGTAATTGGTTTCGGTTACATGAAACCAGAATCTTGAAAAACATTTAGGACATTCGATTACAAATGCCCCAACCATGTTTAGATCTTTGCAGTGAGAAACTGGCGGATGAGGATTAAACCCGACAACATATTTTCGCCAATCATCACGCTCTAATTCTGCCCTAAAAATGGACCATGGACAGAATCTACAACCCAAGTCCAGAGACTTGGGAATGTCGGGGCTTATATCAATACCCCAAGGAACCAATTCTGGCATTTGGATATCTCCTGAATCTAAAATTAAAAAAACTTAAAATAAGAATAACATAAAAAAACAGGTGCGTCAAGGCGAATCCTGGAATAATTTCTACTTAGACTTCTTACCGCTTAACCAGACGAGTATTGGCGCCGCCACGAAGAAAGACGAATATGCACCGGAGAATATACCTATAATCAAGGCCAGCGAGAAAAATTTAATTGATTCTCCGCCAAAAAAGTATATAGCAATCAATGATAACAGTGTGGCAAATGTAGTATTCAGAGACCTAACCAAAGTCTGCATTATGCTCTTGTGAACCAGTTCTCCAAAATTTTCTTTTGAACCAAGACGCAAAGCATTTTCTCTTACCCTATCAAAGACAACCACGGAATCTGATAGTGAATAACCCAAAATAGTTAGGGCCGCAGCTACGAACACCGCAGAAATCTCAACACCATAATAGTGCCCGAGCAATGCGAACACTCCAGTTGGAATTACAACATCATGCACCAAAGCAGCAATAGCAGCCAAGCTTACAGCCCATGGTGACAAAACCCTCGATAGCCCTCGAAAAACAAAAGCTATATAAATAGTGACGGCGAGTAAAAGTATTATAATGGAAACTATGCTCTTGTGTCGCAACTCACTGCCAATAGTCGGACCTATTGAATCAAAACGGTTCTCTGTAACTTTACCAAACTTCTGATTAAGAGTTTTCAAAACATCCTGGTGAACCTGCTCTGTTATGGTATCTAATCTTATTATAGCTTCTTTCTCCCCAGCCAAACTGGAATTAACGTTTTTAATTCCCTGGACACCAGCCACAACAGAAGTTAGATCAGGCACACTTGGTCTATTACCATCAAAGACGACCTCTATTACCGACCCTCCTTTAAAATCAATCCCATATCTCATGCCGAAAACTGCGGTCACAATAATTGCGCCCACAGTAAGAAGCATCGAGACAAAAAACATAATTTTATATATTGCTTTCATATTTTAGAATAACCACTTCTTGTTATCGAATTTTGGACCAGTAAAAATATTAAGATAAGCCCTTGCGATAACGGTAGCGGTAAACAAGCTCATTAATACACCGATTCCAAGCGTCAAAGCAAAACCCTTAACAACAGATGTTGAAAAAGTGTACAAAACAAAGGCACCCAAAATAGTAGTAACATGACTATCTCTTATAGAAAACCACGCCCTGTGAAAACCCTCCTGAACAGCCTGCCTCAGCGTTTTGCCAGCTTTTAACTCTTCCCTCAATCTAGCAAAAATCAAAACGTTAGCATCGACAGCAATGCCCAGCGACAATATAAACCCTGCGATACCGGCCAACGTAAGTGTCACTGGAATTATTTTGTATATCGCCAGAACAACAACCGTATAAATTAACAAGGCAAAAATAGAAATCAAACCGGGTAAACGATAATAGAGAATCATGAAAATGGCGACGAGAATCAAACCATAAATACCCGCCAAAAGAGATCTGTTCAAAGAATCCTGTCCAAGTGATGGACCGATTGTCTGTTGCGAAACCAAATTAATAGGAACAGGCAGAGCGCCCGCGTTCAAACGACCGGCCAACAATTTTGCCTCCTGAATTGTAAATCTTCCATTTATAACCGCCTTGCCGTTTGGAATCTCACTTTGAACTGTCGGCGCGCTAATCGCTACCCCATCTAAGTATATTGCGATTCTCTTGCCCAAATCACGCTTAGTTAAATCAGCAAAGATTTTGGCACCGTCGCTATTTAGCTCCAGAGAAACCTGCGGTTGAGATGTTGTAGTATCAAAAGTTAATTGCGAGCTCTGAAGATATTTGCCCGTTAATCCGGTAGATTTGAAATAAGGGTCCTCTGTCAGCTGCTGGTTCTTTTTCTGGGCATCTAGAATTTTTTGAGTCTCGTCGACAGTTCTCTCTTCTTTAAATTCCAAAAATGGCGTCTGACCAATTAACTTAATCGCTTGATTAACATCTTTTATACCGGCCAGCTCAACAACAAGTCTGTCTTTTCCCTCAATCTGAACTAGCGGCTCAGCAACTCCAAACAAATTAACACGCCTCTCTATAACATCTCTCACACCTGCCATGGCATCGCCGACACTTTGATTTCCAGCATTTGATAGGTCCGCTTGATAAACCAAATGAGTTCCACCCAAAAGATCTAATCCAAGACGGAAAGGAGGAACTTTAAACATATGAGGCAATTTAAATGACTTTGATTGTATCCCTAATTTAGCGTTAACAATATCCGCCCCCTTGTCCCAGCCTTGAGGGTAAACAAAAATCGCCAGGAACAGGGCGACAACTAGAATAATTAAAGGCATCGACTTATTATGCATAAAAAAATACTATAACAAAGAATTATAAAAATCAAATCCAGACTAAATTAAAAGACCCGTTGATAAAAATCTCCGGGTCCAAACAATAATTAGTCAGTCTAAGGGATAAGCCTCAGAAAGCTTAGAAACGATCCTGTCACCCGCCTTTCGTTCAATAAACCTTGGCAAACCAGCTATATCCAATGAAGTGTCTACTCGCCACCTACGCATACCAGAAACCCAATCCAAAGAAACTGGGAAAACGACATTCCTTCCATCTGGAATATAAAAAATGCTTGTTAGATTTCGGCTAGCCACTCCGAATTTAATGACATCGTAAAGATGCGCTAAATTAGTTTTAGCGCTAGAACCTAGTTCGGACACAATCCTATCGTCGTGATAATTACGAACAAGCGAACCAAACAAAAGCATGGAACATGCAATATTTTCCTCTACTTTGTTTCTAAAAGTATCAATAAAACTCCCGCTCAAAATTATATCAACTTCCTTACTCTCTTCACGAAAATATTCAGCTGCGTCAAACTTAGGAAATGCGGGTGAAGTAACAGAAGTAACCCACTCCAGAATGTGAGGATACATTATTTTACCTCCAAATTTAAAAGATCCTAAAAATCTTAAATTATTATAAGATATCTAAAATAAAAAGTCAACTACTCCGGCAATCTTTCTTTGCTAGTTCTAGGTTTTTGTTTTTCTAACCAATCTTTGACAAATAGAGTGGCTCGAACATCATCCTCATTATACTTAATAATCTTGTCCATGATTTTTTGATCGCCTGTTTTCAACCACTGGTTATACCAAACGACAGATTCAGCACCACCGGCATCTTCAGCCTCCCACTTGAATCCGAGGAATTTGGCAACATCCTTCAAACTATAAAAATATATTGGCAAAACTGCCGCCTCCAAAAATGACCAATGCAAATCAATTGTGTTATTTCTAAACTTATCTTCCAAAGCCATGGAAATACCGTACTTATTCCCAAGCCTTCTAAATACTTCCTTTTCGTAGTAAGAATAGTGATAGATTACAAAATCATCGAGCGATTCCAGAAAGTTCAAAAATTCTCGCCAGATTCTTTCTTCGTCCTTTTTGTCTTTTGCCCAGAAATATTTATACTCGGCATCTTTGTTTCCACTTTTGATCAAAATTCCCAACAAATAATCTATCCCCTCAGTCGGGTCTGACTCTATGTCAAAATATATTTCGTTTTCAACTTTGGGGAATTGGGGTCTCTTTAGAATTTTAGGCTCATTAGAAACTAAAACCTGTGCCTGGTTATAAAACTTCAAAATCTTATCAAATGGCCAGTCTTCCAGCCTAAAACGAAGTTGGTCCAAATCGGCAACAGCTAAATCATGAACCGTCTTTATACCAAGTTCATACAACCTGCGCTGGTCATTTTGACTCAATCTATAAACAAGCGAGATGTCATCACAACCTTTGGCATCATCAACACAAAGAGCATACCAAGGAGATTGCTTGCACCCGCTCTTCAAAAAAGGAGCCGGCTTTTCGCCATTTAAAATTTTCTCAATTCTTTCTCTGGTTAAGTGGAAATAGTCTAAAAAATCATCAACCATAAACGAGCGGTCTTCTCCATCGGCATTTACAATATAAGCGTCGCGAGGCAGAACGCCTTGCAAACGCTCAAGGATCAAACTATAAAAAACGAGTTGAAATTTATATTCATCTCTTATCTCTTTGCCGCTTTTAATATCGTAAACAACATAGTAGTGATCGCCAAAAATAGACTTCATGCCCTTCTCGACTGGTCTAGCCTCTAAAAGATCCGGTATGCCTACCCAGTTTGAATCCATTAAAACACCATGATAAATATTGACGCCTTTTTTCATCAATTCCAAAGTTGCCAAAAAGGCTTCATCCAAATCTCTGAAAAGTTCAGGCTTAACCTCTTCAAACTTGCGAGATTTTAACATCTCTTGCTCGTGCTTTAGGCCGCCGCGATGAATCATCTGAATTAGAGGGGGGATCTCACCCTTCTTCTCCTGATCTCCATAAATGTCATACCAAATCCAATGAGGACACTGAAAAAATTTGTAGAAATGCTCGCCTGTTAGTTTTGTTTTTTTATTATCTGCCATTTTATACGTTTGTGTGAAGATGTTGAGCCCAAGTGCAATACTGACACTCAAAATGAGACTGCGGTGGTCTGTCAGATCTAGCAAGCTCAACTGCTTTTTTAAAGACATCGTAAATATACGTCGGGTCAGCATCTATTTCACGAATCTGGCCCCTGAAAGGAAGACGGCCCTTGAATCCATCTGTTTTATCAACCTGATAAAAAACAAAATATCCCTTGCGTGCAGTTTTTAAACCCAACTGCTCCAATATATAGGTATAGACATCCATCTGCATTCTGTAATCATCGTAAACAGAAATTTCTTTCGCACCTGAGGATTTATAATCTATGACTGCAAGTGAACCGTCCTTGAATTCTAACATATCGTCAACCGCACCAAACAATGTGGCGTCTAATCCTTCATCGTAATATTTGAGCCCCTCAAAATTATTGCGCCATTTTCTAAGTTGTTCCTGATCTGGATAAAGTTTCGCGCTGGACAAACTCTCAACTTCGAGAAGCGATGGATGCATTTCTCCCCTCTCACGGTAACCGTCAAATTCTTCTTTTAATAATTGGTCGACAGCAATTGAAAGGGTATATGGATAGCCCTGAGGTCGGCCAATATTTTTATGTTTATACAACCAAAAACAACGCGGACATTCTTTCATCAACTGAAGATTAGCACGAGATATCTTAAGAGGTTTTGATGTTCTGAGTATGGGCAAAAATTATTTGATTACTTCTACCTTATTAACTGCGTCTCCCTGTTTAATTTTTAGTACGACATCCATCCCTTTCACAACTTTACCAAAAACGGTGTGTTTACCATAGAGATACGGCTGGGGTTTGGTTGTAACTATAAAAAACTGGCTACCGTTTGTATTCGGTCCAGCATTAGCCATGGCAATATAACCAGGGTCAACTGGAAGTGATTTCAAAGAATAGTCATACTTATATCCCTGAGCTTCGTATTGAGCAATCACGCTTGCGGGGACGCCGAGAGATTTTGGATTAATTTCATCCTCAAAAGAGTATCCGGGACCACCTGTGCCCACTTTTGGATCATCAATTTTCGAAAGTGGGTCACCACCTTGAATCACAAAATCGCTAATGACTCTGTGGAACTTGGTACCGTCATAAAAACCGGACTCTGCGAGTTTTACGAAATTAGCAACTGTCTTGGGAGCAACCTCGCTATAAAGCTGAAGGTTGATATCACCCTTAACAGTCTGCATTCTGACATTAACAACATCGGGTAACGGTTGCGTGGAATTACTTGGCATAGGAGTGGCAGTAAGACTAGCCTCCGGAGAGTTAGAAGCATCTTCTGCATTTTTATTTTTTGTACCGAAATAAATTCCGAGAAAAACAATTAATACGATAAAACACAATAATATAATTTTCATAATAGAATCACTTTATCAAACTCTCCAGCTCCTGTAAAATTTCCTCTGGAATTGGAATCTTTTTACCGACAGGGCTTACCCCTGGATAACGCCAGGCTGAGATTATTACCTTCTTTTCATCCGGTGAGACTATTTTTTCTAATCTGCTAACTGGTTGTCTCTTAAATTTCAAGTTTTGATACATGACCCAGATCTCTTGGGGTTTTTTCTTGTTGCTTGTCGGCTGCATGACCCCAATTGTCTTGGGGGCGACACCTTCTTCTTTGCGTTTTGGAAATCTGACTATTCTTTTGACCATGCTCTCTGAAATACCATAAT
>CAYRDM010000015.1:0-14071 GCA_964423175.1 uncultured Candidatus Saccharibacteria bacterium | reverse complement strand
ATATGATAGCCAGCCAATATCCAGCGGTATTACTACAGGCGTCCGGCTTAGCGGTCGGGATGACTTGGGGTGAAACCGGAAACAGTGAGGTCGGCCATTTAAACATAGGTGCCGGCAGAATTGTAGAACAATACATATCTAGAATAAATCGCTCAATTGCCGACAGATCTTTTTTTGAAAATGAACAACTCATCGGCGCATTTGAACATGCTCAGCAGGAAGGCGGCCGCATGCACATAGCCGGACTCCTGACCTCAGGATCAGTACATGCCAATTTTGCACATATAGTTGGGTTACTTGAGTTGGCTCAACAAAAAAATTTCAAAGATATATACATACATTTATTTATGGATGGCAAGGACTCGGGTCTCCAAGAAGGGCAGGAGCTTATTGAGAAGCTAAATATGGAGATAAAAGCAAAAGGCTGCGGCAAAATAGTCACTATGATAGGCAGGAATTTCTCCATGGACAGGGACAGTAACTGGGAATTTACCAAGGCCACTTTTGATTTAATCGCTGAGGGCAAGGGCGAGGCGGGCTATGATATTTCAAGCTTCATCAATAAACACTATTCTTCTGGGAAAGATGATTCGAGCATTCCGGCAATTGTCACCAATTCAGAATATCATGGAATATCAGACAATGACGCCATTATTTTTTTTAATTTTAGGGAAGACAGTATGCGCCAAATCATAAGACCATTTGTAGAACCAGATTTTAATTATTTTGAAAAAAAGAAAATTAATAACTTATACGTATGCACCATGACCAGGTATTTGGATAATCCCCTGCTTCATGTCGTATTTGAGCCACCAACAATAGCAAATAGCCTTGCCGAAACTCTTAGTCTGCAAAATAAAAAACAACTTCACATAGCAGAAACAGAAAAGAAAGCTCACGTATCTTATTTCTTTAATTGTTTGCGAAACGAAGTTTTTCAAGGTGAAACTGATATTTTTATAGAGTCGAACAAGGATCACGAAAAAGAGCCAGCTCTAAAGAGCCACGAAATAACACAAACAATAATCGAAAAGATGGAAGAAGGAACTTTTGATTTTATAGTTGCTAATTTTGCAAATGCGGACATGCTAGCTCACACAGGCAACTACAAAGCAGTCCTAGCTGGAGTAGAAGCCGTGGACAATTCTCTTTCTCTGCTTTTGACGAAGGTTATAGAAAAAGATGCAACAATGATCATAACAGCCGACCATGGAAACGCCGAGGCACTTATTTACCGCTCCGGGGGAGAAATAGAAACTAAACACAATAATAATCCTGTCCCTCTTTATCTAATAGGTAAAAAATATTTAACAAACAAAACAGCGGAAACACTTAAAAACGAAATGACCGAAGTGTCCGGTATATTGGCTGATGTCGCCCCAACAGTATTGGATTTAATGTCCATATACCAACCAGAAGAAATGAGCGGTAAAAGTTTGATCCCTACCCTAATTCCAAACCAGACTAGATAATTACCCCTCCCCCGAGTACATATTTACCCTTATAAAAAACCATTGATTGTCCGGGAGTCGGCGCAATTGCCGGCTTTTTAAATTTAACAGACACCTTCTTGGGGTCTTTTGTTTTTAAAATTGTCGCCGGCACAGATTCACTGCGATATCTGATCTTTACAGAAATATTAGCCGGAAATTTTATAGGATCTCCTACCCATGAAATTTCTGAAACCAAAGCATCAAAAACAGCCAATTGACTCTTTTCTTTTGCAACATAAATAATATTTTTCTTAATATTTTTACTTGAAATAAAGTACGGCCCCTGGCCATTTTTTATATCCAAACCATGTCTTTGACCGATTGTATAATAAGCAGCCCCGTCATGAAATCCAATTTTTTCTCCCGTAGACTCTAAAATGATTTCTCCTGGTTTAGATTTAATATATTTCTTCAAAAAGTCTTTTATATCTAGCTGCCCAACGAAACAAACACCCTGGCTATCTTTTTTACCATGATTTGCCAATCCAAATTTTTTGGCCAATTCTCTTACTTTGCTTTTTTTATACTTACCAATCGGAAATAAACAATATTTTAATTGGTCTTGCGTCAGATTATATAAGAAGTAGCTCTGATCTTTACCCGAATCATTGGCAATCAACAGGGCAGAGTTTTTTTTACCTCTCAAATCAGCTTTCTGGACATAGTGACCCGTGGCTATATAATCGGCACCTTCTTTGATGGCTTTTTTCAAAAATAATCCAAATTTTATTTCTTTGTTACACATTACATCGGGATTTGGTGTGGTTCCGTATTTGTATGAGTCGATCATATACTGGGCAACTTTTTTGCCATATTCTTTGGAAAAATCCCAAGTTTTAAATTCAATCCCTAATTTTTCTGCGACCCTGGCGGCATCTAGCCTATCTTCCTGCCAGTTACAAAAACTTTTATCAGTCTCCGGACTCCAAGGTTTGAAATAAACTCCGACTATATCAAAACCCTCTTTTTTTAAGAGTGCGGCAGCTACTGAACTATCTACTCCGCCAGACATGGCAACATAAACTTTTTTGTTTTTGGGTTTCATTTCTCAAATACTTTACAATATTTTTAGGTTTTTGTCATCTCAAAAAACAAAATCCCCGCTTAAGCGAGGATCAAAATATTTTACGACATTACAAAATCATACTTGCCCATGTAACCGCCGCAAAGCCAACAGTAGAAATTCATCCCGGCAGAACCACTCAAGATAGTAATATCATTGAAAGTTCTGGTGTCGGGTTTCCCTTTGACCCAACCGCAACCAGAAGCCTCGCCTCCACACAAGTATGCGAAGTGTGAATCTTCTAAAGCAACTGGATCTCCTTTTATACGAGCCGCTCTATAGCCGACAATTTTGGACAAGCTTGATGACTCCACCAGAGACCTTCCATTAGTTTTAAGGTCTTCAAGTCGGGCAGATGCCAAACCCATGCGACGAGCGACCTTTCTGGTAAGGTTTTTCTTTTCTTCCTCTATCATATTTATCGCCATGTTAAATGTTTCCAGCGTCTCTTCTAAGGAGGCGAGTTCCTTTTTGTCTTCATCGCTAAATATCAATTTAGACACATCTAGCCCGTTGGAAGCACCGCCAATACGAAACACTGACATTCCCCAGTTTCCGCGCAAAATAATTCTCCTTTTTAAAAAACATGAGATGTTTGTGATAATACGATAGAGCCGAATACCGGTCAATACTTTCTTTGGCCCCTATCATTTAAGATTTGGGGCCCAAGAAAGTGGCCCACCAAAGGTGGGCCAGGGAAAATCTCGTGACTGTTCTGGGAGAAGGAGGTTTTTCGAGAGGGCATTCCAGCCGTCCCGTCTAACAGTTCCTGCACCGTGGCACAGGTTGACTCGCTAGACTTCTCTTCCTCGAATTCGTTTGCAAGACGAAGCCGAGTTATATCTTGAGGGTTCTACCCTTCAAGTCTCTTCCGTTTGTTATCAGCATGGGTTTCCCAGCCCCACACCGATCTTGGTTGACTCCTTCCTGCGGAAGAAGCCAACCGCCGCCCCTGACGGGAACGGAACAAAGGGATTAGGCCAGAAACAGTCAAAGCTAAAATTTGAGACTACACCTGCGGAGAAAGATTGGTTTTTACACCGATGCCCCAGCGGGACACCGGCGTAGCGGGGTAGAAAGACGGGGATACCGCCTGACTCCTCTACTCAATCTTTTTCTTCCTGCGGTTAGCTAGACCACTGGAAGTAATATCCCTGGCGGCGCGATTATCGGTCCGCCAAGATCTCCAACGGCCATCGTTTAGAGGAAGGTTTTCCACACCTTTCTCCTGACTCGTACCTGCGACCCTTGTAGCCGCCGGCAACAACCCGGTGAGGGGATGCTGAAACGAGTCCGATTCCGTCTGGAACAGGTGCAGTCATGCTCGTAAAATTAATTTCGAAGGTACATCCGAAAATACAATATTCTATTTTTCAACTTAAACTCATAGCAACTTTGCATTCTCGGATGTTCCCTCGAGGGAACATCTTCACCCGGCAGTCCGCGTCGGTGAGGACGTGTACTAGCGGGCTATCCTTAAGATTTGAGGCTGTTTCTTAGGAGAAAGGGTGATTTCTCCGCAACTCGTTACCAAAATGCCGTTGTTAATCAAAGCATTAGAGATTTTTGAGGTCTCATATAAAAATTGGTTTGTAAAACATCTTCGGTCAAAAGACCAAACATGCTGTTGTTACTTTGATTCAACGAACATTTCAGGACCTGTCCGGCGGGTCGTATTAACAAGTAAATGTGCACTTAGTTTTAGCTCTTACTTCAGCCTACAGTGAGAGTATAGCAGAATAGTTAATATTTGTCAAGTGCCCCTGACAAATATTAATAGCAAGTGTTTTTATTCCTTAAAATTATAGTTTTTATAGCCTAAAAAGAGTCTAAAAACACTGACAAAACATATAAAAATAGGTAATTAAAAAGGGGCCGAACCAGCATTTCGCCGTTTCCGACCCCTGCCAACACTGAAAAATGATACAAAACAAAGCTTAAATAATTGGTGCTGGCCCATTAAGGCCAAAGATGAACAACCAGCTACCAACTACCCATAGCTTCTTCCTTTCTCTGTTTACACGACCGAAGAAAGGCTCGGGCAAGCACCTGCCAAGTGCTAGTAACAGACTAGGCAGGTGCTTTAGCTGAGCTACCAGCCGCCCATACCTCACCTCCGGGTTGAGATGCTTACAATATTAAGTATACCAGATTATAGGATAATGTCAATAGCTGCTATTATGGCTTATTCCAAATCATGTAAAATATAGCCCGGATAGTCTCGGCGATGTCTCTGTCTTCTATAATTACGCCGATTGGCTTAGCTCGATAAGTCGCCAGAGCAACTTTATCGTCAAATATTGTAATGTCTGCTGACATTGGAAATTTATCAGGTGTTATTAATTTTGCGGTACGGAGACGGGCTGGGTCATTTGCGCCTTCTACTGGCCCTGCCTTTCTTGTATACAAAACGAGGGCTTCAATACCAGATGAAATTCTGCGTTTTGTGTATTCATCCTCATGTTTTGGAAAAAGTTCAAAAAGTCTGTCTAAGTTAGTAAAAGATTCTATCTTTTTATTTTTCACTGCAAGAAAATCATTCTGCATGGCTTTGGCACCTTCTATACCTTCGAAAAATCTTACTCTTGGTCTCTCGCCCGCTCCAACAAATAAATCGTTCAGCATTGGCAAAATCCGATTTGCTTCCGTTTTTTTAAATTCCAGTTCTTTCTGAAAATTATTTAAGAGGCTGAATAACCTGTCTGGTGATTCAGCAGAATAAAAAGTCTTTTTCCCCTTAACAAATTCACTCATTAAACCTTTTTCTTTGAGAGAGTTTATCTGCAAATATGCGGTTGGCCTGTTAATCCCCGATTTCTTGGCAATATTTTGGACTGTGTCCGGTCCTAATTCTAAAACCGCAAGATAAACCTTGCTTTCTTTTTCAGACAAACCCAGACTTTGAAGTTCCTTCTCGTACATTAGATTAATTATAACTTATTTTTTAATAAACGCTATGCACAATGGCTAGTTGATTGAGATTCCAGCAAAAAGATTTAGACCTTTTATCGCTTCAAACTTCTTAACATAACTTATAGTCTCCTGCCTCAATATTCTGGCCGAAGCCTTAAGTCCTAGTTGATTATCAAACCAGGCAGTACCGTATTTATTAACCGATTTAACAACTTTACCTGGACCGCCGTTATAAGTTGCGGCCAACATTTCTTCTGTAATACCCAAAGAACGTACGATGTCTTGTCTTTTTGTTTTGGTACTAATTTCTTGTTTGTGGCTATCAAAGAATAAAACCATTGCCTTGATGGCATTAACATGGTCAGCCATACCCAAGTTGTAGTCCTTTATTAATTTTGCCTGAGGATACTTCCTAACCATGTTTAGATATGTCGGTTTAATAAATTGCGCCAAGCCAGAAGCTCCTGCGGGAGATCCTGTATATCTAAAAGCAAGTTTTTGATTGGCACCTATAACTGCCAGTGCTCTTTCAAATAATTCCCTGCCACCGTCATCGGAAATTTCAAAACCGTCCGGATCAACGTGCTCAACCAAAATAATATTTCTGACAAAATCTTTTGAGATATCTTGGGTTATGAGTTTTGCGGAAGAAGTTGTGGAGCGAACACCAAGAGTATTCAAATCTTCGAATGCTTTGTTTATGTTCTTTTCTAAATAATTTTTACCTAATTCAACAACTTCCGGTAAATGAATCTGTTTTGAGTAAGGAACATAAACGATATCAGTATATTCTCCGGCAGATTTCTCTGCCAAACCAGTTAGATATTTGCTGGGAAACAAATATTTGTTAGCCACAACAACCATCTCAGGGCGATCGACAACCTCATAGAAAGTATTAAAGCTATTCCACCATTGAGGTCTTACTGTAAGACCGTCACTTGAACTTGAATTTTCAAAATTTAAGACCCCTGTTTTTTTATAGTTTTTTATATCCTGCTCTCTAACCCAGACTCTTTTTTCAAAAATTTCACCCGTGTTTTTATTAAGTATGGCCAACTCGATCTGTTTGCGAACGAGATCTCCCGTCTTGACCAATTGACCCTTCTTTAACTTCATAGATTTAGTCTCATAATCCAAAGGCGGAGTTGCTTTCAAAATAGACAGCCCTTTTTGTATGCTGTCGGGAATACTCACCGGAGTACTCGAAGGGGTTTCTGATGCGGGGTTAACTATATATAGTTCTTTTGCCATTACTAGACCAGTAAATAACAAAAATCCTAAAAATAAAAAACTGCCGGCTACTCCAAAAAATACTTTCTTTTCTAAAATTTTCATTTTTATAAATTCTGCTCAATTATAGCAGCTTTATTCTGAACAGTGTTAGCGTATGAATTGCATTGTGCCTTGGAGCATCTGGGATTGCCGCTATAGTAAGCTTTTGATGCTGCAATTTCTGCTGACCTGGTTTTTGCTGTGGCTCCCGCGTTTGCCAATTTAACGGCCGCTGCCATAAAAGAGTCCTCGATATTCCATGGGTTAGCCAAGGTCTTGCCTAATAACTGAGCCACCTTGTCGGCATAGCCAACCCAGGTTGAAGGAATGAATTGAGCAGGCCCCATTGCTCCTCCCCAGCCGAACTGTCTTCCATTAACATATTGGGGACAGGAAACTGCTGTAGTATTTGGATCCAACCCTAACTGACTAGTTATATTCGCAAATGGAGTAAAATCCCTCGGATTCATTATTGCTTGCCAACCTTTTTCTGGAGGGTCACCAGGGCGATTGCACTTACCAACGTTTACTCCTATCCGAGACTCGGCCTCAAGTTCAGCAATCAAGAATGCAGGTCTTATGCCAACACGAAGTGCTGCTAGTTGGCCAAATTTGATAGCATCTTCAACTGTAACACCATTCTGGGCAAGGTAAGTTATTTGTTCGCTTATTCTTTGAATATCTTGCTGAGATTGCTTAACCAGTTGTTGGAATTTTGCCTCTTGTCCTTTTGTCTCTTTCAACAAAGAATCTTTCTGTTTTTTTGCCTGGTCTAAATCACTTTTTTCTGACTGTTGAAGTCCTTTTAAATTCTCGAGATCAGATTTTTTATTATCTAATTGATTTTTCTTGTCTTCAAGATCCGACTTTAATTCCTTGATACTGATAATTGTTTTGCGAAGGTTGTCCTGTGTATCTTGTATATTTTTAAGGTTATTAAAAAAATCAGAAATTTCCGAGTGCTTAAATAAAACCTGAGTCAAATTCTCTTGATCTTCCTGATATAAAACATCTATATACCTGGCCAATGCTTGTTTATGCAGATCGAGTTTGTCCTGAGCTTCATTTATTTGACCCTGAGTGGTGTTTGCCTCTGCCGTGGTCTGGTCTATAGCCAATGATAAGCCTCGAATTTCTAACTGGACCTTATTTATTTGGGCGTTTAGGCTTCCTATTTCACCGGCCAAAGTTTTTGCCTTGCTGCTATTTTCGTCAATTTGCTTTTGATATTCGTCAATTTGTCTCTGTATCTGATCAATCTGCTTATTGCGCGCATCTATCTCGTCCTGAATACTCGCTTGAGCAAACGAAAATCGCCCCAGAAATATAATAAACGACAAAAAGGTTATAAAAATAATAACCTGCTTCATACAGGTTATTATAGCAAAAATTATAAGCCTATTGAACTACTTTATGACATCCAGCAAAAAGGAGGTTTTGTTAGTGTCTGATCCGTCTCTGGCAGAAGCTTCAAAAACATCTAGCCTAATCTTGTCCGGTACAGGGTTTGCAATTTTATTTAAATCGATTTCTTGTTTGAAATTACCGAACAATCCAGCGTCTTGTGCATCGGTCATAAAAGAACCCATATATAATTGCCGCCCAGATGAATCACTTACCCTGTAATTTATTGTATTTTCAAAAGCCCTACCCTTTCCCGTTATTACAAACTTTGTATTCACGCTTTTGGTGTTAATCCCCGGAAAATAAACCTCTATCTCCTTGCTCTGAGGAGTTTTTGAAAAGGTGGCAACTCGATAAAAGTTATTTTTGAATCCGAAAAAAACAACTGTAGCCAAGATAATTGCGGAGAAAAGAAAAAAATATTCTTTTTTCATATATTTAATATATTAGAAAAAAAACCAGGAAAATGCTAGTCTAAGAAATAACATGTTCAAAAAAATATTTTCTCTTTATTTAAACAAGAAGACATTTTTCAAAGGATCGGCCGTTCTTGCCCTGACCGCGCTTTTGAGCAATATCCTTGGCCTATTCAGAGACAGGTTATTGGCTCAGAATTTTGGAGCATCGACAGTGCTTGATGCTTACAGTGCTGCGTTCATTTTACCAAATCTATTATTAAACATATTCGTGGCCGGTGCTTTAACGGCGGCTTTTGTTCCAATATTCAGTAGTCTAATAAGCAGTGACAAACGAAAAGAAGCCAAAGAATTCAGCAATTCGGTATTAAATAGCTCAATATTAATCGTATTGTTTTTCGGCTTATTGCTTTTTATTTTTGCCAGACAATTAAGCAGTCTTATAGTGCCTGGCTTCACGGAACAATCGAAAACCCTATTCGTTAATCTAATGAGACTTCTCCTTCTGTCGCCGTTAATTTTCGCGATAAGCAACACATTCGGCAACATTCTAGTCGGTGAAGAAAGATTTTTTTGGTATGGAATCTCCCCATCAATTTATAATATCGGTATAATAGTCGGGGCTCTTTTTTCTAAAAAATTTGGTATACAAGGGGTAGTTATCGGCACCCTTGTGGGCGCCATATTACACCTAGTCACAAGAATAATCGGAGTAGGCAAAAAATATTTAACTTATAGGCCGAACATAAAATTTGATGAGCACTTCAAAAAATATGTCAAACTAATGCTGCCCAGAATGATAGGTCAACCGATAGATCAACTAACTTTTCTCGGGTTTACGATAATGGCCTCTACAATAGGTGCCGGATCAATCGTTATTTTAAACATTGCAAATAATTTTCAAACAGTCCCTGTCGCAATAATAGGCATAACTTTTGCTCTAATCGCGTTCCCGATATTATCCAAAATAGCCGCAAGGAATAATAAAAAAGAATTTATGAACGAAACAAATTTTACTATTAAAGCAATAATATTAACGACCGCACCAGCTGCCCTAATAATGTATATGCTACGCCGCCCGATAATCGCTATTCTAATAGGCGGTGGCCATTTTGATACAAACGCCATATATACAACGGCAGCCACGCTGGGAATGTTCTGTCCCTCGATAGTAACCGAAAGCATTAATCACCTCCTCGCAAGGGCCTTTTATGCTCTGAAAAATAGTCACACCCCGACCATCATAGCCTTGGGTGGTCTGGCTGTTTCTCTTTCGAGCGCTTATTTCTTTTCAAAAACTTATGGAGTCCAAGGATTGGCCCTTGCCTTTCTCGCCGGAAGTGTATTCAAGCTAATTTTCCATCTCATATTTCTGAAAAACCAAGCAGTAAAATCTTTCTCAGAGCAAGAAGCCATAACGTACGCCGGAGAGTAAAAACTTAAAACCCGATGATCTCGGGTTTTAAGTTTAAAGACTGTTATCTCATCAATGGGTTTGTGTAAGGTTTGTAGATCTGCGGATCTATTGTTCTATCAAAACAAATATGGCCTTTATCGTGACGCCAATTATTAATTCCGTAATCCTGAACTATCGTCGGATAATTATAATCAGCTAAATTAGAAGTTTTAAACGTAGCACACAATTTAAATGAATACTGGCCAACATAAGTGTAGGCAAAGGGCATTTTTGTCTCAGGGTCCAGAGGTGGAACAAATCCAGAAATACTGTCCTTGAGATCATCCAACAAAGCCGGCAGTTTACCCTTGGATTGCCAATAGCTTATAATTTGATTCTGTATATTTGAAAGAATGTTAACCCTCTGTTCATCAAAAGCTTTTAACCTTTGATTTGCCGGACTTCCAATCAAGAAAAAACCATAAACAAGGCTGCCAACTATAATCAAAGAAGAAATCCAAGCGACTATTTTGGGCTTGCTGGATATGCCATCTCTTTTCTTAAGATCCCACAGGTAATATCCGAATACGGAACCTGCAACAATCAGAATAACAATTACTTTTAGAAAAAATTGAGTGCTTAGATCTCCCTTCAAGAAATCAAAAATTAAGGTTATCAAATCTATAATCATCGTCATCGCTGAAAAAAACAAAGTAATGTACCAAAGCCATTTGCGCACCCTTATCTCTCTTTTTTCTTGATCAACAACAAATTCTCTACCTATAATCCAAGAAATTAGTATATAAACCGGAAAAACGATCATTAATGCTGCCATGGCCCAGCGTATTGTGTCGTTGTATCCATAACTAGCACTGTAATAATAACCGTTCTGCAACATATCCGGGAACAAAATGTTAATGTACTGCCACCACAAAGAAATAAAAGCTATGACGCTTGTGTACAAGGTAGCAACAGCAAGAAGATGCAAAAAAACATCTTTTGGAGTGCCTTTTTTTATTGTGTTTTCCATATGTTTAATTATAAACTTTCGAGATAAACTAGCAACAAGCACTTATTAACCGATAGCTGACTTAAAGCTGTCCAAAACCGAAGTGTCTTCAATATCAATTCCGTGTTGTTTGGCTAGAGCAAAGGAAACATAATAAGAAAGGAATATTCCGTTTAAGATTTTCTGATATTTATTAATTCCGGAAAGATCCACGGACAAGACTTTAAAAGAATTCTCTTCTAAAATCTTCTTTGTCAAAATCATTCTCTTTTGTATTCTCTGATCAGTCTCTTGATCAACATTTATAAAAATAAAAATAAATTTATCACTTAGTTTACCGTCACTAATTTTTGAAGTAAACCCCAACATCTCATTATGATTTAGCTCTGGAAAAATATTAACAAAACAAGGAACTTTTGGAGTTTCATTAAAATTTATTTTCCATAAATAAGATAGTCCTGAATTATGACTGGCTGAATATATCAAAGGGGTCTTGCCATCTATTTCCTCAGAAAACTTATTGCCCACGTCTTCCATCATTTTAAGATCCGGTGTAAATGAATCATTTTTTATATTAGCAAGAATCTCATCCTCCCCCATTGCTTTTAAAATAGCCTTCATGCTCAATAAAACCGCAAAACGTGGCTGAAGATTCATGTCGGGCAAACGAATATACGCAATTTTATTTTTCTCTGCTATTTCTAAAATTTTACCATCCTTGGATACAACAATGATATCTAAATTTTTGCTAATCGCCTCTTCCAAGGAAGTAATTGTTTCGGCGGTGAGACCAGAATAAGAACTTACAATTATAAGTCTATCTTTGAGTTCCCTATCGCTTATTCTGGGCAAACCATAATCTCTGTGAACAATGATATCTATTTCTGGCTTTAAATCCTTTATTACCCCAGGGGCTATATTCGATCCACCCATTCCGCAAATAACAAATTTTTTATGTTCGCTTTTAAAATTTGCCAGATTCTCTATTTGAGGTTCATATTCTAATTGATTATTAAATTTTTGGAGAATGTCTTCACTCATCTTTTAATTTTAACAAGAATCTATTTTTCAGGCAATAAAAAAGGGAGTGGCCGAAACCACTCCCGCGGCAAATGCCGCAAAGTTTAACTACTATCCCTTCGAACTGCCCTTGGGAACGCCGGTGCCGGCCACAGCCGCACCGCGATTCCCAAACAACAGGTTACCAGTTACCACGTTCTTACGACGTGGGTGTAGGCTGTGCCCACGGTCACCGTGACGACCACGGACATTGCACCGCCCCTTGCCATGCCGGTCACCACCATTGGCGACCCGGCCACTGCAATTGATGCAAACGCTCATTTGCGAAACCTCCTATAATATAAATATAACATATATTTAAAGCGGAGTCAATACTTGGTCTTCCTTAAAAATTATCTAAGAAAATCAACAGAAGTTGTTAGTGTTACCCCGGCCCTTTCTTTTTCTCTTAGCCAAGCCCTGGACAACGCTGGAAAATCAGGCCCGTCGCCAACTTTTGGCACGGAACTCATACAATCCGTAAGCAGATGGATTTTATGGGGATTAATTCTTCGTATCATTTGATCAACGCTTGCCATGTCACAATGGCTCAACGCCTCTCCTGCAACCCCGATAATATCGGCCTCATCAAGCTTACTAAGAAGATCTACGTTCAGCATCGTACTCGGCTCTCGTGGGTCAGGATCCTCTGCCTCAAAAATTCCAAATTGTTCACGTAGCGGATATAAGCCTTTGATAACGTATTCTACATTGACAGAAGATACAGCCTCCCATTCTTTGAGCTCGTAAAACAAATTATCCTGGACAGTTGCTCCCTCGCTACCTATCAAACAGTGTTCTGGCCAGATCATATTTGGTTTTTTACCAGTAGCTTCTCTGCGCTTGGCTGATTCTAACTGATCAAGATACCATTCCGGATTTACCGGAAGGATCTGATTTATATTACCGTAAGCCATATCGCCAGAAAAAAATTGAGTAAAGGGTGCAGGATGACTTCCATGTGTATTGCGCCAAAAACGTGGGTGTCCGACATCCAATACATGGTGCATATCAAAAGAAACAATAATATTACTCATGTTGCTTAAAGTGCTTAAGGTCCGGAAATTATTAGTTATTCTCATGAGCATTAAAGCAAGCCTATCCATGTCCGCATTAGCGCCGGGAACAGGTAACGCCGCGCCCTCTATATCCATAAAATCTTTTTGAGGATCAATCACAAGCAATTTGATTTTGGGTGCATCGAACATAAGTACTGGTCTCCATTTTTAATTTTAAAAGAATACGATTTTATATCATATCTTTAATATTGGGTCAAGATTAAACTCTGTATAATAACTGGAAAAGACTTGACTATTCAAGTCAAAAGTGATATTTTATCGCTACGTTCTTTTGACAAAAAAATATTAATATTGAGGCGAAAATTAAGATGCAGAGCGTTCCCAAGCCTTTAATAAATAGGGATGTTTACAGAGATAATTTCCTAGCCATACATGTTGTGCTCAAGAAAAAAGGGCCCAACCTCGATGTAGTAGAAAAGGGTAACGCGGTCGCGTTTTTAATATACGATCCTACCAACCAAGTCGTTATTCTCACCTCTCAACAAAGAGAACCCATGAGAACACCAAAAAACCCGAAAGGATTTATCTTAGAGATCCCGGCAGGTCATCTAGAAAATATGGATATCAAGTCGGAAATTGCCCGAGAAGCCTATGAAGAAGTTGGTATAAAAATTGGAACTGATCAAATCAAACTGCTGAATCGAAGTAAACTTCTGGCATCATCCCCTGGATGGACGACAGAAAAAGTTGCATTCGGCTATGTTGAACTTCTGCCTGGTCAGTTAAAAAAGACCGGCAAAAAATTCGGCCTTGCCAACGAAGGAGAAATTATCAAACGCAGAATCATAAAAATATCAAAGCTAAGAAGAATGGTCTTCGAAGATTTGAAAACATTTGCTTTTGTCCAATGGTTTTTAAGAAAAATTGAAAACAAAAAACAACGGAGGGTAAGATGAACAGTCTGGTCAGAAAACGCGATGAACCAATAATCAAATCCCGTCTGGATACTGATTTCTATGAATTCACG